>JAYWEP010000016.1:0-8797 GCA_043779205.1 Chthoniobacter sp. | reverse complement strand
CTTCCCCTACAGCGGCGCGGCGCCGGAAACCATTTTTGGCACCTGCTCTATCCCGCGTTCTGTCGCAAAATCTCCGCGATCACCTCATCGGTGCTGGTGCCTTCGGCCTCGCCCTCGAAGTTCAGGATGATGCGGTGCCTCAGCGCGTCGGGCGCGGCTTTGTCGATGTCGGCGCGAGCGACGTGGTAGCGGCCATCGAGCAGCGCGTAGATTTTCCCCGCGAGGATGAGCGCCTGCGCGCCGCGCGGACTCGCGCCGTAGCGCACGTATTTTTTCGCGAGCGGCGAGGCGTGCCGGTCAGCGGGATGCGTGCAAAGCACGAGGTCGATGGCGTGCGCCTGGACTTCCTTGGCGAGCGGCACCTGCCGGACGACCTCGCGCATGGCGATCACTTCCTGCGGATCGTGCAGGACTTTGGAAACCGTCGGGCGCTCGTTCGCGGTCGTGCGGTCGAGGATGGTGTGCAGGTCGTCCGCGGTCGGGAAGGCGACTTTGAGTTTGAAAAAGAAACGGTCGAGCTGCGCCTCGGGCAGCGGATAGGTGCCTTCCATTTCCAGCGGGTTTTGCGTCGCGAGGACGAGGAAGGGCTGCTCGATGGGATGCTGCGTGCCGCCGACGGTGACGTGATGCTCCTGCATCGCCTCGAGCAGCGCGCTCTGCGTCTTCGGCGTGGCGCGGTTGATTTCGTCGGCGAGCAGGATGTTGGCGAAGACCGGTCCCGGCTGGAACTGGAACGACTTCCGCCCGCGCTCGTCCTCGGCGATCATGTTCGTGCCCACGATGTCCGCAGGCATGAGGTCCGGCGTGAATTGCACGCGCGAGAATTTCAAATTCACGGCGTCGGCGAGCGTGCGGACGAGCATGGTTTTGCCGAGTCCCGGCACGCCTTCGAGCAGGACGTGGCCGCCGGCGAAGAAGGCCGTGAGCACGCCCTCCACGACCGCCTGCTGCCCGACCATCATCTTCGCCATCTCATCACGGACGCGGATGAAGCCGGCTTTGAATTGTTCGACTTTGGTTTCGAGATTCGGGCGGTCGCTCATGGCAGGGGTGATAGACGTGAAACCTGAAACCTGAAACCTGAAACCTGAGAGAGCGTCCAAAAAAGCAAACGCTGCTGTAGGGGAAGCTGGCAGCTTCCCCCTAAAGCAGCGCGCTTTTTTAGACGCCCTCGAGTTCTATTCCTTCGGCCGGATCGACTCGAAGTAGCGCTTGATGAAAAAGCGCGAGCCGAGCGGAATGTTTTCCTGCTGCGCGGCCTCTTCCGCCGCGGGTGCCATCGCGTCGTAGAGTTCCTTGTAGCGGCGGTTGGACTTCGAGGCGTCGCCCGCGGACGGCAGGAATTGCGAGAGCGATTCGCCTTCGCCGAACCGCCCGGTGAGCTGTTTCGCCTGTGCCTCCTTGCCGGGTTCGTTGCGCTCTTTGCCAAAGGGCGTGTCCGTCGTGCCGGTGTCGCGCTCGCTGCCGGGCTGGCCGCCTGGCTGGCTCGGATCGCCGGGGCCGGGCTCGCCGTTTTGATTTGGCGGGGCAAAGGATTGCATCGTCACCAAGCCCTGCGTCTTCGCGTCGCCGGGCTTCGGATCGCCGCCGGGTTTTCCGTCGCCTTCGCCGTATTTCATGTTTTGCAAAGCGGCGAGCACCTGCTGGAGCGTCTGCGCTTTCTGCTGTCCGCCTTTGCTCTGCTGACCCTGCGGCATTTGCCTGAGCATCTGCGCGAGCTGCCTCATCGCTTCGCCCGACTGGCCGCCCTTCTCCGCCTGCGCGCGCTGCATCTGCCGGGCGAGCTTTTGCATCGCCTCGGAAAACTGCTTCCGCTCCGCGAGCCGCTTCAGCGCTTGCTCCAGCGCCTGCTGGATCTGCCGCTCCGTGCGTGCGTCCTTTTTCTCCGCGAGTTGCTGCATCGCCTTCTCCATCTCCTCCGCGGCCTTCGCGAGTTCGCCCGCGTTCATCGCCGCCGCCGCGTCCTTCGTCGCCTCATTTTCCGCCAGCGCCTTCGCGAGTTCCTTCATCTCCTCGGGCGAAACGCCGGGCGATTTCTGCAGCTCCTGCACCATCTGCTCCAGCGCCGAAAGCTCGCGCAGCGCGGACTTCGCCGCGTCCTCCGGGTTCACCGCCTTCGCCCGCAACTGCTCCGCGCTCCGCTTCAACTGCCCGGCGATCTTTTCCAGCTCCCCGGTCTTCGCCTCCGCATTGGCCTTCTCCGTCTGCCGCGCGAGTTCTTCGAGCTTCTTCGCGGTGTCCTCGACCTCCGATTGCGCCGCGCTGGTCTCCGCGATCCGCGCCTCGAATACCGTGCGCGCCTCCCACTGCAGCATCGCCAGCGCGACCGCCGGAACCAGCAGCCACGCCGCTTCGCGCGGCACGCGCACCCGGACGAGCCGGCGGAAATCCCCGCCCCGCGCAAACGCCGCGCACTCGCGCACGGCCAGCGCGCGCATCTCCGAACCGGCGGCGTCTTGGGAAAACGCGAGCGCGGTGAAAAAGCGGTCGCGCGTTCCGCCGAGCCGGTCGAGCAGCGTCGCGATTTGCGGCAGCGTTTTCCTCCCCGCGAGCGCGGCGAGCAGCGCGAGCAGCGCGAGCACCGGCACCGCCGCCGCCGCGGCGAGCGCCACCTGCGGCTCGATCGGCAGCCGCCCGAGCAGCCACCGATTCACCGCGCCGAGCCCCACCAGCACCGCGCCCGCGAGCAGCGCGCATTTCACCAGCGCCGCGAGGAAAGTCCGCACCGCGAGCCGCCGCCGCGCCGTGCGCAGGATTCGCAAAACGTCATGGAGCGGCGCGTCTTTCAAAGTCGCGCGGAAGCTAGCGGAGCTTCCGACCTTCCGCCACTCGCATGCGGCCCGCCTGTTCGCCCAAAAGGCCGGCTCCTTTGCGCCCATTCATCAAGGCCAAATCCGTGCCCTCGGTGAAATCCGCGGTCGATCTCCGACTTGTTTCGCGGTCACTAATAACTTCCCCACCAACCGCTTTACCCCGCACACTTCCATCCGATGAAAACTCCCCTCGCCCTGACCCTCGCCCTTTCACTCCTCCTCGCGCCGCTGCACGCGCATGAGGCCACGGCGGAGATGGCGGCGGCGGCGAATAATTTCCTCTCGGCGCTGACGGCGGAGCAGAAGGCGAAGGCGGTGTTCGATTTCGCGGGCGAGGAGCGGACGAACTGGCACTTCATCCCGCGGGAGAGAAAGGGCCTGCAGATGAAGGAGATGACGCAGGAGCAGCGGCTGCTCGCGCAGGCGCTGCTGGCCTCGGGGCTGAGCAACCGGGGGTATGCGAAGGCGGTGTCGATCATGAGTCTGGAGGCGGTGCTGGCGGAGATGGAGAAAGGGAAAGTGGGCGGCGCGGTGCGCGACCCGGAGCGGTATTTCGTGTCGGTCTTCGGGACGCCGGGCGGGGCGGAGCCGTGGGGCTGGCGGGTGGAGGGGCATCATCTCTCGCTGAATTTCACGACCGCCGGGGACGCCGCACCGTCGATGACGCCGTCCTTTTTCGGCACGAATCCGGGCGAGGTCCGCACCGGCCCGCGCACGGGGACGCGGGTGCTGGCGGTGGAGGAGGAGCTGGGGCGCACGCTGGTCAAGGCGCTGACAGAGGAGCAGCGCAAGGAGGCGGTGATCCTGGCGGAAGCGCCGAAGGAAATCCTGGATGTGCCGGGCCGCAACGACTCCACGCCGCAGGGGCTGGCGCAGGACAAAATGACGCCGGAGCAGAGCGCGATGCTGGTGAAGCTGATCAAGGAATATCTTTTCCGCTGCCGCCCGGATGTGGCGGCGGAGGATTGGGCGAAGATCGAAAAAGCGGGGCTGGGGAAGCTGTATTTCGCGTGGGCGGGCGGGTTTGACCGGGGGCAGCCGCATTACTACCGGGTGCAGGGCGGGCGCTTCGTGCTCGAATACGACAACACGCAGAATGAGGCGAACCATGTGCATAGCGTGTGGCGGGATTTCGATCACGATTTCGGCGCGGATTTGCTCGGCGAGCATTACAAGGCGGCGCACCCGGCGGTGCCGAAGGCTCAGTAGGTGCCAAATCGCCGCACCCAGCGGTTGCCGCACTTCCTCATGGCGTCGAGGTGAAGGTGCCCGCGACGCTCTCGTAGCCGCCCACATTGCTCCGCGCGGCGAAGGTGCCGCCGGTGGCGCTGGTGTACTCGAATCGGTCGAAAGCCATCTGCACGCCATTGACCCACTGGACGAAAAGATTTCCCGAATAGGGCCGCGGCACATAGCTGGCCGTGGACAGCGCGCCGCTGCCGCTGCCAAAGCCGGTGTAGGTGTAAGTGCCGCCGGTCCCGGCGGCGTTGATCGTGACCACAAAGCCGAACATCGCCGGGAAGGAGAGCGTCTTGCCGGCAAGGCTCGCGGGGACGAAGAGATTCGCGCAGGTGCCGTAGTCGGCGCGGCCCATGCGGAAGTAGTTTTTCGTGCCGACGGCGAGGCTGGTGACGTCGATATCGCCGGCCGTCGGTGCGGCTTGCGAGAAATAGGCGGGCGTGGAGGCAAAGCGCGTCCAAGCGGCGAGGTCGGCGCTTTGATATCCGAAGTAGTCCGAGAAGGTGCGGTGGTCGTAGCCGACGGAGAACGTGGCCCCGCTGTGTTTCATCACGGGCGCGGCGTTGACGAGCCGGGGCAGACCGGCGGGGTTCACATTAAAGCCGGCGGCGCTCGGGCCGCTGATGACGACGGACTGAATGGTGACGGGCGTCAGCGGACGATCCGCCGGGCTGCCGCCGCTGCCGGTCGTCGGCACGGCATTGATCGCGTCGCAGACGGCGGTGCCGGAGGTCACATGGCCGAAGATCGTGTATCCGCCATTGAGGCTGGGCTGGGCGGAGGCGGTGACATACCACTGGCTGCCATTGGTGTCTTTGCCGCTATTGGCCATGGCCACGACATAGGCGGCGTTGTGCGTGAGCGTGGCGTCGATTTCGTTTTTGAAGGCATAACCCGGCCCATCCGTGCCATCGCCCGCCCGCGAGCCCGTCTGGCTCATGAAGCCGGCGATGACGCGGTGGAAGGTCACGCCATTGTAAAACCCGTCCGGGCGAATCGCCCCCGTGGCCGCGTCCAGCCAGCCGCGCGAGCCGGTGGCCAGGCCCACGAAATTCGCCACGGCGTTCGGCGTCTTCAGATGTTCGAGGGTGATGCGAAAAGTGCCGCTGACGCCGCCGCCCACGGTCACGTCGGCGTAAATTTGCGCGCGGCTTTCCGCCGGAAACGCGAGCGCGAGGAGGGCGGCGAGGAGCGCGAGTGATAAAAAACGTGGGGGGGGCATTGGGGAAATTTCGGGCGAACCATAGCGGGGCCCGGACGCACTGCAACCGGCGGCCCGGCAATTTCCGCCCGCCCGCGGCGAATCCGCGCCCGACCGCTTGACGCCTCCCGCGACGCTCGCTTAGCGTGCGCGCCCTATGTCGAAAACCGCCCTCGTCCTTTCGCTCACACTCCTCGCGTGCGCCGCGCCGCTGCACTGGAGCGAAGCGGCGGTGGTCTATCGCTCCTCCGAGGGCTGGTCCGTGGAGGGCGACGACACCCAGATCGCCGGGAGCGCCGCCGAGCAGATGCACCTCGCCGAACAGCGCGAGGCGGCGGGCGACGACAGCGGCGCTTTCAAAGCCTACAAAGCGCTCGTCAAACGCTACGGCCTGTCCCTTCTCGCGCCGAAGGCCCAACGCAAAGTCGGCCTCCTTTTGCAGAAACACGGCGACAACGACAAAGCCTTCGACGCCTACAACACCTACGTCACGAAATATCCGCAGGGCAGCGACTTCGATGCCGTGGTCGAGCAGATGTTCAAGATCGCCAAGCTCTTCCTCGACGGCGAAAAAAAGAAGGTGCTCGGCGTCCCCGTCGGAGCCTCCATGGCGCGCGCGCAGACGATGTTTGAGACCATCGTGAAAAGCGCACCCTTTAGTAAGTACGCGCCGCTCGCGCAGTTCAATGTGGGCCAGGCCCTGGAGAAACAGACCAAGTATCCCGAGGCCATGAAGGCCTATCAGGTGGTGGTGAACAAGTATCCCGGCGACGCCATCGCCGACGACGCGCTCTACCAGGTCGGCTACGTGCAGCTCCGCAATTACCGCGAAGGCTCCTATGACCGCGCCGGCGCGGCCAAGGCGCGCGAGGCTTTCGAGGACTTCATCAACCGCTACCCCGAGAGCGAGAAGGTGCCGCAGGCCAGGGAGAACATGAAGTCCCTCGAAACCGGCACGGCCAAAGGCACGCTCGAGATCGCCCGCTTTTACGACAAGACCAAGCAGTACCGCGCCGCCGTCATCTACTACAACGACGTCATCAAATCCCAGCCCGGCTCGCCGGAGAGTGAACTGGCCAAGACCCGCATCGAGGAACTCAAGCAACTCGTCGGCGAAGACACCCTGCGCGCCGGCCCCGAGCGCACCGAGACCGGCGCGCGCGCCGCGCAGCGCCGGAAGCTCCAGGCCAAAGTGGATACCTCCTCGCGCCCGGATTACGTCGGCCCGCCCGTGGTCATGCCCGAGGAAAAAATCGTCACCGGCCCCGGCAAACCCAAGCTCCGCACCTCGCCCGGCAACATCGGCCCCATGCCCGCCGTCGAGCCCGCGCTGCCCGAAACTCTCCCCGCGAACCCGGACCCGACTTTGCCCAAGCCGCCGCAATGAGATTCGCCCTCCTCCTTCCTCTCGCCGCCCTCGTCTTCAGCAGTTGCGCGGGCTACCACGTCGGGCCGATCAAGCCCGCGCGCATGGCCGCGGTGAACAGCGTCGCCGTGCCGAGTTTCAAAAACGAAACCCTCCTCCCGCGCGTCGAAGTCCTCCTCGCCAACGCCCTCATCAAGCAGTTCCAGCAGGACGGCACCTACCAGGTCGCCCGCGACAACGACGCCGACGCCATCATCCAGGGGCATCTCGAACAAATCATCCGCCGCCCCTCCCGCTCCGTCCGCGGCAATGTCCTCCTGACCCGCGAATACATCCTCGCCCTCCGCTGCCGCTACGACGTGACCGACCGCCGCACCGGCGCCATGCTCTTCACCCGCGCGGCCTTTGGCCAGACCAGCTTCTTCGTCAGCGGCACCGACGCCATCGCCGCCGACACCACCCAGGACGAGCGCCAGGCCTTTCCCCTCGCCGCCGAGCAGCTCGCCAAAGACATCGTCAGCCATTTGTCGGAAGGCTGGTAAGGCGCGGGAAAGTTGAGGGTTGAAAGTTGAGAGTTGAGAGCCGCGCCGCGCCGAGAGCGATTGCACGGGTTACATTTCACGACTTGATCTCCTCAATCACGGCTGCGCGCCGCCTTCCATTTTCTGAGCGGCGCGGCTCTCAACTCTCAACCACCAACTCTCAACTTTCCCCGTGCTCACCCTCATCCCCACGCCCATCGGGAATCTCGGCGACATCACCCTCCGCGCGCTGGAGGTCTTGAAAAGCGCGGACCTCATCGCGTGCGAGGACACGCGGCATTCGGGAAATCTTCTGCGCCATTTTCAAATCGCGAAACCGCTCGTCAGCTACCACGAGCACAATGAGGCGCGGCGCACCGCCGAACTCATCGAAGATCTCGCCGCGGGAAAAAACATCGCGCTCATCACCGACGCCGGGCTCCCCGGCATCAGCGATCCCGGCCACCGCCTGCTCCGCGCCTGCATCGCGCGCGGGCTGCCCTACACCATCCTGCCGGGCCCGAGCGCGGTGCTCACGGCGCTCGTCGGCAGCGGCTTTCCGGCGGGGCAGTTTTTCTACGGCGGCTTCCTCCCGGTGAAAAGCGGCGGGCGCGAGCGCGACCTGCTCGCCGCCGCCGCGCGCGAAATCACCAGCGTGTTTTTCGAGTCGCCGCACCGCCTGCTCAAGACCCTCGCCGTCTGCGCGCAGCACCTCCCCGAGCGCCCGCTTTGCGTCGCGCGGGAGCTGTCGAAACAGTTTGAGGAATACCGCATCGGCACCGGCCCGGAGCTTCTCGCGCACTACTCGGCCAAGGCGGTCAAGGGCGAGATCGTCTTCCTCGTCTGCCCCGCCGCCCGCTAATACTCCGAGCGCAGATCCACCGGCTTCGTCCGGCGGGCGCGCATTTTGATATTGAGGATCTCGACGGCGAAGGAGAAAGCCATGGCGAAATAGATGTAGCCCTTCTCGATGTGCTGCCCGCAACCGTCGGCGATGAGGACGACACCGACGAGCAGCAGAAAGGACAGCGCGAGCATCTTGATCGTGGGGTGGCGGTTCACAAACGCGCTGATCGCACCGCTGGCCGCGAGCATCACGACCATCGCGAGGACCACGGCGGCGATCATCACCTCGATGCGCTGGGCGAGGCCCACCGCCGTGACCACAGAATCGATCGAGAACACAATGTCGATGACCACGATCTGCGCGATCACGCTGCCGAGCGTGGCCCCGCCTTTCCCGGACTGCGCGTGATCCTCCCCCTCGAGGCTGCCATGGATTTCGTGGACGCTTTTCCAAAGCAGAAAAAGACCGCCGCCAAGCATCACGAGGTCGCGCCCCGAGACCGGGTGGGCGAAGATGCGAAAGAGTTCGCCGGTGAGTTTCGTCAGCCAGAAAATCGAGCACAGCAGGGCCACGCGGGCGACGAGGGCGATCATCAGTCCGAGCATGCGCGCACGGGCCTGCTGCGCGGCGGGGAGCTTCCCGGCGAGGATCGAGATGAAGATGATATTGTCGATGCCGAGGACGATCTCCAGCACCGTGAGGGTGAGGAGGCTGATCCAGAAAGCGGGGTCGGCGAGGGACATGGCGGGAGAGAAAAGGCGAAAGGCGAAAGGCGAAAGGCGAAAGTGCGCGCGCGGATTCATCTTTTCG
>JAYWEP010000015.1:0-6433 GCA_043779205.1 Chthoniobacter sp. | reverse complement strand
TTTTCGATCATGGATCGGGAGGATCAGCAGGACCTGCTGGACGCGGTGATCGCGAAGCTCGGGATGGACCCGAAGGACAAGCGGTTTCCGAAGGGCGAGGTGCTGGCGGATGTCTTCAGCTATGCGATCAACACGGGCCGGAGCATTGAGCAGGTGCTGGTGGAAAAGCATCCGCATTTCCTGGAGCTGAGCGCGGAGATCGCCGAGGCGCAGAAGAAGTATGAGGCGAAGAAGAAGACGGCGAACTCGCTGGATTTCGACGATCTGCTGGAGAAGACGCTGCTGATGCTGCAGCACAACCCGGAGCTGGCGGCGCACTATCAGCGGCAGTTTCAGTTTGTGCTGGTGGACGAGTATCAGGACACGAACCGCATTCAGGCGGACTTCATCGACATCCTCGCGAAGGCGCATGGCAACGTGATGGTGGTGGGCGACGATGCGCAGTCGATCTACTCGTGGCGCGGGGCGAACTTTAAGAACATCCTCGATTTCCCGAAGCGGTATCCGACGGCGAAGGTCTATAAGATCGAGACGAATTACCGCAGCGTGCCGGGCATCCTGGAAGTGGCGAACGCGGCGATCTCGGCGAACGTGAACCAGTTTCGCAAAGAGCTGACGGCGCACCGCGAGGAGGCGCCGGTGAAGCCCGCGCTGGTGCCGCTCGGGGACTCGGCGCAGCAGGCGCTGTTCATCGCGCAGCGGGTGCTGGATCTGCGCGAGGAGGGGATCGAGCTGCGCGACATCGCGGTGCTTTACCGCGCGCATTATCACTCGATGGAAGTGCAGATGGAATTCACGCGGCACGGCATCCCGTTTCAAATCACGAGCGGGCTGCGATTCTTCGAGCAGGCGCATGTGAAGGACGTGGCCGCGTTCCTGAAATTTGCGGTCAACCCGCGCGATGAGGTCGCTTTCAAACGCATGGTGCGGCTGCTGCCGGGCATCGGTGCCCGCGGCGCGGAGCAGCTTTGGACGCAGGTCAGCGAGGCGCTCACGCGGGCGGGCGGCGGGAGTTTTCACGCCGCGCTCGCGCCTTTGAAAGTCCCCGCGAAATCCGCGAAGGCGTGGCAGCAGCTCGCGCACACGCTGGAGGAAATCGCGCCCGCCGGTGCGCCGCATCCGCCCGCGGAGATGATCCACAGCGTCATCGAGGCGATCTACGACGACTACGCGAAAGCGGAGTTCCCGAACTACGACGCCCGCCGCGAAGACCTCAACACGCTCGCCAATTTCGCGAAGCAGTACACGAGTGCCGGCGACTTCCTCGACCAACTCGCGCTCCTCACCAACCTCGACCACGAAGCCACCGCGAATGAAGACGAGACCGAGATGGTCACGCTCTCCAGCGTGCATCAGGCGAAGGGGCTCGAATGGAAAGCCGTCTTCGTCATCTGGATGACCGACGGCATGTTTCCCTCCTCACGCAGCTTGGAAAACGAGGACGCCATCGAGGAGGAGCGCCGCCTTTTCTACGTCGCCGTCACGCGCGCGAAGGACGAGCTTTACCTCACCTATCCCCACATGCGCCTCAATGCCGGCTACGGCGAGATGATGCAGCGCCCGTCGCGCTTCCTCAATGAACTGCCCAAGGCGCTGCTGGAGGAATGGCAGATCAGCGGCGGGTTTTAGACGGGACTGGCTTTCCCGAAAATCCGCGGCACCCGCGTAATCCGTCGTCAAAAAACTGCCGGTGCGAGTTTCGGTCTGCCTGACGGACAATTTCCACGGCACCGGCAGAAGCTCGGCCGCGTCCGCGTGAATCGTGCCGTCAGCGGCACCCACGCCGATGGTCACCGCGACCGGTTTGCGTGGTTACTTCTCCACGGGCTTGCCAGCCTTCTCCCACGCCTTGAAGCCTTCGTTCAGGTGATAAAGCGCCGCGAAATTTTTGTCCTTCATCAGGTCGAGCGTCTTGCTGCTCCGACCGCCCGCCGCGCAATGCACGAGGTAGGTCTTGCCCTTGTCGAGCGCCGCGACTTTTCCGGCAAAATCCGCCGCCTTGAAATCGACATTCTTCGCGCCCGCGATGTGACCCTTGGCAAACTCCTCCGGCGTCCGCACGTCGAGCACCACGATCTTCGGATTGTCCTTGAGCAGCTTCTCCGCTTCGTCCGGCGAGACATTTTTCGCCACGCCCGCGGGCACCGCCGCGGCAGCGACATGCGGGGCGTCTTCAGCGAGCACGGGGCTCGTGAGCAAAGCGGCGGCGGCGAGGAGAACGAGGGAAGTTTTCATAGGGCCAAAGATTCAACCGCATTCCCCGCCACGCGCAATAAGTAGCTTGGGCTTCAGCCCAAGCATCCACGGGCACTTTGGGCTGAAGCCCAAGCTGCTTTCCTACGCCATCACTTCCCTCACCGCATTCCCCGCGACATCCGTCAGCCGGAAATTCCGCCCGTTGAAGCGGTACGTCAGCTTCTCGTGATCGAGCCCGAGCAGCGCGAGAATCGTCGCGTGGAGATCGTTCACGCTCACCTTGTTCACCGCCGCCTTGTGCCCGACCTCATCCGTCTCGCCGTAATGCACGCCGCCTTTCACCCCGCCGCCCGCGAGCCATGTCGTGAAGGCATGCGGATTGTGATCGCGCCCCGGCTTCGCGCCTTTCTGCGCGAGCGGCAGACGGCCAAACTCGCCGCAGCAAATGACCAGCGTCGAGTCGAGCAGCCCGCGCTGTTTCAAATCCGTGAGCAGCGCCGCGATCGGCTGATCCGTCTCACCCGCAAACTGCCGGTGGTTGCCCTCGATGTCCTTGTGCCCGTCCCACGAGCGTTCGTTTTCCATCCCGCCGCTGTAGATCTGCACGAAACGCACGCCGCGCTCCACGAGCTTGCGCGCCATCAGGCATTGCTTCGCAAAATGCGCGCACTGTTTGTCCTCGGTGCCGTAGAGCTTCCGGATGTGCTCCGGCTCGCCCGCCACATCCAGCGCCTCGGGCGCGGCCATCTGCATGCGATACGCCAGCTCGAAACTCTCGATGCGCGCCGCCAGTTCGGGATCGTCCGCGCCCGGCTGGCGCTTGTTCAGCTTCGCGATCAGATCGAGCTGCGCACGCTGCTGCGCGTCATTCATTTCCGCCGGGCGCTCGAGATTGTTGATCGGCGCACCCTGCGCATTTAGCGCCGTGCCCTGATAGACACCGGGCAGAAAACCCGCGCCCCAATTGCTCGCGTGCCCCTTCGGCAGGCCGCGGCCAAGCGTGTCGTACATCGCCACAAAGCCCGGCAGATTTTGGTTCACCGTGCCGAGCCCGTAGGTCACCCACGCACCGAGGCACGGAAAGCCCATGCGCGACATGCCGGTGTTGATTTGGAAAAGCGCGGGCGAGTGATTGTTCGTCGCCGTGAAGCACGAATGGATGAAGGCCATGTCATCGACGTGCCCGACCGTGCGCGGGAAAAGCTCCGACGCCCATGTGCCGCTCTTCCCATGCTGCTTGAAGGCGAACGGCGATTTCATCAGCGCGCCGACTTCCTCGGTGAAAAAGCCGGTGTTCTTGTCGAAGCCCGGCAAATCCTTGCCGTCATATTTTTCCAGCGCCGGCTTGTAATCCCAAGTGTCCACCTGGCTCTGCCCGCCGTTCATAAACAGCCAGATCACCGACTTCGCCTTCACCGGAAAATGCGGCGGCTTCGGCGCGAGCGGATTCACCGCCTCCGCCTGCGCAGCGGCCTGCGCGCTTGATCCCAGCAGCCCCGACTCCGCGAGCAGCGAAGTCAGCGCCAGCATCCCGAACCCCGAACCCGTGCGCTGGAGAAAGTCCCGGCGGGACAAGAAATGCGGATGCGGATTGGCGAAGTGGTGCGGGTGGTTATTCGACATAAACAAATTCATTGAGGCTCACGAGCGACTGGCAGAAATCGGTGAGCGCCAGCTCGGGCGCGTCCGCCTTTCCGGCGGTTTTGTAGGACTCGGTCTGCGTGCGCAGGAACTCCGCCGCCGTCGCGGTTTCATCGTCGCTCGGCGGACGTCCGAGCGCTGTGAGATACGCGCGTTTCACCGCATCGGTCGCCGGTTGCGAGGCCAGCGTTTTCGCCCATGCGCGGACGGAGGTGCGGACTTGCGCGTTGTTCATCAGCAGCAGCGCCTGCGGCGCGACGGTGGTGCTGGAGCGCAGGCCCATGCTGCCAAGCGTGTCCGGCGCGTCGAAGGTGATCATCATCGGCGGGAGCTGGCTGCGCTTGATTTGAAAATAGATCGAGCGCCGCTTCATCGCCGCGTCGAGCGTGCCGGGGCCGAACATTTTCGGATCAAGCGCGCCCGTGACGGCGAGGATCGAATCGCGGATGACCTCGCCCTCGATCCGCTGACGCGGATGCCGCCAGACGAGCGTGTTGGCCGGGTCGGCGGCGCGGCGCGCGGAGTCGCTTTGCGCGCTCTGCATGTAGGCCGCGCCCGTCATCATCAGCTTGTGCAGCGGCTTGAGTTTCCACCCGCCGCGGATGAGTTCGCCCGCGAGCCAGTCGAGCAGTTCGGGATGCGTCGGCCTGTCGCCCTGCGCGCCGAAATCGCTCGGCGTCGCCACGAGCCCGCGTCCGAAATGATGCTGCCACAGCCGGTTCACGATGACGCGTGCAAGCAGATGCCCCGCGCCCGCATCCTTGTCGGTGAGCCACTTCGCGAGCGATGCCCGCCGCCACGGCGTGCGCGCGCCCGCCGGCGGCGGCACGTTCCACCGCTCCTCCGGCGCACTGGCGAGCACCTGGAGAAAGCCCGGCGGCGCTTCGCCTTCCTTCTTGTTCAAATCGCCGCGCGAAAGGAAAAATGTCTGCTCATAAAAATCCGGCCCCTGCGTGTGATTGCGCACCGCCGGCACACCTTCGGAGCAAATCAGCGCTGTCACTTTTTCCGGCTGCAGCTCCGGTCCCGCATGCGTCTCGCTCCAATGCTCCTTCTCGGCCCGGTGCTGCGCGGCGTTGACGATCACATCGTAGTCGCTCCGCACGGTCTTGGTGAAAGTCGAGATCAGCCGGTAATAATCGCGCGTCGGGATCGGGTCGTACTTGTGATCGTGGCAGCGAGCACAGCCGACGGTCAGGCCGAGCATGGCCGTGCCCATCGTGCGGACGATGTCGTCGAGTTCGTCGTAGCGCTCCTTCTCGACGGTGTTGGCGGTGATCTGCGTGCTATGTACGCCCGCGCCGAGGAAGCCCGTCGCTGTCAGGGCGAGCGGATCCTTGGGGGCGAACTCGTCACCCGCGAGTTGCCAGCGAGTGAACGTGTCGTAGGGCAGGTCGTCGTTGAGCGCCTTCAGGACGAAGTCGCGATACGGGTAGGCGTGTGGCCGGTCGTAGTCATGCTCGAAGCCGTGACTCTCGGCGAAGCGCACCACGTCGAGCCAGTGCCGGCCCCAGCGCTCGCCGTGCGCGGGCGAGGCGAGTAGTTCATCGACGAGTCGTTCGTAGGCGTCGGGCCGAGTGTCGGCCAGGTAGGCCGCGATGGCCTCCGGGGACGGCGGCAGGCCGACGAGGCCGAAGTACGCCCGACGAATGAGCGTCCGCCGCCCCGCCTCGGGCGTCGGGGCGAGTTTCTTCTCCTCCATCTTCGCCAGCACGAAACGGTCGATCGGGTTGTTCGCCCAGTGTGCCGCCTTCACCTCGGGGATGCGCGGGCGGGCAAGCGGTCGGAACGACCAGAAGTCGCGATCGGCGGCGGAGACCACCATCGCCTTCGTCTTGGGCGTCTCGGGCCGATCGATCAGCGGCTTGTCGTAGGCCGCCCCGAGGTCGATCCAGCGGGCGAGGTCGGCGAGCTGCGCCGCCATCAGGCGCTTGTGGTCCTTGGGCGGCATGTGCGGCTCTTCGTGGTGAGCCGTGAGGCGATAGAGCTTGCTGTTCTTGCCCTTGCCTGGGACGACGACCGCCCCGTTCTCGCCACCCTTCAACAGGGCTTCGC
Source organism: Chthoniobacter sp. (assembly GCA_043779205.1). Lineage (GTDB taxonomy): Bacteria > Verrucomicrobiota > Verrucomicrobiia > Chthoniobacterales > Chthoniobacteraceae > Chthoniobacter. Next base: position 541 of record JAYWEP010000015.1, on the reverse strand, counting down.
GCGTCGCCAGGCTGAACTCGGCGCGCGTCTTGTCGCCGCCGTGGCACTTCAGGCAGTTGTCTGCCAGGATGCCGCGAACGCTCTTGCCGAACAACTCTCGGCTCTGGGCCATCAGGCGCGCGTGGTCAGCCGACACCGGATCCGGCTTCGGCGGAGGCGAGACGGCGACGACCAGGCCAGCGAGGCCGAGGACGAGGAACACGGTGAGCCGGAGAGAGAGGCGTTGCATGGTGGAGAAGCTCCGGGATGGCGGGAGGCGACATCTACCGAGATTACCTCGAGCGGCGGCAGATAGCAAGCCATTGGGGCGGATGCCCGTACTCCCGGATGATCCGCCCCACCCCAAATCAATCACCCCAGAAGATGTAGGTAGCCTGGTAGGGCACCCTGATCGCAGTCCCTGGGCGGTCCCGCTGAATGTGCGCATCGCGTGGAGCGAGTCGAGTGCAGCGGTTAGGATGTGGCCCAGATCAACTTCCTGGTCTGGCTCGGCTCGCCGGACCTACGGCAAAAGTAGGTGCCGCGAGCCGAGCGGCACCGG
>JAYWEP010000014.1:0-15881 GCA_043779205.1 Chthoniobacter sp. | reverse complement strand
CGAGGCGGTGGGCGCTGGGCTGCCGCCCACATCTCGCCCACCGCCTCGCTGCGCTCGCCCCGGACGGCACGGAGTGCCGTCCCTACCCGCAGTAAAGCATGGACGGCTGCCATTGACCGCTCGCGTTCGAGCGGTCATCTCATCCGCATGCACGCCCTCATCCGCCGCGTCGTCGGCTTCGACGCTCATCATCGGTTCTTCGCCGCGTTCGTCTTCGCCGTCATCGGCTTCGCGGCGGCGTTCCATTTCAGCGTGCCGGTGCGGGTGCTCGTGGCGTGGAATGTCTTCGCCGCCACTTCCGTCGCTTTCGCGTGGGCGCGCATCGTTTGGTCAAACGCCCGAACGAGCGAGCGTGCGGCGCAACTCGAGGACTCCAGCCGAACGGCCATCTTCCTCATCGTCATCGTCGCCGCGCTGGCCAGTCTCTTCGCTGTCGGCGCACTGCTCGCCACGGCGAAGGGCCTCAGTGGCGGACGCACGGCGGAGCATGTCATTCTCGCCATCGGCACGGTCATTTGCTCGTGGTCGTTGACGCATACCGTCTTCACGCTCCGCTACGCGCATCTTTTCTACCGCCACGTCCGCCACAGCGCGGCAGACGCCGCCGGGTCGGGCCTCATCTTTCCCGAGGAGAAACACCCCGACTTTCTCGACTTCGCCTACTTCTCCTTTGTCATCGGCATGACCTGCCAGGTGTCCGATGTGCAGATTACGTCGCGCCAGATTCGCAGCACCGCGCTCCTCCACGGCCTGCTCTCGTTCGTCTTCAACACTGTCATCCTCGCCCTCAGTCTCAACCTCGCCTCGGGCCTGATCTAAGAGGGCGTCTGAAAAGTCGGCGGCGTCCGATCTTCCCTCTTTCTCCTGCTCCTGCTCTCCCGCGGCGCACGAGAGCAGGAGCAGGAGCAGGAGAAAGAGTAAGATTCCAACGACCACGCCGACTTTTTAGACACCCTCTAATCAGCTTTCGCGAGGCGTGCAGCCTTTCACGCGATCAGCGCTTTCACCACGTCGCCGGAGACATCCGTGAGCCGGTAGTCGCGGCCCTCGTGGCGGAAGGTCATCCGCTTGTGATCCACGCCGAGGAGCTGGAGCAGCGTGGCGTGGAGGTCATGCACATGCACGGGGTCGCGGACGATGTTGTAGCCGAAGTCATCCGTCTCGCCGTGGACGTAGCCGCGCTTCACGCCGCCGCCAGCCATCCACATCGTGAAGCAGCGCGGGTGGTGGTCGCGCCCGAAATTGTCCGGCTTGATCTCGCCCTGCGAATACGCGGTGCGGCCAAATTCACCGCCCCAGATGACCAGCGTGTCATCAAGCAGACCGCGCTGTTTCAAATCCGTGATGAGCGCCGCGGCCCCTTGGTCGGTCTCCAGGCATTTTTGCCGCAGGCCGGCGGGCAGGCCGCCGTGGTGATCCCAGTCACGGTGGCAGAGCTGGATGAAACGCACGTCGCGCTCGGCGAGGCGGCGCGCAAGCAGGCAGTTGTTGGCAAAGCTCGGCTTGCCCGGCGTCGCGCCGTAAAGGTCGAGCACTTCCTTCGGCTCCTTCGAGAGATCGGTCAGCTCCGGCACGCTCGTCTGCATGCGAAAGGCCAGCTCGTAGTTTTCAATCTGCGCAGTGATCGCCGGGTCGCCGAGTTCGCCGAGCGCGAGGCGGTTGAGGTCGTTCGTCGCGTCGAGGAGCTGGCGGCGCGTGGTCGCGCTGATGCCCGGCGGGTTCGAGGTGAAGAGCACGGGATCGCCCGCATTGCGAAACTGCACGCCGCCGAATTGCGCGGGCAAAAAGCCGCTGCCCCAATAGCGCGTCTGCAGCGTCTGCCCGCCGCCGCCGCTCGTCAGCACCACGAAGGACGGCAGGTCGCGGTTCGCGCTGCCCAGCCCGTAGGCGAGCCACGCGCCCATCGTCGGGCGGCCCGGCTGCTGGCTGCCGCTGGCAAAGAAAGTCACCGCCGGATCGTGATTGATCGGGTCGGTGAAAACCGTGCGGACGAAGGTGCAGTCGTCCGCGATTTTCGCGAGGTTCGGCAGCAGCTCGGAGATGTCCATGCCGGCCTGGCCGTACTTCGCGAACTTAAACGGCGAGCCCACGCACAGCAGATTTTTCTGCCCGCTCGTCATCGTGGTGATGCGCTGGCCCTTGCGCACGCTGTCCGGCAGATCCTTCCCGGTCATCTCCGTCAGCTTCGGCTTCGGGTCGAAGAGATCGAGATGCGACGGCGCACCCGACATGAAAAGGAAGATGATGCGCTTCGCCTTCGGCGCAAAATGCAGCCGCTGGAGCGTGCCCGGCACCGCCGCGCCAGTGCCGGGATCCATGGAGAAAAGATCGGGCTTCATCAGCGCCGAAAGCGCCAGCGCGCCCAGCCCCGTGCTGCTTTGCTGGAGAAACGCACGGCGCGTCAGGGCGTTCTGGATTTGGTTGGGGACATTCATCTTTGAGGAAACTGCCGAGAACACCTTGGCGCGGACGCTTTCCTTAGCAACCCCGTTTGCCCGCCCGCCCTGCCAGCGGATGCGCCGCACGCCTGGCATCACGTCAAAATGCGCGTCGCGGCTCACGACCGCCACGTTGTGTTGCAATGCGAGCGCCCCCGATCCAGAGGTCGTGGTACGGCACTTCCCCGCGCGTCGTGTCGAGCGCGCGGCGCAACTCCGCGTCATGCCGCGCCGTCGTCCCATCCGCCGCGAGCACCACGCACGCCGACTCGACCGACTCCAGCCACGACTCCAACTCCGTGCGCCGGATGGATTTCAGCAGACCGTAGCGGTACTCACCCAGCGCGATGCCCGGCAGATACCAGGTGCGATCCGGCCGCAAAGCCTGCAACAGTCCGGCATCCCCCTTCGCCCACGCGGAGATAGCGTTCGTGTCGAGCAGCATCGTTCAGCGCCGGAGCGTGGGGAACTCCGCCTCGATCCGCTCCAATTCCGCCCGCTCGACCTTGGGTGGCGGCACCGGCCATCCGGGTTCCTGCCTCCGCCGCTGTTCCAACCACGCAGCCAGCTTCTCCACCTGCCCCACAGGCAGCGTGGCGATGGCTTCTTCGATCTCAGCGAGCGTGCGCATGCGACGGAAAGTAGCACCCCGCAGCCTCGACTCAAGCGTAGTGAAAGCGGATCGCGCCCCCCGTGCCCAAACTCCCGCTTGGGCACGCCCTTGTCCCCGAAGCTCCAGCTTCGCGCGGGGCCGCCGGGCCAAGCCACGCCTCCCCGTCTTTCTCCCGTGGGCGAAGCAGACATTAGCATGACCAAGCGGATCCTGGGTCACGAGGGGGAAATAGGCAGATCTGCTGTCGTCAGCAAAGCGAGCGAGTCACGGTCTTGGATGCCGGACTTCTTGAGCCGCATAGCGTGCATCTCAACCGCCTCCTCGAACATTTTTCTAACGTAACGCCCATTACCAAAATCGCGCCCTCTCTTCGCGTGCGCGGCTGTTAGGCGATCGAGAAGAACCGAGTTCGCCTTCTCCTCAAGCTTGTAGTCTTTGTCCTCAGCGAGTTTTACGAAAATCTGAGCGAGTTCCTTTGGGTGGTAGTCCTCAAACTCGATGTAACGCGTGAATCGAGAGTTGAGGCCAGGGTTCATATTGATGAAGTCCTTCATTTCCTCGGGGTAGCCTGCCACGATTACGGCGAGCCGTTCGCGGTTATTCTCCATCTCAGCAACGAGGGTCGCCACCGCTTCCTTACCAAAGTCTTCATTCGTGGTGTGTCGCACATTCAGAGAATAGGCCTCATCAATGAAGAGCACTCCGTCCAGCGCTTCCTGAATCTTCGCTTGGGCCTTAATCGCAGTCTGACCAATGTAACCGGCGACTAAATCCTCCCGGTGTGCCTCGGTCATATGCCCTTTCGCCAGGAGGCCCAGAGCTGCGTAAATCTCCCCGACATACCGCGCGACCGTTGTCTTTCCAGTCCCGGGATTTCCGGTGAATACGAGATGCAGTGACACTTCTGCGGACTTCAGGCCAGCCGCGCTTCGTTTGCTTTGCATTTCCACGAGGTCGGTCAGGCGTCGAATTTGGGCCTTTACGTTTGCCAAGCCGATCATTCCATCGAGTCCTTGGAGCGCCTCGGCGAGCGCGGCAGCATTCAACGGCTCCAATTCCTTGCGGGATAGGGCGGCGTTCTTTTTCCCCCAATCGCTTTGCTCATCGACCGAACTCAGTGCTGCCCGCAGCCAGTGGCGCGCGGCTTTCCAGTCTATTGGCACGCCGCGTCCATTTTTGTACATGACCCCAAGCGAGCCCTGTGCCGGATCAAATCCTTGCTCTGCCGACCGGCGATACCACATGACGGCTTGGACATCATCTTTCTCCACGCCATTTCCACCTGCATACATCAAGCCGAGAGAAAACTGTGCGGAAGCATTTCCTTGCTCCGCCGACCGGCGATACCACGCGACTGCTTCGACAAAGTTTTTCTCCACGCCGCGGCCCGTTTCATACATCGAGCCGAGCTTGCACTGCGCCTCAGCATTTCCTTGCAATGCAGACCGGCGATACCACAAGAAGGCTTGGACATCGTTTTTCTCCATTCCGCATCCATATTCATACATCTCGGCAAGGTAGCTTTGCCCCCAAGCATCTCCTTGCTCTGCCGAGCGGCGGTACCACTCGACTGCTTTGACAAAGTCTTTCTCCACGCCACGTCCAGTTTCATAGGACCAGCCAAGATAGCGCTGAGCCGGGGCATCTCCTTGCTCCGCCGAGCGGCGCCACCACATGACGGCTTGGACATCATCGTTCTCCACCCCCCGTCCACCGCTATACATCACGCCGAGGTGGCGCTGAGCCCGAGCATCTCCTTGCTCTGCCGACCGGCGGTACCACTCGAATGCTTTGACAAAGTCTTTCTCTACGCCACGTCCAGCTTCATAGAACAAGCCAAGTACGCACTGCGCGCGCGCTTCCCCCGAGTCCGCGGCGCGACGAGTATCAGTGAGACTGGAAGTGCCGGGCATTCTTGTCGGCAGACAATCAAAATTTGGTAAACAGCCAGCCCGTCAATGCGCTGGACTAAGCGTTACGTGTTCATCGGATTCCTCATCCGGTTCCCTTGGATAAATTGGCGTTCCTTGGATAATGGTGAGGTCTTTGCAGTCGTCTTCGTTGGATGCTGCCACCTTGATACGCACGACGGGGAATGGATACGAGTTGCTAGACACGACGAGGACCTGGTCAGGGTCAGCGCGAAGAGCAAATTGCGTGAACCACGAGAGATCGTTGGCCCGAATTTGATTCAAGATGCCGTCAACCTCGTCATGTTTGAAAAACTTTTGCAAAGCCTCACGCAACTCTTTGTCGCTCATGACAGAAATAGCGTTTATCCGGTCTCTCGGAACTTGGACGAGTGAGGCATTTATTTGCCTCCGCGTTAGGAGAGTGACAATGTCGATCACGATTTGTTCTAGCAGGTTTGGACGGGATTGGTCTTGGAGTGGCATAGGTTAGTGCTTGAGTTTTATATGAGGTTTCACCGCGCTGGACGGCCATCAGCGCTGCTCAAGCCCGTCGGCTTCGGTGGCACCGAACTCGGCATTGATACGATTGAGTTCGCGTTTCATTTCCGGGTCGGCAGCCATCGCGGAGAGGTCGGCTTCCCAGGTGTCGCCGCGACCAGACACCGCGACGCGGGCACGATGGACGAGATGTTCGAGAAGGCCGAGTTGAGCTTCAGGCGACAGGCGCGCAAACTCGCTTTCGATTTCGCTGAGGGCTGGTGTCGTCATAGCCGTGGCATGTTCCGATCTTTCGGCGGCAAGTCAACGGCGCGTCCTTCTGAACAAAGCGTCAAGTGTGGCGGGCTTGTTTTCATGCGGCTCGCCAGCTTCGCGGGGGAGATGCGGCGGCGCTTCATCTTGCGCTCAAGCTGCCACGCGACCACGCGCTTGAGCGCGCTGGCCTCGCACGCGGCCAGCAGTCCGTCGTGCTGGAGGAAGTCGTCGAAATCGGAACCGAGGTGCGGTCTGTTCATCCGGTCACTTTGAGCGAAGCGGACGCTACAATCCGAGACAGTGACGAACGGCGGTTCCAACATTTTCGAGCACGGCGGCGGAGACCTTGCCTGCGGGTGGGTCGGCAAAGCGGCTGGGGTCGAGCGAACGCAGTTGGGAAGCAGAGGAAAACCGTCTCCATCGGCAAGCCGCTCTCCGCCGCCGAGACGCGGACGTTGGTCGGATAGTCACGCGTGACGTTTTCGCCTTTGGTTCCGACGACGACCGTGACGACCAGGGGCAGGCGGTTGGCCTCCTGATCGTTTCAAAACGATGCCCGTGCTTGGCGCGGTCAGTCGCTCTGCGCGCGATTGGCGAGCAGCCGGTCGCGGTGCGCCGGGGAGATGTAGCCGCGATTCGCCATATGGTGCGCGAGCGCGTCCACGCTCACGTCGAGTTGCTTTGCCACGGTCAGCAGTTGGTCAAAGCTCGGGGCATGCGCCCTTGTTCCCTGCTCTGCAAACGCGGCATCCACCAGGGTGTCGGGCATGAGCAGGCGGGCGGCGAAGGCGTTCGCGCGCTGCTCGATGCCGGGTGGCGCCCACGGGCCGGAGATGAGCGCCACGTTGCGCGCGCGGTCGCGGTCGTGGAGCAGGTGGCAAAGCTCATGCGCGAGCGTGAAGCGCCGCCCGCTCGGGTAGGCGTTGCGCGGGTTGGCGGTGTTCACGAGGATGAGTGGCGCGAGGCCGCTGCGCGCCACGGCCACGCCGCCGATGTCTTCGTCGCCGAGCGTCACGTCGCTGACCGCCACTCCGAAATGCGCGAGATGCTTTTCGATGTCCACGGGCTGCAGTTTCCTGCCCCACAAGCGGCTCGTCTCCGCCCAATCCGCCGCCAGCCGGTAGCCTTCCTGATATGGTCTGCTTTCCAGCGGCGTGCTGGCGGCGTGCGGAGCGAGGCCGTCGCTGGATTTCCCGGTTTTTGAGTGCTCCACGAGTTTTTCCGCGAGGGTGAAAACGTCCCGCTCGCGCAGTGTCGGCGCGGCGCTGCCAAACATCAGCGCGCCCTCGCAGCTCCCTGAGATGACGAGCGTATCGTCGGCCTCGCCCGAGAACCAACCGGCCAGCGGCGCGTAATCTTTTGCCAATTTCGCGCGCAGATGGCCCCAGCGTTTTCGCCACTGCGCGAAGCTCGCGCCGAGTCCGGCAAGGATCGCCAGCCGCGTCTCGCGGAGTTGGGGTCGCGCGAGCTTTTCCACGCGCTGCGCGAGCGCCCGCACACGGGCCGAATCGGGCAGGGATTCGCCGAGTGTGGCGCAGGCTTCGCGCAGCACACCGTGGAGCGCGGCGGCGACTTCGCGGGGCGGCAGGCGCACCGCACCGGAAGCGCTCACGAAGCGAAAATCCTCCGGCGCACCTACCGCCTGCTGGCCACCCCACGATATTTCCACCGCATCGCGGTCGCGGCGGATGACGACATCCGGGAACAGCCCGCCCGCGCGGCACGCCCACAGACAGTGCCGCTGACTCCACTCGTAGTTTTCCACGGCAGCGGCCTCGCCGCGCTCGCGCAAGCGCTCGAAATCATCGGGGTGATTCGTCTCGCTGAGCGAGTCCCAGCCATTGTCTCCGGCGAAGCGCACGGGCGGGCGCTGCTCGTGCAAAAGAAAATCCCACTGCGCCGCCAGCCACTCGAAGAACGGCAGCAAATACCACGAAGCACTCGTGAGCAGCGCCGTGCCCTCGTAATGGGTGCAAAGATTCTGCCCACCGGCCCAGAGTTCCAGCGAACCCCATGAGGCCGCATCCTCCAGCTTGGCAAAGCGGTCGTCCGCCTCCGGCTGAATCTCGACCTGGCAGAAAAATATGGCCCGGTCTCCGAACCCGAAGGTGCGGGAACTGAATTTGCGGGCGGGTGTGCTCATCGCTTCCAGAATCGTTTGAGATCGTGCCTCTTCACAAGGCCGCTTTTCTCGAAATGCACGCGCACGGGCTGAGGCGCTTCCACCCAGCCGATCGGATACCCGTGCCAGCGTCCGTGGTTGTTGTCGCGGGCCTCGTAGAGCCGGCCCTCATGCACGGCGTAGTGAGATCCCTTGAACTCATGGCTTTCGAGCAAGAGCGCCTGCGCCTGCTCGATGCTGATTTCCTTTGGGCACAAGGAGCCGCGGCGGCCCGGTTGCCACGGTTCGCGGTGTTTCGGATTGCCTTCGTAAAGCAGTTTTTCCTGTGCGGCTTTGCGCAACGCCGAAAGCCCGCCCGCAGCAGGGGCGGTTTTTTCCGCGGGAATTTTCCGCCGTTTCTTCATCGCGGTGAGACGTAGCAGATGCGGTGCGCTGGCGACAAGGCTGCCTCAGTCACGCGTGACGTTTTCGCCTTTGGTTCCGACGACGACCGTGACGACCAGGGGCAGGCGGTTGATGGCATCGGCGGACAAGACCAAAACGGGCCGGTGGCCAGCCTGTTCCCGTCCTTGAGCGGGATTCAGGTTCACGAGGTAGATTTCACCGCGCTGGACGGCCATCAACGCTGCTCCAGCCCGTCGGCTTCGGTGGCACCGAACTCGGCATTGATGCGATTGAGTTCGCGTGTCATTTCGGGGTCGGCAGCCATCGCGGAGAGGTCGGCTTCCCAGGTGTCGCCGCGACCAGACACCGCGACGCGGGCGCGATGGACGAGACGTTCGAGAAGGCCGAGTTGAGCTTCAGGCGACAGGCGCGCAAACTCGCTTTCGATTTCGCTGAGGGCTGGTGTAGCCATAGGGGCGGTAGTTTCCGATTTTTCGGTGGCGAGTCAACGGCGCGGTCATCCGTTCATTCCGTCGATCTGCGCATCAATTTTTCACGGGATACGGGTCACGGCGACATTTTTGACTGATCGACCCGGCATCGTAGGCGCAGGTGGATCGGGCATCTGCATTCGCGGCTTCCATTCGTCCGCCAATCCACTAATCCATCTCCCCCAACACCCACCCGCCTATGGACATTATCCTCGGACTCATCATCGGTTTCATCGCGTGGTTCCTCATGCGCTACCTCGTCGCCGGGCTTTACACGGTCGATCAAAACGAGCGCGCGGTGAAGACCATCTTTGGCCGCGCCGAACGGCTCGGCACCCAGACCACGCTCGACGATCCCATCGCCGAATCGCTCCTGCCGGAGGAGCGCGAGCGCTACTGCTACCCGCAGGTGCGGGTGATCCCGGCGGGTGGCCCGTATTTCAAATGGCCGTGGGAAAAAGTGTATAAAGTCACCGTGGCCACGCAGACGCTGAACATGGCTTTCGACCCCGAGGACCCGCAGGCCAATATGGGCGGCTCGAAGCTCAGCGCGGTGACCAAAGACCAGCTCGACACGGGGCTCACCGGGCAGATCCGCTACCGCATCTCGGAGCGGAATCTCTACGCGTATCTCTTCGGCGTGAAGCGGCCGATCGTGCATGTGATGGGCTACTTCATCAGCGTGCTGCGCGAGCGCATCGCGAACTTCACCGCGCCGCCGCCGCTCGAATCCGCGGCGGACAACACCATCGCGAGCGTCGCCGGCATCTCGATCAATGACCTGCGCAAAAATCTCTCCTCGCTCAACGAACACATGGAGCAGGACTGCGCCAGTTCCGCGCCGCGCTACGGCATCACTTTCGATGCGTCGCTCATCACCGGCATCGACCCGCCGCACGAGGTGGAAAGCGCGCTCGCTGCCATCAATACCGCGCACAACCAGGTCAGCTCGGACATCTCGCTGGCGCAGGCTTCGGCGGATCAGAAAATCGTGCAGTCGAAACGCGCCGTGGAAATCGAAACGCTCAACGCGCAGGCCGAAGTCGAGCCCCTGCGCGCGCTCTCCGGGCAGCTCACCGCCCTGCGCGCGAGCGGCCCGGACGCGCTGGCCGCGTATCGGCGAAACGTGCGGCTCAAACTCTTCAAGGAAGCCAGCCAGGTCATCATGGAGAACGCACAATGAACTTCGCCAATCTCGCCATCACCTTCGCTGGCACCTTCATCGGCCTCTTCATCATCGTGCCGATCTTCTTCGGCCTGCTCCGCGCGTTCGGCGTGTACGCCATCGTCGAGGAGGGCCGCTGCCACGTCTATGTGCTCTTTGGCAAAGTGCTCGCGGTGCTTGATGAGCCGGGCATCTACTTCCTCTGGTCGAAACTCGGCCTCGTCGGCCCGATCGTGAACTGGCTCGGCCAGTGCCACGTCCTCGACCTCCGGCTCGACCAGACCTACCTCCGCAGCCAGCCCGTGAACAGCGAGGAAGGCGCGCCCATGGGTATCGGCATCTGGTATGAAATGTTCATCAGCGAACCCGTCGCCTACCTTTTCAAAAACGCCGACCCGCGCGGCTCGCTCAGCGCCAATGTCAGCAGCGCCACCGTCCGCTGCCTCAGCAACATGCCGCTCGGCGCGATGCTCGAAACCCGCCACGCCATGTCGCTCACCGTCCGCACCGAGGTCTCGCCGAAGTCCAACGAATGGGGCTACAAACTCGGCAGCGTCTATATCCGCAAAGTGCATTTCCGCGACACCGGGATGATCCGGCAGATCGAGGAAAAGGTCGTCAACCGGCTGCGGCAAGTTACGAGCGCGATCAAGCAGGACGGCGCGAACCAGGTCAGCATCATCAGCAGCACCGCCGAGCGCCAGGCCGCCATCGAGTTTGCCAAGGCCGCCGCCATGCGACCGCAGATCGTCGGCGAAGCACTCCAACTCATCTCCCAGGACCGCGAGATCATCGACTCGATGTTTGAGATTCTGGAAATGCAGCAGATCGTCCAAGGCGAAGCGCGCATCACCTTCGTCCCGCCGAAAAGCGACCTGCTCAACCAGCTCCTCGCCGCGCAGCCCGGCGGGAAAGTCGCGGGGCCGCCGCCGATGAAGAAGTAAATGCCAGTCGTCCGCAAACCCTGTGTTGATGCGGCTTCCAGAGGTCTTTAACCATTTTCCAAATGGTTGCGGGGGTAGGATTTGAACCTACGACCTTCAGGTTATGAGCCTAGCGCGAAGGCTTCGAGTTCCTGCGCGCTTTTTCGCTACTCTGCGCACCCGTGCATCTTGCTGTGCATGCCAAAAAATCGACGGTCCGCACGATCGCGCACGATCGCGCAAAAAGTTTGACAGTAAATGACAGTAAAAAGGACACCTGAAGTTCCAATGGCCCGACGTAGAGGGGAGAGACTCCAAGTGGTCATTATTCAATGCTCGGATTCAGACAGGACACTCCGGAGAATTTGGAGAAACTGTCGAAGTTGCCCCCGCGCCCTCACGCCGTGCTCAGGATTCATCATCCCACGAGCGCAAGGATCGCATTGCGCATCGGCATCGAAGGCTGCGCTCCCATACCCTGCGTCGCCAGTGCCCCCGCAGAATTTGCAAAATGGATGGCGTCTTCCAACGGCATCCCGCTCGCGCTGGCGACTGCGAATGCGCCCGCGAAGGCGTCTCCCGCATCTACGGTATCCATAGGAATGACCCGCGGCGGAGCGATATTCAGGATTCCACTCTCGGTGATGACGAGCGTGGGATCGCCACCACGGGTGATGATCATTTGGCGGCAATGGGCGGCGGCGCGTGCGCGTTGAGGGTCGGCGTCGATCTCGGCGCGCGTCATGGAAATGAGCGTGACTGCCTCCTGCGCATTGAGGATGAGCGTGTCCACTTCCACTCGGACTTGGATGAATTCAGACGTCAGCGGTGACGGATTGAGGATCACTGGAACTCCGCTTGCGGCGGCGATGCTGACGGCTCGCAGCGCGGTCGGTAGCGGACATTCCAGTTGGAGCAGCAGGGCCGCAGCGGAGCGGATGAGTGCGGCGTGCTCGTCAATATGAAGGGGCATGAGGGCGTGATTCGCACCCCGACTGACGACGATGCTGTTTTCGCCGGAGTCATCGACGGTGATGAATGCACAGCCCGTTGACGGACCGGCTTTCATGATGGCCCCGGTGTGAATGCCTTCGCTGCGCAGATGCTCGATGTAGCGGGCACCAAGATCGTCTTCGCCCACACAGCCGATGAGCGTGACATCCCCGCCGGCCCGTGCGGCAGCCAGTGCCTGGTTCGCGCCCTTCCCGCCCAGACACGTGAAGGCGGCGGTGGCGGTGAGTGTTTCGCCCGGTGCGGGAATGTGCGGAACGCGCAGCGTGTGGTCCACGTTCAGTGAACCGATGACGACGATCTTCGGGTGCTGGGGGCATCACGAAGCATCTCGCCCGTCACGGCCGGATTTTCAATTCATCATCCCGCGCGGTACACATCCACAGCCCTCACACCATGCTCGCGATTTACCGTTCTCGCGATTCCCGGTGCGCGTGTCAGGAGGGAGAGTCGGAGCGGCTGCGACAAACATTGCGGCTCGCTCAATTCGTGCAGCACGGGGCTCGTGATCAATTCCCCTCGCTGACCTGGTCGTGAGCTTCTTCAAGCCTCCTCACGACGTGCTCCAGAAGCGGTTGGTGCTTTCGGGAGGCGTGGCTCAGCTTTGCCCGGTAGAAATCAATCAGTCGCTGAATTTCCAGCAGGCTGGTGACATTGGAACTCCCCATCTGGCTGCGGCGTTCGCGTGTGGCGAGATGATCGCAAAGCGCCCGGATTTGATGATGATGCTCGGATGGAAACACACCCGCGTCGTGGGCCATCGCTTCGCTGACCCGGAGATCCATGTGCAAGCCTTCCAGCTTCTCGCAATGAACCTGCCAGTCCCGATCCAGCGAAATCATTTCATCCTGCAGTTGCCCGCTGCGCTGTTTCCAGTCGGCAGCTTTTGACGCCATCCATTTCGACAAGTCCGGTGAATGCGATTTGAAGGTCGCTGCCACACGGTCCGCATTGCGGCAATGTTCGCCCAGCCGTTCCGCCTCCGCCTCGATGGTCTTGATCGACGGCGCGTAAACACGATTGGCTTTTTCAAGAAGCTGGCACCTTTTGATGATCGCCCGTTGGGAAAAAAATTGATCCTCAATGAATTTTTCCAATTCAGCGATGCGGCTGTAATCCAGTCACCGCTTCCGTGCGGCACTTGGCCTGCTCCCCAAAAGCTGATCCAGGCGCTATGAGAGTTTGAGGCGCGCGAAGCGCGCCCACAAACTCCATGAAACGCAAACGACACACACCCGAAGAGATCATCAAGAAGCTGCGCGAGGCAGCGACGCTGCTGGCCGGAGGCCAGGGCGTCGAGGAAGTCTGCAAGAAGCTGGAAGTCAGTCCGCCGACCTACCACCGATGGCGGCAGGAGTATGGCGGGGCGAAGGAGGAGACGGTCAAACGGCTCAAGGAGCTTGAGAAGGAGAACGGGCGGCTCAAGCGACTGGTCGCCGATCAAGCATTGGACAACGCCATCCTCAAGGAGATCGCACAGGGAAAATGGTAGGCCCGGAGCGCAAACGAGAAGCCGTGCTGCATGTGCAGCACGAGCTGGCCGTGAGCGAGCGCCGGGCCTGCACCACGATTCGACAGCCACGCAGCACACAGCGTTACCGCGGACGGCGGCGCAGCAAGGACGCGGCGCTGGCCGCGGAGCTGCGGCACATCTCGGCGGCACATCCGCGTGCGGGCTACCGCATGGCCGCGGCGCTGCTGCGGCGAGCCGGCATGGAGATCAACGCCAAGCGCGTGCAGCGGCTCTGGCGGCAGGAAGGGCTGCGAGTGCCGCGACGGCAGCGCAAGCGCCAGCGGCTCGGGAGCAGCGAAGGCGGCACGCAGCGGCTGCGGGCCGAGCGGGTCAACCACGTGTGGAGCTACGACTTTGTCTTCGATCAGACCGAGGACGGACGGCGGCTCAAATGGCTGCCGATTTGTGATGAGTTCAGCCGGGAACTGGTGGCGCTGGAAGTCGAGCGGCGGATGGAAGGCAAAGACGTGATCCGCATCCTGGACGCGGCCGTGATCGCGCGCGGGAGCGCGCCGGAGTTCATCCGCAGCGACAACGGCCCCGAGTTCGTCGCGCTGGCCGTGCAGGACTGGATCGCGAGGCGCGGATTCAAAACGCTCTACATCCAGCCCGGCAGCCCGTGGCAGAACGCCTACAGCGAAAGTTTTAACAGCCGGTTCCGCGACGAGTTCCTGAACCGCGAAGCCTTCGCGTCGGTGCTGGAGGCGAAAGTGCTCGGCAAGCAGCACCGGCAACGCCACAACCACGAGCGACCACATTCGTCGCTGGACTACCAGACGCCCGTGGAGTTCGCGCAGCGCCGCCTTGCGGCCGCCTCCGCTACGCTCCGGCAGCCGCAAGGCGGCGCTCTTTCCACCGAACACCAAACCCACAACCAAACCCCCGAACCCAACCAAAAACTCTCATAGCGAGTGGATCAAAAACCGGGGGCAGACCACACTGACATCCCTCCGACACCTTGCGCAACTGGCATCGCAAGTGGGGCATCATCTTTAAAGCATCTGCGCATGCCAAGCTTGGCGGCGGGGTTCAGCAATAACTACTCCCTATTTCCACTCTCTCCATCCAATTACTTAAATAGCTCCTCTTTTGCCGCTTTCTCCTGCTTTTTGCGGTACTCCTCATTCTCAATTGGTGTCCTAACATCCCTGTCGTGTTTTTCTCTTTCTTGGGCGAGTTTTCGTTGTGCTAGAAATTGATTCCCGAGTGCCTTGAAATCAGCAAAATGAGAATAAAAGTAATCCAAAAAATGGGCGTCTTTATACAAAACAGAAAAGAGCCAACCATGAGGTTCATTCAATTCCCTTTCAAATTCCATTTCAATATCTGCTTGGGTTTCCGAATTGGACACAAGGAGCAACTTTAACAAATATAAGTTTTCATTTGTATCGGCATGGAAGTAGAATGTATAAGAGTACTGGTATAATTTCGCGTCCAGGCGAGCACCGGATATTTCTCGTGTAACACGACCAACGCTGTTTGCTTTGGCGATGATGCTCCACTCAACGAATTTCGTGATGGCCGCAGCAACATGTGACCGCCATTCGTTCGTTAATTCTGATAGTGATTTAGTATTGGGTCGCGAGTCTAGATTTATTTCGTATCTATCCCAAACAGAATAATGATAATCAAGGTCATACCAAACCGAAAACTGGTGCCCCGCTGAATCTTCGAGCAGTACTTCGTAAGCATGAAACCAACTCGGATAACCCGGATCAAAATCCGAATGAAAATGAGTGCTTCGAATGAAGACAGTGGACTTCAGTTTATCATATTCTACGCGACTGGGGGTTACGTTAATTCGTGGTGCGATTGACCGGGGTGCGGCGGCCTCGCTTTGCTCGCTTAGTGGAATGGAAACAAAATAAAGCGCGCCGAAGCCCGCAAGTCCAATGGCGAGGGTCTGCGCGATTGCATACCGGAAACAAAAGAACCTTTCAAAGGGACGCTCGCATCCAGAGGAATTTGCAGGCGCGAATTCCGATGGTGCCGCACTGCGCGCGACAATCCATTGCACAAGAAAAACAGAGCCAATACTCAGCGATACCGCCGCATAAATGTCCCGCCCACAGGCAACATCATACAGACCGTGAACAACGGCCATGGCCAACGTCGCGAGAATCAGTATCCCGTATCTCACGAAAGGCGACTTGGCGGAAAGCAATCGAGGTGATAGCATCCAAAGCAACGCCGCATCCGCCGCCCCCCACAATGCATGCATAGGCACACAGGAGAACCACCTGATCAAGCCAGAGGCAAGAGGCATACCAAGGCTCGTGGGAGAGGCGTCGCCCAACTGGGTCGGTTGCGCCCACGGTGCATACTGCACCAGCGCCTCCGAGATTCCGAACGCCAATCCGGAAAGGAAACCCAGTGCGACGAATGCGCGGTAATAGACTCGTTTTCCCGATGGATCATCACGCCCAGCGAATAGAACAAGCGCCAGCGGAAGAATTTTGGCTCTTCCGGTTTCATAATGGCTGAAGGCTGAGCTTTCCGCAGAAGAAGAGGATGCGGGTGCGATAGTTTTGGAAGGAGCGGAAGCCGCGGGCATT
>JAYWEP010000013.1:0-12831 GCA_043779205.1 Chthoniobacter sp. | reverse complement strand
GAATCGGCGCCTCGCCGATTTCCTCCCAGCGTGTTCGGCGAGGTGCCGAACACCACACGCGAGGGCGCGTGCGCTACCCGGAAAAAGCCCCGCGGGCTTTCGCAGCCCGCGGGGCTCATCACAACAAACGGCAGCGGCTCAGTCGCCCACCGCGATTTTCCGCGGCTTCACCGACTCGGCTTTCGGCAGCGTCAGCGTGAGCACGCCCTGATCAAGCTTCGCGTTGATCCGCGCCGCATCGATCGACAGGTCGAGTTCAAACGTCCGCCGGTAATCGAACCCGCGCGATTCGCGATACACGGCCCGGCCTTGCGGTGCCGTCGTCGCGCGGCGGCCAACGATGGTGAGTTCGCCGTTTTCGACGCTCACTTCGAGGCCGTCCTTGGTCACGCCGGGCATCTCGGCTTCGAGCAGGTAGGCGTCTTTGGTTTCGAGGATATTCGCCATCGGCGTGAGGTAGCTCACACGGGTCTCGCCGTTGCCGACGGTGGCGGTTTTTGTTTCGGTTGGAGTGCAGATGGTGGTCATAAAGTTGGAGAGGTTTTGGAGTTTGTCCGGCGGACGCTCATGCGCCCGCCGAATCGGTTGTTGGTGCTGGTTTAGGAAACGCTGACGGCGATGTGCTTCGGCTTCGCTTCCTCGGCTTTCGGAAGGTCGATGGTGAGGATGCCGTCCTTGTAAGACGCCTTCACTTTGCCCGCATTGACCGCGACCGGCAGCGTCACGCTGCGCTGGAATTTTCCGAAGTAGCGCTCGCTGCGGAAGGTCTCACCCTCCTTGCGCTCGTGCTCCATTTTGCGTTCGCCGGAGACGGTCAGCACGCCGTCGTGCAGCGCGATGTCGATCTCCTCTTTCTTCATGCCGGGCAGCTCGACCATGACGAGGAGATTGTCCTTGTCGTCATGCATGTCGAGGGTCGGCGACCACCCGCTGAACAGGCCGGTGTCCCGGCTCGGCCACGAGAAATCGAAGAGACGATTCACTTCGTCGCGGAGCGTCGTGAGACGGTCGGTCGGCTGCCAGTCGGTGGTTTCAGGGAATTGATAACGGATGAGGCTCATAGTGGTTCTTTCGTTAATTGTTTTACTTGGTCACAATCTTTGAAGCTTGCCGGATACCAGCTTTCGCACCCGCTCGTGGTTTGAAAGCCAAGCCATTGAAAACCAGTCGCTTGCCCGCTTTTATCGGCGCTGAATGAAACGCGCCGAAAGCGCCACATTAGCACTACACAGGTTGCGCGTTCCGGCCTTGATCTGAGTCGCCGTGACTCAGTTGGAATCCATGATGCTCATGGCCTGGTGCAGGTAGCTTTGGTACCAAGTCACCACGCCGTAGCCGATGTAGAAAAGGATCGCGATGTAGAAAAATCGCGGCAGCCATTCGGCCAGCGTTTCGATCCGCGCCAGCCCCTCGGCCTGGTATTCCGCGGCGAGCCGTTTGAGTTCCGCATCGAGTTCGCCCGTCTGCTCGCCCACGCAAAAGCTGCGGATCATCGGCTCGGGAAACGCGCCGCTCGCCGCCAGCAATCCGCCCACTTGCGCGCCGCCGCGCACCTCGGGAATCGCGCGCTCCACCGCCGCGCGAATGAGCCCGCTGCGACTCGCCCGCTGCGCGGCTTGCAGCGCGTCGATGACGTTGATTCCGGCGTCGAGCTGCATCTCGTACGTCGCGCAAAAGCGGGACGTGGAAAGCGCGCGGCGGATTCCGCCGACGAGCGGCAAGGTGCGCAGCAGCGAATCGATCGCCGCGCTTTTCGCGCCCGCATCGCGCAGCAGCGGCACGAGCAGCGCGATGACCAGCACGACGCCCCAGAGCAGCGCGAGCAAACCGAACGTCGCCTGCAAATACGCGCCGAATCCCTTTTCAAAAATTGTCCGCAACGACAGCGCGAAAACCCCGAAGTGCAGCACGAACGCCGGATACGCGCACTTTTTCAAAATGCCCTGCCGCGCCTGCTCCAGCGCGCCGAAATACGTGGAGAGCTGCGCCAGCCCTTGCTCCAGCTTGCCCGCGCGCTCCACGGCGGCGATCACCCCGACCTCCATCTCGCCCACCGCCGGACGCTGCCGGGCAAAGGATTCGCCGACCGTCTGGCCGCTGCTCACGCCGTCCTTCAGCCGACGGATGACCCCCCGCGTCCCGCCGCGCGTGGTGCGCGCGAGATTGTCCAGCGCGCTGGGAAACGGCACGCCCGAGCGCACGAGCTGCCCGAGGCTGTGGTAAAGGCTCTGCTTGTCGCGAAGGCTGAGGGACACGGCGCGAAGTTCCGGGTTCAAACTTCCCCGCGCAAGGCTTAAACCCAGCGGATGCACGACGAGAAATTCATGCGCGCGGCTTTGCGCGAAGCGGCGCGCGGCCTCGGCCAGACGAGCCCGAATCCCGCCGTCGGCGCGGTCATCGTGCGCGGCGGGCGCGTGATCACGCGCGGTTTTCATCAACGCGCCGGGTTGCCGCACGCGGAGATCGAGGCGCTGCGGATGCTGAAGAATCCAGTCCTCGCGCGCTGGGCGACGATTTTTGTGACGCTCGAACCGTGCTCCACGCACGGCCGCACTCCGCCGTGCGTGGAGGCAATCATCCGCGCGGGTTTTGCGCGCGTGGTCATCGGCACAGTCGATCCGAATCCCGCGCACGCCGGGCGCGGCGTCGGGCTGCTGCGCGCGGCGGGGATCGCGGTGACGTGCGGTGTTTTGGAAAACGAATGCCGCGAGCTGAACGCGGGCTTCAACCAATGGATCGTGACACGCATGCCGCTCGTCATCGCCAAGGCCGGCATGTCGCTCGATGGCCGCCTCACGCGCCCGCCCGGCGAAGGCCAGTGGCTCACAAGCGCCGCCTCCCGCGCCGACGCGATGCGGCTGCGCGCGCAGGTCGATGCCATCCTCATCGGCGCGCAAACGCTCCGCAGCGACAACCCGCGCCTCACCATTCGCGGCGTGACCGGCGCGCGCCAGCCGTGGCGCGTCATCGTCACGCGCAGCGGCGATTTACCGAAGGACGCGCACGTTTTCACCGACGCCCACCGCGACCGCACGCTCGTCTTCCGGGGGAAAAGTCTGCGCGCGGTTTTGCGCGAACTCGGGCGTCGCGAAATCACCAGCGTCCTCCTCGAAGGCGGCGGGCGGGTGCTCGGCGAAGCCTTTGACCGGCGGCTCGTGGATCGCGTGCAATTCTACGTCGCCCCGCTGCTCTGCGGCGGCCCGGTGCCCGCCGTCGGCGGGCGCGGCGTCGGCGCGACCGTGGAAGCTCCGCTGCTCCGCAACCCGCGCTACGACAGGATCGGCAGCGACCTGCGGCTCACGGCGGAGGTGGAGTATCCGGTCAAAAAAAGCCTGTCATCCTGAGCAGGGTTTCGCCGTGGAAAAGCATCGGCGAAAAAGGGGCGCAGGTTATCTCCAGCGTGGCGCGGACGCCCTCGTCCGCGTTTGTCCGCCGGACGCCCCGTCCGGCGAATCGACGGACGGGGGCGTCCATGGGACAGCCGCGGACGAGGGCGTCCGCGCCACGCTGCTGCCGCGCCGCACTTGTGCCGGGGACGGCGCGGAAAATTCCACCCATTAAACCTCGCTCAGAATGACCGTAATTTTCTACAGCGGCGGGCGCGCTTTCGGCAGGGTGATGTGCGGCTCGCGGAGGTAGATGGGCTCCAGGTCGCCGGTGGCGGTGATGCCGCGCGCCGCATTCGCCAGTCGCGCGAGACGTGCCGCGGAAGGCAGGGCGATTTGCGCGGCGGGAAATGCGGCGAGCGGCGCGCTCGTAAAAACCGGCAGCGCGGCATGCGCGGCGAGGCGTGCGCGCAGCTCGGCTTCGGTGGCGAGCAGCGGCCCTTCCACGCACACGCCGTCCTCGACGCGCGTGAAATAGAACGTCTCCCGCCGCGCGTCGCCGATGGCGCAATAACTCGCCGCATCCGTCTCCAGCGCGGCGACGGACGGGATGCCGACGAGCCGCGCGCCGCCGCCGAGTTCCAGCCCGATCGCCGCGGCGATGGCGATGCGCACGCCGGCATACGATCCCGGCCCGAGGCCGATGGCGACTTGATCCACGCGCGGCGCGAGGGCGACGGCGCGCTCGAGTACGGCGAAGAGTGAGGAACTGGTCGTGCGGTCGGCGGTGAAGGTTTCGGCGAGCCGCAATTCCCCATCCACGAGCAGCGCGACGGTGCCGTGGTTGGTCGATGTGTCGATGGCGAGGATGGTCATGGCGCGGGGATTTCGTCGATGACCCGCGCGCCGTCTTCGCGGTGGGTGAAGCGCAGCCAGCGGGTGTGCGGGGGGAGGAGCGCGGGAAATTTGTCGGCCCACTCGATGACGCAGGCACCGTCGCCGTCGAGATATTCGTCGAGGCCGATCTTGAGGGCTTCGTCTTCGTCTTCGAGGCGGTAGAAATCGAAGTGGATGAGCGGCTGGCGACCGCCGAGGTACTCGTGGATGAGGGTGAAGGTCGGGCTGGTCACGCTCGCGGATGCGCCGAGTCCGGCGGCGACGCCTTTGACGAAGTGCGTTTTGCCTGCGCCGAGATCGCCGCAGAGCGCGAGGACATCGCCGCGGCGGAGCGTGGCGGCGACGGTGCGACCAAGGGCGATGGTCTCGTCAGTGCTGGCGGAAATGGTCGAAGCCATTTTGGATTTCTGATTTCTGATTTCTGATTTCTGATTTTTTGCGGAGCGTGCCGATGCGCGTGAGGGCGAGGCGCGGGAAACGCTGTTTCCATGCGGGTTCCAGGGCGGCGGCGGTGCGCGGGGAGATGGCGAAAAGGAGTTCGTAGTCTTCGCCGTCGGTGAGGGCTTGGGCGGGCGTGCGGCCTTTGGTTTTTGGAATGGCGGACTCGTCGAGCGTAAAGCCGCAGCGGCTGGCGGTGGCGAGGCGGGGAAGGTCGGCGGCGAGGCCGTCGCTGAGATCCATCATCGCGTGGATTTTGAAATTCGCGGTGAGCCAGCGGGCTTCGGCGAGGCGCGGGGTGAAGTCGAGATGCCGGCCCGCGAGCGAGCCGCCGAGGTGGCCGGTGACGTAGAGCGCGTCGCCCGCGCGTCCGCCACTGCGCAGCACGCAGCGGGTGCGCTCGACGGTGCCGGTGAGGGCGACGTTGAGGAAGAGCGGGCCGGGCGAGCGGGCGGTTTCGCCGCCGACGATGCTGACGCTGAAACGGCGCGCGGCCCGGCGCAGCCCGGCGTAGATGCCGCGCACGCGGGCGAAGTCGGTGGTGGGCGGCGCGGCGAGGGTGATGAGCGCGTGCTGCGGTTCGCCGCCCATCGCGGCGATGTCGCTGAGGGCGCGGCAGAGCGCTTTCCAGCCGATGCGGCGCGGGTCTTCGCCGGGGAAAAAATGCACGCCCTCGATGACGGCGTCGGTTTTCAACAACTGCCAGCGCGCCTCGCGCGGGCGTCCGATGACGGCGCAATCATCACCCGCGCCGACGCGCACATCGGCCCCGAGCGCGAGGGCGCGGGTGAGGTCCGCGACGACGCGGTTTTCGCCGAGGTCGGAGAGTTTCACGTCAATGAAATGATGCCGCGGGCCTGGAGCCAGATGAAGAGGAGGCTCGTGAAATTGTAGAGCGCGTGCATGCCGATGGGGACGAGGAGCGAGCCGGTGCGCTCGTAGGCGAGGGTGAGGCAGACGGCGAGGACGAAGAGGCCGGCGAAGGCGGTGAGGCTCTGGTGAATGGCGGCGAAAAGGAGTGCGGTGACGAAGCCGCTGGCGAGCGGGCCGAGGTAGCGTTTGCCCACGGCGTAGAAAAATCCGCGGAAGAGAAACTCTTCGCAGACGGGCGCGAGGACGGCTCCGGCGACGACGATTTTCAGCATGGCCGCGCCATCGCCGCGCTGCGCGACGGTGCGGAAAAGCTGCACGAGCGACTGGGCCTCGGTCTGGCCGCGGAGCAAGGCGGCGGTGAACACATTGGCCGCGGCGGTGAGCGCGAAGGCTGTGAGAACAAGGCCCAGCGTCCAGCCGACGACGTGCCGAAACGGCAGGCGGTTGAGGCCGAGGAGCGGCATGAGCTTCAATCCGCGGAAGCTCAGGAAGCCCGCGACGCCGATGAGGAGCACGAGAAAAACGAGCGCACCGGGGAGGACTTTATCGACGGTGACGGCGGCGCTTTTCTCCGCGTGCTGGAAGAGTGCGCCGAGGCCCGCGACGGCGAAGAAGGTGGCGAGGACGAGGGCGACGAGCGCATCGGGCATGCGGAATTCATCCATGCGCACCTGCCCGCCGTCGCGCGCGATGCGGCGGATGACGCGCACCTCCACGATCGCCGCCACGGCCAGCGCGACGAGCGCGAGAAACCCGGCGGCGTTCTGCGTGAGAGCGTCCGGCGGCAAGAGCTACGGGGCGTAAAAGCTCGGGAGAAAGTAAAGCCGCCCGGCTTCGAGTTTCGGCATGAGCGACTGCATCACGTTCACTTCCACGCTCGTCTTTTCGCTCTGCCCGAGGATGCGGAAGAGCCGGCCAAAATGAAACGGCGACTCGTAGCGGATGATCGCCGCGCCTTTCACTTTGCCGAGTTCCATGGCTTTGGCGTAGGCGTCCTCGACGTCGCCGAGGCTGTTGATGAGCTTGGCCTCCTTCGCGTCCTTGCCGGAGATGACCCGCCCGTCGGCGAGGCCCGCGCGCAGTTCGCCTTCATCGAGATGCCGCTCGCGGGCGACGATGCCGACGAATTTTCCGTAGGTGTCCATGACCATCTTCTGCACGTACTCTTTTTCCTCCGGCGTGATCTCGCGTGAGCCGCTGAGCATGTCCTTGAACGCGCCGCTTTTGAAAGTGACGGCCTCGAGCCCGACTTTGCCCATGAGTTCGCGGTAGTTCAGCGTGCGCATGATCACGCCGATGGAGCCGGTGAGCGTGGTTTCATTCGCCATGAGGTAGCTGCCGCCGCAGGCCACGTAGTAGCCGCCGGACGCGGCGAGCGAGCCCATATAGACGACCACGGGTTTCTTCGCGGAGCCGAAACCGCCGTCGCGGACTTTGCGCACGGCGTTGTAGATGACATCGGACGCGGTGACTTCGCCGCCGGGTGAATCGACGTAGAGCACGACGGCTTTGATTTTGTCATCGAGCGCGGCCTGCTCGAGCTGGAGCTTGAGGTCATCGACCATCGTGTCGCGCACGGTGCCGGGCTCCAGGGTGGTGATGATGCCGCGGAGGTAGATGAGTGCGATTTTTCCATCCGGCTCCTTACCGTCCTTCGGCACCTTCGCTTCCACGACGATGCTCTCCTCAAACTTCGGCGCGGCGGGTTTCACGGGATTGCGCATACCGAACGAGCCGACGGCGAGAACAGCCGCGACAAACAACAGGCCCAGGCAGAGGCCGAAGCCCGCGAGCATCCAGAGACAGCCGGAATTTTTCTGCATCATAGGTGGGCGAAGGTGGAGGATGCGGGGACGGGTGACAAGCGGGGAGTGGGCGGCCGGGAAAAGGCGGCGCGCTTTAGAGGGTGTTCAAAAAACCCCTTCCTCTTCCTCCTCGTGCCCATGATGGGAGGAAGATTAAGCGGAAGAGGAAGAGGAAGAAACAGGAGCAGAAAGCTGCTCCTCAATGGAATGGCGAGATGAAGACGCGCATGACGTTCACGCGTCCGCCGGGAAAGTACCAGCGCGGCTCGAACTCGAAGCTGCGCTCGCGGGTGCGGTAGAAAAGCCAGCCCGGAGCGTTGGGATAGTTCGGATCGTACACGGCGAAGGACAGATTGCCGCCGGGCTCGCGCTGCTGCGCGTAGGGGATGACGACGTGGTTCATGTGCGGGAAGCGCGCGAGGTAGAGCGCGCGCGGCTGCCCGCGGTCGAGCGAGGCGCTGAGCCAGCGCGCGGCGGCGGCCTGGCCGCCGCGGAGGTGGCCCATGGTCATGCGCCAGTTGCCCACGCGCAGGTAGCTGGGCAGCCAGTTGCCGAGGTTTTCTTTGAGCAGGCCCTCGTAGGCGGCGGAGAAGCTGTGGAGATCGGCATAGCCGGGGATGACGATGCGCTCCGTCCGGCTGCTCCAGACCGGGACGCGGCAGATTTGCCTGATCCGCAGGCGGTAATCCTCGCGCGAAAGGCGCGGCGCGCGCGGCTCGAAACGCGCGAACTGATGAAACTGCAGGACCGCGCGGCTGAGGACGAAACAGCGGTGCGAAAACTCCGCGGGCTTTTCGCGTTGGGAAATGTGCAGACGGCCCTGCTCGTCCACGCCGTATTGGAAGACGGTGTCGTTGGAGAAGGCAAAGGTGTCGCGGCGCAGGTCGAAATCGCGCGCGTGCGATGCGGTGGGCAGCGAGAGGAGCGCGAGGGCGAGGAGGAGGCGGAGCATGAAAAAGTGGGCGAAGCAGTCGCGGATGATTCGCCATCCTGTCAATCCCGGCTATCACTTTGCGCCCGCATCCCATGACCACCACCGTTTTTGAAACCGCCATCGGCCGCGCCCGCGTCGCGTCGCTCGCCGAACTGCGCGACGACGCCGGCTGGCGCGCGGCCTTCGCGCATCTGGCCAAGGACACGCGCTATTACGACATCGTTGGCGGGACGCTCGGCTTCGCCTGCCACGGCCTGCTGCTCGAAGATCTCGACGGCCAGCGCCGCGGGGTGCAGCCGTTTTTCTTCGTCGATCAGGACCTCGTGGCCACCGCGCCGGGCTGGCTGCGCGCGCCGATCCAGGCGGTGCGGCGGATTTTTCCGCGCTGCCTCCGGCTGAAGATGCTGATGGTGGGCTGCGCGGCGGGCGAAGGGCATCTCGGCGGCGCGGTGCCCGCCGAGCGCTGGGGGATGGCGGTGATGCGCGAGGTCATGGTGAAAGTGGCGCGTGCGCACAAGGCCGCGCTGGTCGTGTGGAAGGACTTCCCTGCGCACTACCGCGCGCCGCTCGATCCGCTCCACTGCGCGCCGGCGGCGGGAGCCTGCTACGTGCGCATCCCGAGCATGCCGGCCACGCGGCTCGCGCTGGAGTACACGAGTTTCGACGACTACATGGCGCGCAAGCTCAGCCACGCGATGCGCAAGAACCTGCGCCGGAAATTCAAGGCGCTGACCAAAGCCGCGCCGCTCGAAATGACCGTCGTCCACGACCTCGGCGTGCACACCGATGAAGCCCTCGCGCTCTATCTCCAGACCTTCGCGCGCTCGCCGCTCCAGTTTGAAAAACTGACGCGCGATTTCCTCCGCCGCCTCGGCGCGGAGATGCCGGAGCGCGCGCGCTTTTTCCTCTGGCGGCAAAATGGGCGGCTCGTCGCCTTCAGCCTTTGCCTCGTGCATGACGGCGCGATCTACGACGAGTATCTCGGCCTCGACTACACCATCGCCCTCGACCTGCACCTCTACTTCGTCACCTTCCGCGACATCCTCACCTGGGCGCTCGCCCAAGGGCTGACCGCCTACCACAGCACCCCGCTGAACTACGATCCGAAGCTCCACCTCGGCTTCGCCCTCGCCCCGCTCGATCTCTACGTCGCGCACCCGTCGCCGGTGCTGAATGCGCTGCTCCGCCGCGTCCTGCCGTTCATCCAGCCGACCCGCGCCGAGCCCGCGCTCCGGCATTTCTCAAACGCGCACGAGATGCTGCCGGGGTAGCGCAGCCGGGATCAGAATCCCTTTGTCGCCCGGGCTTTCTGCATGAATTCCTCACGCACGCGCTCTTTCTCCGGCCCGCCGATGTCCTGCAGGGTGAGGTTCTTGTCGTATTCCGCCGAATACGTGTAGCGCAGCGTGGTCGCGGACGGCCCGGCTCCCGGCTTGATTTCCAGATCCCACATCAGCAGTCCTTTCGGCTTGTCGAAGCGCTGGTAGTCCGCGTCCTGGCTGAGCGGATGGGAAGTCTCGCCGAGGGCGACGCGCAGGGTGTCGATGTCCCCGGTGTTCGGCGTGCGGTCGCGCAGGATCAGGCGGGCCGGGGCCTGCTTGAAGTTGTCCACGACGATCTCATACGTGAAGGAAAACTGCCGGTTGCCGCCTTGCACGATTTCGGCGCGATCGGCCAGCGACCGGCGTGCGCGGAGCTGGCTGTCCACCCCGAAGCTGATCGCAAATCCCTGCCCGGAGGCGATGGTCGGGATGTCGGTGCGACCGGTGAATTCGCCGTCGAGGAAGATGTTGACCTTGCCGCCGAGCAGGTCGCGCCCGGTGTTGTTGGCCAGCGAGGCCTCGCGAAACACGCTGGAGGTGAGGACCGGCGCGGCGACGTGATAGAACTTCGACTTCATGCGCCCGGAGAGCACCGGCACCATCTGCGCGTCGCGGCGGCTTTGCAGGCTGACCGGGCGCTCGATGGTGTAAACCACGCTGCCCGGCTCCGCTTTGCCGTCCTCCAGAGCCCGCAGGTTGCCGATGCGCTCGGTCAGTTCCATGAGCTGCACACTGGCTGCTGATTCATTGGCGGCGAAGTTCGCGCGCAGCATCTCGTCGATCGAATTGCCGCGAAACTGACGGACCAAGGCTTCCTGCCGCGAGGCCAGCGCCTGCGAGTATTTCGTTTGCGCGACCGCACGGCTTTCCTCCTTTTCCGCGCCCGCCTGAACCCGGACGAACAAGGGCGAGAGCTGCGGATTATAGGCGCCCACCGACGGCGAAGCGGTGGACAGCGCCAGCTTCACGTCGGACCAATCCTCGCCGCTCACCTGATGGACGATCGCGTTGAATTCCATCGCCACCTCGCCTTTCGCGGTGTCGCCGCGGAAGTTGTAGGACGGGTCCCAACCGCAGTCGTTGACGAGGTAGTTCAGCTTCAGCGATGCCGGACCGGCGGCGGTTTTCTGGAGGTAAACGACGGCTTCGTAGGCGACCGGCGGGCCGGCCGCGAGCGTCTTGCGCCGATCCTCGAGCACTTGGAGTTGCGCGGCAGTTTCCTCGATTTCGAGGCCGAGTTTCATGATCTCCTGCGACGCCTTTTCGTATTCGTCGAAGTGGAGTTTGGTGAGTTTCTGCAGCTCATCGGCTTGCAGCACGCCGTGGGTCATCTCCTGCTGGGCCGCCGGAGCCACAAAATCCGAGCCCAGCCGTTTCAGAAATTCCTGCCGGATCCGCCGCAGCGCGATTTCGTTGCGAGCGACAGCCGACGCCCTGTTCAGCTCCTTGATCGATTGCTCCAGCTTGGCCACCTCGCTCTGCGCCTGGGCGGCCTTGTCAGGCGTCTTGGTGCGGAATGCGACCGAGCGAATCACCACGCCCTGGGCTTGGTCCGCGTAAACGGAATTCGGATCAGTAGCCGAGGGCAGGCCCGAGACCACGACTTCCATCGGCGCTGCCTGGGCGGCGGGAATCTCCACGACTCGCGAAACCAACGCCGTGCCTTGATAGACGGTGACCTCCGATATTTTCCCGGAAAGCACAGCCGGTGTCTGGGCGGTGGCGAAACAGGTCGCGAGACAGGTGACGATGAAACCACGCAGGGTGTTTGTGATTATGGCTGGGAGTTTGCGATGGCAGCTCCGCAGTCGGGTGGGCATCGTTTGCAAAGGGTGGGCCGAGAACGGAGCGAGAGAGATGGGCAGTTTCATGTTGGTGGAGGGGAATACGTGGAGACCGGCCGGATCTTTCAAAAAAATAAGCAAGTGCGAGTACGGCGTTCGGTGCTGTGTCAGTTTGAAAACGCAGGCCGTCATCCTTGGCCCGCAGTCCCATAGGTGTCTCACGGACTTGGCTCTTAACTGCACTCCCGCCCGCCTTTTCCCGCCGGGAATTCCGTACAAGAATGACGGCGTTTTTTTTGGAAGCGCCGCGCGCTACTCCCGCAGCGCCGCGAGGTCCGGGTCGCTTTTGGCGAAGTCGCGCATTTTTTTGTCGAGGGTGAAGCTTTTGTCGAGGTGCATGCGGGCGAGGTCGAGGTGGCCGAGGGCGCATTCGTAGCAGGCGAGATTGTAGTGAAAGGTGGGCTCGGCGCGGAGGGCGTCGGGGCCGGTGAGGAGGCATTCGCGGGCCTCGTCGGTGCGGCCGAGTTCGTGGAGGCAGAAGGCGGTGTGGATGAAGCCGCTGGTCTTGGCCGGCTCGGTGGCGCACAGCTCGCGGCTCACGGCGAGGGCGGGTTTCCAGCGCCGGGCCTGCATGAGCACCACGGCGCGCAATTCGAGGACGGTGGGATTTTTCGCCGTGTCCTCCGGCAGCGAATCGAGCTGGGCGATGGCGTCGTCGTGCATGGCCAGCTCGGAGTAACCCTGCGCGGCGAGGAGCGTGCGCTCGTGGCCGTCGAGCGTCACCCGAGCAGTTCCTCCAGCTCCGTCACGCGTTGTGAAAAAACTGCGAGTGCCGCGGCGATGGGCTCCGGGCTGGACATATCCACGCCGGCGTCGGCGAGCGTGGGCAGCGGCATTTTCGATCCGCCGGAGCGAAGGAAGCCGAGGTACCTTTCGACATCGCCGCCGCCGAGCACCTGCTGCGAGAGCGCGACCGCCGCGCTGATCCCGGTCGCGTATTTATAGACGTAGAAGGCGCTGTAGAAATGCGGGATGCGCAGGCATTCCAGCTCCAGCTCGGTGTCGATGGCGAAGTCCGCGCCGAAGTAGGCGTCGAGCAATCCGCGGTAGGTCGTGCGGAAACTGTCGAGCGTGAGCGGCTCGCCGGCTTCCTCCATCGCGTGCGTGAGTTTTTCAAACTCGGCGAACATCGTCTGCCGGTAGATCGTGCCGCGGATGTCGTCGATCTGGCGGTTGATGAGGTAGGCGCGCATGCGCGGGTCGGTGGTCCCGGCGAGGAGATGATGGGTGAGCAGTTCTTCGTTGAAGGTGCTCGCGACCTCGGCGAGGAAGATCGGGTAGTTGTAATCCTGGTAGCGCTGGGTGCGCTGCGCGTACCAGGTGTGCATGGAGTGGCCGGCCTCGTGCGCGAGCGTGTACACGTCGGAGAAAACGTCGCGCTTGTAGTTCATC
>JAYWEP010000012.1:0-21071 GCA_043779205.1 Chthoniobacter sp. | reverse complement strand
GTCCAGCCGCTCATGCGCGAGATGGCGAAGATGGGCGTGAACAAATCCGTGGGGATGCCGAGCGAGTAATAGACCGTGGCGCTGTAGAAATCGACGTTCGCATTGAGCCCTTTGCGCTCTTTCATAATGGCGGCGATGCGCTCGCTCATCTGGATCCATTTCGCGTCGCCCAGCTCCTCGCTGAGCTTGATGGCCATCGCTTTCAAATGCGGCGCGCGGGGGTCGAGCACTTTGTAAACGCGGTGGCCGATGCCCATGATTTTCTTCTTCTGCGCGAGCGCCTCCTCAATCCACTGGTCCACGTTTTCCAGCGAGCCGATTTCCTGGAGCATGTGGATGACGCCCTCATTCGCCCCGCCGTGGAGCGGCCCTTTGAGCGCGCCGATGGCGGCGCTGACGGCGGAATACATGTCGCTCAAAGTCGAGGCGACAACGCGCCCGGTGAAGGTGCTCGCATTGAAGCCGTGCTCGGCGTGGAGCACGTAGGCGACATCGAGCGTCTGCACGGCTTCGGTGCCGGGCTCCTCGCCGGTCATCAGCCAGAGGAAATGCGCGGCCTCGCTGAGGTCCTTGCGGATGCGCGGCAGCGGCTGGCCGGTGCGGGCGCGGTGAAAGTAGGCGGCGACGATGCCGATCTGCGCGACGAGCTTGATGGCGATCGCGTGGTTTTCCGACATGTCGAGGTCGTGCCGCACCGTGGGATAGCAGCCGAGCATGCTCACGACGGTGCGCATGATGTCGATGGGCGCGGCGGTCTTCGGCGCGGAGGTAATGAAGTCGATGACGCCCTGCGGCAGCTCGCGCTCGGCGCGGAGTGCGGTGGTCAGCGCGTCGAGCTCGCGCGCGGTCGGGAGGCGGTTGTGCCAGAGCAGGTGGACGACTTCCTCGTAGCTGACTTTGCCGGCGAGTTCATTGATGTCGTAGCCGCAGTAGATGAGCTGGCCGATGTCGCCGCGCACGTCTCCGATGCGCGTTTCAGCGGCGATGATGCCTTCGAGTCCTCGGGAAATAACGGCCATGGGAAAATTTAGGATTTGGGATTTAGGATTTAGGATTTTTCGCCCCGCGGATAAAACGCGCGCGGCGGAGACGGAAAAAAGAGTCCGTAAAGATGCACGCCGCGCGGTGTGCGCCGCAAGTGCGAAGCGCGGAGAATATGCGCGCCGATTCCGCTCCCGGGAATTCGCCGCAGGCTCACGCGGAAGGGCGGCGCGGGCCGCACATCATGCTGGGAGCCGAGAGCTCTCGGGAAGGCGCTACCCGCCCGCCCAGCGGTCGCGGAGTTCGCGGAACCCGTCGCGGAGATTGCCGCGGCAGCGGGTGTGGATGCCGGGGGCTTCGCCGACGGGCAGGCGGCCGCCGGTGAGTTCGGCGGCGAGATTCTCGAGGAGCGCAGGCGTGGTGCCGGTCTCGAGGAGCGTGGCGAGGCGGCCGGTGCGGTGCTGGGTGATGATGCAGCCGGCGAGCGAGTCGATCGCCGAGCGGAGGATGAGCCACTCGCGGGTGTTGAGCTGCTCCGCGCCATCGACCAGCAGGAGATCGGGCGCGCGCATGTGGCGGACCTCAGCGAGGACGGCGTCGCGGTGGGCGCGGCGGCTCTCGGCGTCGAGGTGGAAAAGGCGCGGCGTGAAACCGCGCTCCGCGAGCTGCGGCGCGAGCTGGGCGATGAGCGTGCTTTTGCCCGAGCCGGGCGGGCCGACGATGGCGCAGCGATAGCCGCTCTCCGCGCACCGGGCGAGGAGCGTGGGCCAGGTGACTCCGGCGGGAAAGCGGAAGGCCAGGGCTTCGACGCGTTCGGTGGAAAAGGGATTGTCGGCGGCGGTCATGCGGGTCGCGGGAGTATCACTTCGCGGCGTTCCGTCGCGCGAGCGATTTCGGTGCGGAAGCAGCCGGCCTTTCACCGCGCAGATGCAGCCCGCGGCGCGAGGGACGGATTCAGTAATTAGCAAAGGCGATCAAAGCAAACTGCACAATCATGTTTGCTTTTTGCCGAGGGGGGCATTGAATCGCGGTCGTTCCCCGCGTTGAAAAACGCAGCTTTTCACGACCATGAAAACAATCGCCCGCCCACGAAACGATTTCCTTCAGACTATGGCCCGAGGCTGGCGGAGCCTTGCCACCGCGCTTTGCGCCGTGTTCCTGTTTTCGGCCGCGGCCCAGGCCGACGAGGAACTCGACAACAGGCCCTACGGCAAGCCGACTCGCGAAGATTTGCCCAATGGCGGCTACAAGGAAGTCTATAAAAACAAAAAGGGTGAGCGCGTGAAGGAGGACGATTTCGACGGTTCCGGCGTCAAGAAACGCACCAAACAAATTCATGGCTATCACCCCAACGGTAAGGAGGAAAAAGTCTCCATCAGCAAGTATGGCGTCACTTCCAAGGGGACGGTTTACATACCCGAAATCGAGACCACCACCTACGACAAAAGCGGTACTGCCACGGAACGCACGGTCAGCAAATACAACGAGAAAAACGAACCGACCACGATGACAAAGACCACCTGGCCGCCCGGCTCTGGCAAGGATGGCGTGACCAGGAAATACAAATGGAACCCGGAACTCAAAGGCCCGGATTTTACGGGAACTCCTTACGAGGGAGTCGAACTCAAGGGCAACTGGGAGGAGGAAAAGCCGAAGAAGGAAAAGAAAGAGAAAAAAGACCGCGGCGACTCTTCTTATCAACCCCCGGACGACACCGCCTACTTCAGGGCCGGCGAGGTGCAGCTTCGCGCCTTTGCGGTTTATGCCGTGGGCAACGCGCAGGAAACCGTGAGCCAGACGGTGCATGAAACGCGAACCGTAGTCCGCGACAGAAAGGTCGAAAAGATCGTGCTCGAAGACGTGCCCGGCCAGCAGGGCCTGACGCCCGTGAAGAAGGAAATCATCGAGCCCACCGAGGTCCGCGAGACGGTTTCGCGGCGCGAAGAAACCTCCGCCGGCCCGTACGGCGACCACGCTTTCGGTGCGGGCATCGACGCGAAATATTTCCCCTGCCGCCACGTCGGAATCGGCGTCGAGGGCGACTGGCTGAGCGCGGAAAACGACGCGTGGTCCGTCTTGGCCACGATCACCGCGCGCTATCCGATCGAGGGACACTGCCATGTAGCGCCGTATGCGGTGGCGGGCATCGGCGGGCAGTTCGCGGATGACAGCCGGCTCGTCGGGATGGTCGGGCTGGGCGTGGAAAAGCGCTTCTCGCCGAGTTGCGGCACCTTCATCGAGGGCCGTTACCTTTTTGACGGAAACAGGGAGAACGTCTTCGAGCTGCACGTCGGCGTCAGCATGGCCTTTGGGGGTTCCGACGAGACCCCCGGCGCAAACATTTCCCTCCCTCACGAGCGCGGCGCAGACCCCGCGCGATCGGTTTCGTGGGGCCGCATCGATCCTCTCGCCAAGGAACTCACGCACTGACCCGCGCATCTTCGACGCATCATCCGGGACACCGATTATGAAAACGCCTTTCTTCATCATCACCGCGGTTCTGCTCGCCATTTTTTCCGCCGGCCAAAATCGCGCGGACGCCGCGGTGCCGCGCCTCTCCCGCGGTGGCGAATCGCTCGCCGCGCTGGCTTTCAGCGGGAAAATCGAGGTCGTCACCATCGGCACCGGCAAGTCCATCGGGCATGTCGCGGATTTGCGGATTCGCAATCGCACCGGGGAGCGCATCGCGGTGCCCGTCCCGTCGATGGTGCTCGAATCCGGCAGCCACCAATACCAGCACTATGCCTGCCCGCATGCGCAGACCGTCATCGTCGGCCCGCACGGAACGAAGACCGTTCCCATCGACGGCGTCTGCCTCGTGCGCGACAAGCCGCCAGTCGGCAAAGGCGTGACTGGCGAGCTGATCATCTGTGACGGCGATCCGTCCTCGCCGCGCGCACCGGACTCCCATTTCACCGCGAAGGAAGCGGGCAAACTGACGCGCGTCGCGAAGTCGTATGGCGACGCCGCGGAAAAACTGGAGGAGGAGGGCGCTTTCAAAAACATGCCTTACCACGAACCGAAAAAGCAGAAGGAGATCGCAACGCAATGGGGCGTGTGGAGCGACCCGAAGATTGCGAAACTCACGCACAGCAAGCGGGCGACGAAGGAGGATTTCAAAAAGACGATCATCCGGCAGGCGGAGAAGGAGAAGCCGCTCGCGCCCGAGGCGAAGGAAAAGCTCGAACAAGGTGCCAGCGAGATTTTCAAGGACATCCAGCTCACGACGAAGGAAGCAAAGGGTCTCGAGGAACCCGATCCGTATGAGAACGTCGAACTCACCGGGCCGAAAGCGAAAGCATCATCAGACTGACTTTTCCACAGCCGTTCTCAGCCAACCACCCTATCGCTAACTAAGGAGTCACGCCATGCGCCAGAGTTTATCTTCGGTGAATCATTGCTATGTTCGCTTCCTGCGTCATTGGGACTGCGATACACGAAACGCGATCTCTAACTGGTTTTCTATGAAAACAAAAGCACGGCCAACATTCACGAAGCTCTTGGTTACCCGGTTCGCGACAACGATTGCGGCTCTTTTGGCGGTGGTTCTTGCTGCCGGTTCGCAACAAGTCTTTGGAGATGAAATCAAGGATTTTGACAAAGCCACAAAGGAACTCAAAGACGCCACGAACGACGAGGGCGCGAGCAAGGTCGCGAAAGACGCCACTGACACCATCGACAAAGCCAATAAAGAAGCGAAAGACAACAAACCAGAAGATGCCGATGCAAAAAAGGCGGCGGACGATTGGGACAAGAAAGGCCGGGACGCGGATGACGCCACAAAAGCGAACGAAAAGGCTGCCAAGGAAGCCGAGCAAACGGCGAAAGCGGCCGCGGACAAGGCGGCTGAGGACGACCAGAAAGCCAAAGGCTACATCAAAGCGCTCGAGAAACGACGCAAAGCGCGCAAGATCTTGAAGGCGGCGATCGCCAAGCTTGAGGAATTTAAGAGAGCGGCTGGAGGCGGTGCCTACACACAAGGCCTTGTTGAGCCGCTTAAGAAAAAAATCGGGGAACTGCAGAAAAAACTAAAGGACGCCGAAATCACCATTGCCATGGGAGCGACCGGTCCCCACGACGGGGAGTTTGCCGCGCTGGTCTCCACGGGCAAGATCAAGGTCGAGACTTCCGGCACCGGCGAGACCATCGGACATGTGGCCAATCTGCAAATCCAGAACACCACCGGCGAACGGATCAGCTTCATCGTCCCGCCGACGGTCCTCGAATCCGGCAGTGGCAGACATCAGCATTACGCCTGCCCGCATCCGCAGACCGTCGTTCTCGATCCGCACGCCACCAAGACCGTGCCCATCGACGGCGTCTGCCTCGTGCGCACCAAGCCGCCCGCGGGCAAAGACGACACCGGCGACCTGGTCGTCACGGACGGCAATCCCAAGACCCCGCGCGATCCCGGTTCCCATCTCGGCACCAGGGATTGCGGCAAACTCCTCAGCTACACCAAGGCCAAGTACGACGCCGCCGAGAAACTCGAAAAGCAGGGCCTGCTCAAAGACCTGCCTTACTCCGATCCCCAGAAGCGGAAAGACATCGTCGTCCAGTGGAGCACTTGGGCTGATCCGCGAATCGGCAAGATCACCGGCGTGCCGCCCGCGACCAAGGAAGACCTCAAGAAGGTCGTTTACAAGCAGACCGAAGAGCGCGGCCCTGTCACGCCCGAGGTCAAAAAGAAACTCGATACGGGCATCGACACCATCTTCGAAAAAATCGAGCTAACCACCGCCAAGGCCAAGACCCTCGAACAGCCCGATCCTTTCAAAGACGTCGAACTCACCGGCGACGAGGGCAAGGGCGCTGCGGTTAATGGCACCATCAACATCTCGGATGACCCACCCAAGCCCGCGACGCAAGAGAAAGCCCCCGGTGAGAAACCACAGAAGGACGAAAAAACCAAGGACAAGAGTGACAAGCCTGAAACCAAAGATTCCGGGAAGACTCCGCCATCTGCAACCCAGGAAAAAAAACCAAAGGCAAAGAAACGTCCGCCGATCGAGGAGGCGCGCGAACATCTGGAGGAAGCGAACGACAAATATAACCAGGCTTGGAAAAAGTATCGCGCTAAACATCCGGACGAACCCAGGCGCAAGGAGCTTGTGGAGGCAGCGGCGCGACTCCGCGGCGACATCGGCGGCCAGCGGGAAGCCGGCGATGTGCAAAAAGAGGCGGACGATCTTTGGGACAAAATCCACCGCGACTTTGACCACAGTTTCGAGGGCGAGAAACTCAAAGGGAAAATCGATGAGGCGACGCAGGAGTTGAAGCCCCTGGAAGATCGCGAGAAAGCGATGGAGAAAGAGATGGAGAAATATGGTGTGAAAAAGGTGGACCCATCACCATCAGGCAATAAAACCCCGGATGAAAAACCCAAGCCGGGGGATGGAAAAGATACGAAAGGCAAAGAGCCTTCCGAACGTCAGGAAATTAAATAGAAAGCCGTATCACAATCGGGGGCGAAAAATTCATTCAACGGCCCGGTGAAGCACCCGATTCCATGACTCACTGCACCCGCCCAAAATCGCGTTGACCCTCGTCGCGTCGCGCCTAGTCTCTGCCGCGAAACTTCACAACCCTCCACCAAAAAAACCGAAAGGAGCACCGCAGCACTATGGGACTCATGGACTTCATCAAAGGCGAACTCATCGAGATCATCGAATGGACCGACGATTCTCGCGACACGCTGAGCTACCGCTGGCCGGACGACGACAAGGAAATCAAGAACGGCGCGCAGCTCATCGTCCGCGAATCGCAGGTCGCGCAGTTCCTGTATCTGGGCCAGTTCGGCGACACCTTCGGGCCGGGCAAGCACACGCTGGTGACCGACAACATCCCGGTGCTGGCGACGCTCAAGGGCTGGAAGTACGGTTTCAATACGCCGTTCAAAGCCGACGTGTATTACGTCACGACGCGTCTTTTCACCGGCAACAAATGGGGCACGTCGAACCCGGTGATGATGCGCGACAACGACTTCGGCATCGTCCGCGCGCGGGCCTTTGGCACGTATGATTTTCGCATCACCGACCCGAAGCTCTTTTTGAAAGAAGTCGCCGGCAGCGATCAGCATTTCCGGCTCGATGAATTCGGCGACACCATGCGCTCGCGGATCGTTTCGCTCTTCAGCGAAGCGCTCGCGCAGGCGAAAATCCCGGTGCTCGACGTGGCCACGCAGTACAGCGAACTCGGCGCGGCGCTCCTGCCGCTCATCAATCCCGTGGTCACGGCCAAATACGGCATCGAGTTTCCGACCTTCGTCGTCGAAAACGTGAGCCTGCCGCCGGAGGTCGAGGCCGCGATCGACAAGCGCTCATCGATGGCCGCCGTCGGCAATCTCAATGACTACGTGAAATTCCAAATGGCCCAGGGCATGGGCAGCGGGCAGGGCAGCGGCGCGGGCGGCATGGCCACCGAGATGGCCGTGGGCATGGCCATGGCCCAGCAGATGATGCAGCAGTCCGGCGGCGCGCTCGGCGCGCAAGCCACACCCGCCGCCGGCGGACCTCCGCCGCTGCCGACGGCCGCGGCGACGCCCGACCTGCTCAGCCCCGCCGATGCCGCGAAAGTCCTCGGCGTGAGCGAGGCCGACGTGCTGGCGACGCTCGACAAGGGCGACCTCAAGGGCAAGAAAATCGGCTCCACCTGGCGCATCACCAAGACCGCGCTGGACGAGTTTTTGAAAAGCTAACCCGCCCGGCTTTTCCGCATGTCCCGCCCCTCGCCCTCCGGCGTCTCCGCCGCGCGCCGCCCGCGCGGCTTCACCTTTCTCGAGGTGCTCATCGTCCTCGGGATCATCGGCCTGATGATCGCGTGCGTGGTCGGCTTCTTCCTCTCCCGAAACGCCGAGCCGCTCATCGCCAAGCCCATCCCCAAGACGGCGGTCACCCCGTTCCCGCCCTCGACTCCAGTGGCCGAAAAGAAGCCGGCCCCTTAACCCGTTCCCGCCGTGTCCGAGATCATCGCCAAATCCAAATTTGCCTGCCCGTCCTGCGGCGGCGAGGCGCAGTGGAATCCGGCGAAAAAAGCGCTCGTCTGCCCCTTTTGCGGCACCGTCGCGCCGATGGCACAGCCGAAGGAAGGCGAACTCGCGATCGCCGAGCACGACCTCGTCACCGCGCTGCGCAGCATCCCCGACGACCAGCGCGGCTGGCAGGCCGAAAAGAAATCCGTGAAATGCCAGAGCTGCCAGGCGATCACCGTTTTCGATCCCACGCGCGTCGCCCAGCGGTGCGATTTCTGCGGCTCCTCGGCGCTCATTCCCTTCGAGGAAATCAAAGCGCCCATCCGCCCGGAAAGCCTCCTCGAATTCCGCCTGTCGGAGACCGACGTGCGCGACAAAGTCCGCGTCTGGTACGGCAACCGGTGGTTCGCCCCAAACGCCCTCAAAGGCCGCGCCCTCACCGACACCCTCCGCGGCGTCTATCTGCCGTACTGGACCTTCGACGCCCAAGTCCACGCTGAGTGGAACGCCGAAAGCGGCTACCACTATTACGAGACCGAGTATTACACCGACTCCGACGGCAAGCAGCAGTCCCGCCAGGTCCAGCAGACCCGCTGGGAACCCAGCAGCGGCGCGCTCGGCCACTTTTTCGACGACGAGCTCGTGCCCGCATCGAAAGGAGTAACTGCCGAGTTACTCCGCAAGATCGAGCCCTTTCCCACCACCACCGACCTCAAGCCCTACGACCCCGGCTACCTCAGCGGATGGGTCGTCGAGCAGTATCAGATAGACCTCATCGCCGCCGCGCAAAACGCCCGCGCCGTCATGGACGGCAAGATCGAAAACCTCTGCGACGCCGAAGTCCCCGGCGACACCCACCGCAGCCTCCAGGTGGTGCCCGACTACTCGGCGCAGACCTTTAAGCATGTCCTCGTCCCCGTCTGGGTGCTGGCTTACACCTATGGCTCGCAGAGCTATCAGGTCGTCGTCAATGGCTACACCGGCGCGATGGCCGGCAAGCATCCGCTGAGCTGGGTGAAAATCGCCCTCACCGTGCTCGCGGTGCTCATCCTCATCGCCATCATCGCAGCCATGTCCTCCCGATAAGAGCAATCCCAACCCAACAAAATAACATGATCAAAAAAATACTCGCCGTCCTCGCTGTCCCCGTTGTGGTCTTACTTATCGTCGTGGCCTTGCAGCCCGCCGACTTTCGCATCGCGCGCAGCACCGCCATGTCCGCCCCGCCCGCCGCCGTGTTCGCCCAGGTCAATGACCTTCACAAGTTTCAGGATTGGTCCCCGTGGGCGAAGCTCGATCCTGCGGCGAAGACTGCGTTCCAGGGGCCGCCTGCCGGGACTGGCGCGAGCTTTGGCTGGGCCGGCAACATGCAGGTGGGCGAAGGCACCATGACCATCACCGAAAGCCGTCCGGGCGAACTGGTCCGGTTCCAACTGGACTTCAAGAAACCCATGGCCGGAACCAACACCGCGGAGTTCACCTTTAAGCCCGAGGGCGATAAGACCGTGGTCACATGGAGCATGTCCGGCCACAACAATTTCATGGCCAAAGCCGTGGGCCTGGTCATCAACTGCGACAAGATGGTCGGCGGGCAGTTTGAAAAAGG
Source organism: Chthoniobacter sp. (assembly GCA_043779205.1). Classification (GTDB taxonomy): domain Bacteria; phylum Verrucomicrobiota; class Verrucomicrobiia; order Chthoniobacterales; family Chthoniobacteraceae; genus Chthoniobacter. The sequence goes on along the minus strand of JAYWEP010000012.1, from coordinate 11,514 downwards.
TCTGGCGGATTTGAAGACCATCGTGGAAGCCGGGCCGAAGTAGGCGGAACCACTCATCGACACTAATGGACACTTATGGAGAGGGTGGAAGGAAGCCCGTCCCGTGATGATGGCCAGCCGTGGATTTTCCGGAGCACACGGATGGGCAGAAAACCCAAATCCGTGGAATCCGAGTAATCCGCGGACAGCAGACTGTCGCTTACGAGTTTCGGCATACCCTCTTCATAAGTGTCCATTAGTGTCGATGAGTGGTTTCAACCGATAACAAATCAAACAAACCAGTAGAACCTCATGCTCACCGACCTCACCGCGCAACTCCTCACCGGCCTCGATCTCACGGGGGAAATGGTGGACGCGGCCGTGGCGCAACTCGTCTCGGCGGAGGTGCCGGACGGCGCGAAGGGGGACTTTCTCAAAGCCCTCCGCGCGAAAGGCGAGACCGCGGCGGAGATCGCGGCCTTTGTGCAGGCGCTGCTCGGGCGGGCCGTCGATCCGGGGCTGGATGCCGCGCGGCTGCCGGGGCCGATGGTGGATGTCTGCGGCACGGGCGGGGACAAACTGGAACTCTTCAATGTCTCCACGACCGTCATGTTTCTCCTCGCCGCCGGCGGCGCGTGCGTGGTGAAGCACGGGAACCGCGCCATCACCAGCAAATGCGGCGGGGCCGACGTGCTGGAGGCGCTCGGCCTGCGCCTCGAACTGCCGCCCGCCGGCCTTCGGCGCTGCGTGGAGGCGCACGGGCTCGGCTTCCTTTTTGCGCCGGCCTACCATCCCGCGTTCCGCGCCATCGGCCCCGTCCGCCGCGTGCTCGCCGCCGAGGGCGTCCCCACCATTTTCAATCTCCTCGGCCCGCTCCTCAATCCCGCGCGTCCGCCCTACCAGCTCGTGGGCATCTTCTCCCCGGTGCTGCTCCCGAAGTACGCCGAGACGCTCACCCTGCTCGGCCGCGCACGGGCCTGGGCCGTCCACGGCAGCGGCATGGATGAACTCTCCCTCACCGGCCCCAGCGCCGTGTGCGAAGTCGCCGACGGCCTCGTCCGCGACTTCACCATCGACCCCGCCGCGCTCGGCCTCGCCCCGTGCGCGCTCGACGCCCTCCGCGGCGGGGACTGCCCCGAAAACGCCCGCATCCTCACCGCCATCCTCGACGGCTCCGAGCGCGGCCCACGCCGCGACCTCGTCCTGCTCAACGCCGCCGCCGGCTTCGTCATCACCGGCCTCGCCGCCGGGCTCCCCGCCGGCCTCGCGCTCGCCCGCGTGCAGATCGAAAGCGGTCGCGCCCTCGCGAAACTGCGCGCGCTCCAGGATTTCGCGTGAAAATGCCGCGCGCCCTCACGCTCACCCTGCTGCACGCGGCGAAAGAGAGCGCGGTGTTTCAATACGGGCTGACGCTCTCCGGCTCCGGCGAAATCTGGGACCGGGAAGACGCGCTCATTTTCCGCCAGCAGCTCACGGGCGACGGCTGGGTGCAGGCGCGGGTGACGGATGCTGAAATGACGGCGCAGCGCTCGCCATCATGCCGCCGGGGCGCGACGGCTTGAGCATCGCAAGGAGGAAAACAATGGCCTTTGGTGCTGCGGACTGCCGCCTCAGACAATCAGCCGCGCGACGAGAAAGGCGACGCCCGCGGCGAGTCCGCCCACGAGCATCGTCTGCGCGGCGCTGCGCCCAGGGCGTGAGCCGCTGAAGCGCCCCTTGATGTAGCCGAAGACGAGCAGCGCGAGGAGCGTGAGCGCGGCGGACCACGCCAGCGCGTGCGGGATGCTGGTGCTGAAAAAGTACGGCGTCAGCGGCACCATCCCGCCGACGACGTAGGCGAGCGCGATGTTCCGCGCGCTGGCCAGCGCTCGGTGCGGTTCCGGTTTTTCCAGCCCGAGCTCGAAGCGCATCATGAAATCCACCCACGCCTTCGGCTGGCGTTCCAGCGCCGTGATGACACTCGCGCATTCCTCCGCCGCCACGCCGTACTGCTGGAATATCTCCGTGACCTCATCCCGCTCCGCCTGCGTCTTTTCCACGATCTCGCGCTCCTCGCGCAGCCGTTCATTCCCGTAATGTTCCGCCTCCCCGCGCGCCGCCAGATACCCGCCGAGCCCCATGGCCACAGCGCCCGCCGTCACCTCCGCCACTCCGGCGATGCAGATGATCGAAGTCTGGCTCACCGCGCCCGCCATGCCCGCCGCGAGGGCGAAAGGCACCGTCAACCCATCGGCCATGCCGATGACGATGTCGCGCAGCGTCTCGCCTGCGGTGAAGTGGAGTTCCTGATGGATGGTCCGCGTATTCATGCCGGCATGATGCACGATTCCGGGGTTGCGTGAAGGCGAACCGCCTCCGCCAGGGTCACTGCACCGCCCTTCGCGCTTCGTCAGAAAAGGCGCTCGTCAGCGCGCGCGGAGTCGTTCAGTTCGCGGAGCAGTTCGTCCATGTGGGTGGAAGGATTGCGGTCGCCGTCGGCGGTCTTCCAATGACCGTGGCATTGGGTGGCGTGCTTCATTGCGGTCGTCACGCGATTGAGCAGGTCGTCGAGCGGGAGAGCGGATTTCTTGTAGTCCTTGATGTGTTTCTTCAGCGCCTTCTCTACCGCGGCGCAGCCGTCGAACGCCGCCGTGGTGTAATGAAAGTGCAGGAGCAGCCAGAACTCGAAACTAGGGATCGAGAGCGCCACGCGAATGTCGCTGGCCGCGGCGAGTTCGAGGGCGGCCGGAACCTGCTGGCGGCGCGGATGGTTTTGCGTTTCCCGGTCAAAGACGACCCAGACCTGGTCGTAAGGTGTCTTGTTGGGATTCGCCGCTTGCGCATCGCGCAACTTCATCGCCTCGCGAACAATGCCGACCGGATCGGTATGATCGCCATGTTGCACAACTATCGCCGCTGCCCTGCGCTTCAACCGCAGCTTCACGCCTTCGATGTAAGTGGGCTCCGTCGCTGCACCTTCCACTACGATGAGAAAGGTGTGGCCGGTTGCTGGCCGCGCGGGCACCGGGCGTTGCACCATCCCCGCGTAGGAGCGTTTCCGTTTTGCACCCATGCCTCAGAATTTCAAGCCTTCGGGGATGAAGGGGATGCCGCCGTAACGGCCGGCGAGGTAGCCTTTGACCAGCGACTCGTCCTTGCGCGGCTTGAAGTCGGTCAGCGGATAGAGCCGCGTGGCCCCTTCCTGATCCTTCTCAGTGAACCAAATCTGATCCCGACGCAGCAGCGTTTGGTCGAGCAGCAGGGGGTTGTGGGTGGTGAAGATGAGTTGGGCTTTACCAGTTTTTGTTAGAGCTGCATTGAGAAATGTAGCGACCGCTTCGTATACTAACATGGGATGCAAACTAGTTTCTATTTCGTCTATAACCAATATTTGATCTAGTTCACGGCTCAGGATCAGTGTAGCCATCAGAGCAGTATAACGCTGCGTTCCGAGCGACTCTTCTCGAAAGAAATTGAGCGGCTTCGGCTCTCCTCGAACAGATTGATGCAAGAACTCGGGAACTACGCCGTCTCCGACTGAATCCTTTAACGAAGCCTCGGTCGGTAATGTATCACCCTCGGGATATGGTAAGCCTTCTTCCGTTGAATCGCTTAGCGTCCGCATGTAATGCGCGAATGCGCGAAATCGCTCGTTTACGGTCGTCTTGCGAGTCGTGACTTCTGCTATCCCCAAGTCTGCCCCCTTTATAACTGGGGTGAGAAGCTTGTTTGCAACATCGCTCTTCAGCATACCGCTCGCTTCCAAAGTGGTGACTGTATTTTCCTCCAAATTGGGACAATCAAGTTTTGTGTTTAGCCACTTTAGAATCGGCTGGACACCTTCTTGATTGAACTGTGCTGCCACGCTGAGAAACGCCGCATTCTCCCGTGTCTTGTTATGAAGTGCGTCGTCGTGCTTGAAGTGCGCCGTGGATTTCGACCACACGTATTTCTTCTTCGCCTTATCCCAATCCCGCTCGAACCACACCTGCGGCCTACCTTTCGGATAGGCCACGAGGTATTCGCTCGTCACCCGTTCGCGCGTCATCTCGATGCCGTAGAGGGTGCGGATGCCGTTGATCACGGCGGTGATCTCGAACTTGCTCGGCTGGGTCAGGCACGCGGGGTCGAGCTTGAAGGGTTGCGCGCCGGTGGGGGCGCCGGGCTGGAGCTTGGTGGCGGAGTCGCGCACAAACTCTGCGAAGAAGCGCAGGGCGGCGACGATGTTGCTCTTGCCGGAGGCGTTGGCACCGTAGAGGGCCACGGCTTTGACCAGCTTGGTGCCCTTGAGGCCGGGGACGTGGTCGCAGGAGATGAGGTTCTGCGGCAGTTCGTCGGAGTAGTTGCTGGCCACCATGCTGAGCGTCTGCTCGGCGCGGATGGAGCGGTAGTTGGCGACCTTGAATTCGATGAGCACGGGAGTACTAAAGGCAGGTTTTGTGCGATTAGAAGCCTTTTCTTGCTGGAAATCCGCAAATTGCCAACTGAATAGCCTCCATTTGATTCATCATCCGTCGTGACAAAGCTCCAGCATGGCCCATAGGAAAAGCTGAGGTTGCTCGTTCAGAGGGCTCGCTTATCCCGTGGTTTTCAGCCTAATTTTCCGCCATGGCCTACCTCCACGACGCTCCGCCCACCGCTCCGATCCTGCCCAGTCTTAGCAGCGCCGCGCCGGCCCGCGCACGACGCCGGGTCGCCCTCGCTGCCGATCCCATCGATGCCTTCGTCATCCCGCCCGCCGATGGCAAGGTGCTGCGGCCCGGCGATGCGGATTTTGAAAAGCTGCTGCCTTTCAACCGGCGCACGCTGGTGCGCCCGCAGGCCATCGCGCAATGCCGCACGGCGAATGGCGTGAGCCTCGCGATCCAGTGGGCGCGCACGCATGGGGTGGCGCTGTGCGGCCACGGCGGCGGACATTCCTACGAGGGTTTCTCGTCGTGCTCGGGGCTGATGATCGACGTGCGGAGCATGGACGCGGTGGTCATCGACATGGCGGCGCAAACGGCACGCATCGGCGCGGGCAGCCTGCTGGGCGATGTGGCGGAAAAACTCTTCGCGAAAAAATTCGCGCTGCCCGCCGGGAGCTGCAAGCCGGTCGGCATCGCCGGCCTCACGCTCGGCGGCGGGCACGGGCTGTCGTCGCGCAAATTTGGACTCACCGCCGACAACCTGCTTTCCGCGAAGGTCGTGGATGCCACGGGCGCGGTGCTCACCGCGAGCGCGGTGGAAAACCCGGACCTTTTCTGGGCGCTGCGCGGCGGAGGCGGAGGAAACTTCGGCATCGTCACCGAGTTCACGTTTCAGGTGCATCCGGTCGATCGCGTGATCGCCTTTCGCCTCACATGGCCCGCGAACTTTCCCACGGCCTCGCTGAAGGCGTGGCAGAGCTTTGCGCAGTCGGCGCCGGATGAACTGAGCTTTGTCTATGTGATGACGGGAGGGCAGGGGAGCATCACCGGCATCCGCTGCACCGGCCAGTATCTGCCCGCGACCGCCGGCCAGACGCCGACGGTGAGCAAGCTCAAGACCCTGCTCGCGCCGCTGCTTTCCATCGGCAGCCCGGTGCTAACGACGAAACAATTCAGTTACATCGAAGCCGCCCGTTACTTCGCCGGCAACGGCGACCCGGACCGCGTTTTCTTCAAAGGCAAGTCCGACTACTCGATCGGCGCGCTGAGCAGTGCGGGAGTGAGCACGTTCATCACGACGCTGCGGAATTCTCCGGCCGTCATTGCCGGCATATTCGAAGCCTACGGCGGCGCGATCAATCGCGTGGCCGAGACCGCCACCGCCTTTCCGCACCGCGGCGACACCCGCTTTTGCCTGCAATACTATTCCGAGTGGAGTTCCAGCTCCTCGACTAACAGCAGAGTCTCCGCCGTGCAGGCGCTGTATGCCGCCATGCGTCCGCATTTTCCCGGTTACTCCTACGTGAACTATATCGACCTCGATCTGACTAACTCCGCGCCAGCTTACTACAAAGGCAACCTGCCGCGGCTAATGACGATCAAGCAGCAATACGATCCCGATAACATCTTTCACTTCGCGCAAAGCATCCCGCTGCCGCCATGACCCTCTGGGCGCTGGTGATGCTGTAGGGGAACCCCGTTGGGTTCCCCCGCTCCCCGGAGAGGAACTGGGGAAGCTGGCAGCTTCCCCTACAGGAGCGGCGACTTATTTCACAGTTTCTACGCCGGGCGAAGCGCGGCGAGCGTGCCGGTGCTGTCGCCGACGAGGGGGACGCGCACATCCATGCGTTCGAGGAGCGAGGTCCAGAGATTGGTCACGGGCGTTTCGTCTTTGAAACGGATGTGCCGCCCGGTGGCGATGGTGCCGCCGCCGCCGCCGGCGAGGAGGATGGGGAGGTCGTCGTGGTTGTGGCGGTCGCCGTCGCTGTTGCCGCTGCCGTAGGCGATCATGCAGTGGTCGAGCAGCGTGCCGTCGCCTTCGCGGATGCCTTTCAGCCGCTTCAGCAGATAGGCGAGCTGGGCGACGTGAAATTGATTGATCGCGCGGACCTTGCGGATTTTCTCCGGGTCGTGGCCGTGGTGGGAAAGCTCGTGGTGGCCTTCGTTCACGCCGAGTTCGGGGTAGCTTTTGTTGCTGCTTTCATTGGCGAAAACGAACGTCGCCACGCGGGTCACGTCGGCTTGGAAAGCGAGCACGAGCATGTCGCAGAGCAGCCGCAGATGCTCGGCGTAGCTGTCCGGCAGGCCCGCGGGCGCGGTCACGCCGGCGGGGGCGTTGACGGCGGGGAGTTTCGCGGCGCGCTCCATGCGCAGTTCGATCTCGCGGATCGAGGTGAAATATTCGTCGAGCTTCTGCCGGTCGCCGCTCCCCATTTTCGCCACCAGCGACTGCGAATCGTCGCGGATGAAATCGAGCACGCTCTTGCGCGCCAGCTCGCGCCGCGCGCGCTCGGGGCCGCCGGGCTGGCCGAAGAGCCGCTCGAAGACGAGCTTCGGATTGATCTCCTTGGGCAGCGGTTGTGTGGAGCTTTTCCACGAAACCGTGGAGCTGTACACGCACGAGTAACCCGAGTCGCAATTGCCCGCCATGCTCCCCGCCTCGCCGCCGATTTCCAGCGACCGCAGCCGCGTGAGTTCGCCGATGCGCTGGGCGGCGATCTGATCGACCGACGTGCCGGCGCGGAGGTCCGCGCCATCGGTCTTGTGCGGATGCACGCCGGTGAGGAACGCGGCCATCGCCCGCGCATGGTCGCCGCCGCCGTCGCCGTAAGCGCGGGCCTTGTCCGCGGCGAGGCCGGTGAGCACGAGCAGGTCGTCCTTCACCGGATCGAGCGCGGCGAGGATGGGCGGCAGTTCGGCGAGCCGGCCCTCGGTGCGCGGCGTCCAGTTCGGCATGTCCTGGCCATTCGGCACGTAGAGAAAGGCGAGGCGGTTCGGGGCCTTGCGCCCCGGCCCGTCCGCGGCGCAGGCCGAGAGCCGGCCCATGGCCTCCAGCCACGGCAGCGCCACGGCGGTGCCGAGGCCACGGAGCACGGTGCGGCGGGAAAGGAGCGGCGTCTTCATGGCCGGTTACATCGCACGGTTGCGCGCTCCGTCCAACGGTCGGTTGCGGCGCGGAGCTTCGGCGGGGCGCGAGGGAAAGCCAATTCGCCGCGCCGACGTTTTCCTGTTGGATGCTCCGCCGTGCCCGCCTAAGTTCCGCGCCCGAAACTTTACTGACATGGCCCTCTCGTTTGCGAACCGCTCCAATGCCGACCTGCTCGATCAAAACTACGACCGCTGGCGGCAGGACCCCGCGTCGGTGGATGCGATGTGGGCGGCGTTTTTCGAGGGCTTCGAACTGGGCGCGGTGCAGTCGAAAAACGGGGCGGCGGCGAAGGACGCGTCCGCGTCCGCCGAGACGGATGCGCCGCTCCAGACGCGCGTGGACGGGCTCGTCTATGCCTACCGCACGCTCGGCCACACCATCGCGAATCTCGATCCGCTGGCCGACGAGCGTCCGCAGAATGCGCTGCTGAGCCTGCGCGAGCTGGGCTTTGCGGAAAAGGATCTCGACCTCACGGTGGGCTCGAAATTTCTCCTCGGCGGCGCGCGGATGAAACTGCGCGAGATGCTCGCCACGCTGGAAAAAATCTACTGCGGGCCGATCGGCGCGGAGTTCATGCACATCCAGAATCCGCGCGTGCGCAACTGGGTGCGCGAGAAAATCGAGAGCCGTCCGGCGGAGGCCGCGGTGTCCCCCGAGGTGCAGCGCCGCATCCTGCGCGAGCTGGCGAAGGTCGAGAGCTTCGAGCATTTCCTGCACACGAAATACCAGGGGCAGAAACGCTTTTCCCTCGAAGGCGGCGAGGCGCTCATCACCGCGCTCTACGGCATCCTCGAAAACTGCCGGGCGCGCGGCGTGGAGGAAATCTGCATGGGCATGTCGCACCGCGGACGGCTGAGCGTGATCGCGGAATTTTTGCGCAAGCCGTTCAAGCTGATGTTCGCGGAGTTTTCCGAGAACTACCTCCCGAACACCGCGGCGGGCGACGGCGACGTGAAATATCACCTCGGCTACGTGGTCACGCGCAAGCCGAAGAGCGGCGGCGAAGTGGAGGTGCGCCTCTCCGCGAATCCGAGCCATCTCGAAGCCGTCGATCCCGTGGTCATCGGCATGACGCGCGCGCGGCAGCGCATCCGCCGGGACACCGAGGAGCGGAGCAAAGTCATTGCCGTGCTCATCCACGGCGACGCGGCTTTTGCGGGACAGGGCGTGGTCGCCGAGGTGCTGAACATGTCGCAGCTCCAGGGCTACCGCATCGGCGGCACCATCCACATCGTGGTCAACAACCAGATCGGTTTCACCACGCTCCCCGCCGACGCGCGCTCCACGACCTATTGCACCGACGTGGCGAAGATGATCGAGGCCCCCATTTTCCATGTGAACGGCGACAACCCGCTGGCCGTGCGCTTTGTCTCCGAGCTGGCGCTGGAGTTCCGCCAGACCTTCAAGCGCGACGTGGTCCTCGACATCTACTGCTACCGCCGCCACGGCCACAATGAGGCCGACGATCCCGTCTCCACGCAGCCCACCATGTATGCCGACATCGGCACGCATCCGAGCGTCGGCACGCTTTTGAAAAAGCGGCTGCTCGATGGCGGCGTGATCACCGCGGAGGACGCGGCCGCTTTGGAAAAGGAAATGGATGAGCGCCTCGAAAAAGCGCTCGCCATCGTCAAGACCGCGGAGAAGGACGAGACCATCAACAGCTTCACCGGCTCGACCGCCGTGCCGCAGCCGGCCTACAGCCACGCGCCGGTGGACACCGCGGTCTCGCGGGAAAATCTCGCGCGCATTGTGAAGGCGCTCACGACCCTGCCCGAGGGCTTCGCCATTCAGCCGAAGCTGAAAAATTTCCTCCTCGATAAACGCGCCAAGGTCTGGGCCGGCGGCGGCCCTTTCGACTGGTCCTACGCCGAGGCGCTGGCGATGGGCTCGCTGCTCCTCGAAGGCGTGCCAGTCAGGCTCAGCGGGCAGGACTGCCGGCGCGGCACCTTCAGCCAGCGCAACTCCTATCTCTACGACCAGAACACCCGCGAGCGCTGGTGCCCGCTGAAAAGCATCGCGCCCGACCAGGCCCAGGTCTGCATCTACAACTCGCTGCTCAGCGAGGCCGGCGTGCTCGGCTTCGACTACGGCTACTCGCTGAACTACCCCGACCTGCTCTGCATGTGGGAGGCGCAGTTTGGCGATTTCGCCAATGGCGCGCAGGTCATCATCGACCAGTTCATCTCCTCCGCGGAGTCAAAGTGGCAGCGCCCCAGCGGCATCGTCCTCCTGCTCCCGCACGGCTACGAAGGGCAGGGCCCCGAGCATTCGTCCGCGCGGCTGGAGCGCTTCCTCCAGCTCTGCGCCGAGGACAATATCCAAGTCTGCAACCTGACCACGCCCGCGCAGTATTTCCACGTCCTCCGCCGGCAGATGAAACGTCCTTTCAAAAAGCCGCTCATCCTGATGACGCCGAAAAGCATGCTGCGCCTCGAAGCCGCCGCCTCCAAGGTCGAAGACTTCACCAGCGACCGCTTTCATGAAATCCTCGCCGGCCCGCTCCTCGCCGAGCCGGAGAAAATCAAGCGCGTCATCTTCTCCACCGGCAAGGTGTATTACGACCTCCTGAAATTCCGCGACGACAACAAGATCACCACCGCCGCCTTCATCCGCATCGAGCAGCTCTACCCGCTCGACGAGGCGCAGTTCCTCGCCGCCGTCCGGCAGTACCCGAACGCGCGCACCTACGTCTGGTGCCAGGAGGAATCGCAAAACATGGGCGCGTGGAACCACCTCGGCTGGCAGCTCCGGCGGATGTTGGAAACTTCCATCTGGTTCACCGGCCGCGCCGCCAGCGCCAGTCCCGCCGTCGGCTCCCTCGCGGCCCACAAGCGCGAGCTGAAACAGCTCATCGGCGACGCCTTCACGCTGGGCTGAAAAGAAAGGCGCCCCAGGCCGGCAGCAGCGGCGGGCTCGTCTCCCGCAGAAAAAACAAAAACCGCCGGGCTCCTCGCGGAACCCGGCGGTTGTTAGTTGTTAGCGGATCGCTAAGCGCCGTCGCTTAGTAGTCCATGCCGCCCATGCCGCCGCCGCCACCCATGCCGCCGCCAGCGGCGTCGTCTTTGGGTGCTTCAGCGATCATGGCTTCGGTCGTCAGCATCAGGCTGGCGACAGACGCTGCGTTTTGCAGGGCCGTGCGGGTCACTTTCGTGGGGTCCAGAATACCCATTTCGATCATGTCGCCGGAGGTGTCGTTGGCGGCGTTGAAGCCGAAGTTGCCCTTGCCAGCCAGCACCGCAGCCACCACCACGCTGGCTTCGCCGCCGGCGTTTTGCACGATGATGCGAATCGGCTCTTCGATGGCGCGCAGGATCAGCTTGATGCCGGCGTCCTGGTCAGGGTTGTCACCCTTGATGACGCCAGCAGCCTGCTTGGCGCGCAGCAGTGCTACGCCGCCGCCAGAAACAATGCCTTCTTCGACAGCAGCGCGGGTTGCGTGCAGGGCGTCTTCGACGCGGGCTTTTTTCTCTTTCATCTCGACTTCGGTGGCAGCGCCAACCTTGATCACGGCAACACCGCCGGCCAGCTTGGCCACGCGCTCTTGCAGCTTTTCACGGTCGTAGTCGCTGGTGGCTTCTTCGATCTGAACGCGCACTTGTTTGACACGTGCTTCGATGTCAGCAGCGGCACCGGCACCGTCGATGATGATGGTGTTCTCTTTGCTTACTTCGATGCGCTTGGCCGAACCGAGGTCTGCCAGCGTCACTTTTTCCAGCGTCAGGCCGACTTCTTCAGCAATGACCTTGCCGCCGGTCAGGATCGCGATGTCTTCCAGCATGGCCTTGCGACGATCGCCAAAGCCTGGCGCCTTGACCGCCACGACCTTCAGGATGCCGCGGATGGTGTTGACCACCAAGGTGGCCAGGGCTTCGCCCTCAACTTCTTCGGCCACGATCAGCAGCGGCCGGCCGGCCTTGGCCACTATCCTTGATGGTGGCGCCCGGCTGGATCTGCTCGGCCCCCGCCGCCATCTCGGCGGTGATGCGGGCCAGCTCC
>JAYWEP010000011.1:0-13487 GCA_043779205.1 Chthoniobacter sp. | reverse complement strand
GTGGTTTCTGAGCGAGCTGTATGCGCCGGAGAGTCCGCGCCCGATGCACGAGCTCGAGGCGGAGGTGGGCGGGGTGGTGGTGTATGCGCGGACGGCTCCGCGGAAAATGACACCCGCTGCTGCGTGAGCGGATGCGTGAACGCCACCCGCCCCGCCTCCATCTCCACCTCCCCCCGCGCAAACTGCACCCCCAGCAGCCCCGCGAAATGCCGCGTCCGCGCATACACCACCACCCCGCCCACCTCCGCCTCGAGCTCGTGCATCGGGCGCGGACTCTCCGGCGCATACAGCTCGCTCAGAAACCACCGCAGCGTATGCCGCTCATACCCCCCGCCGGGATGCATCGGCAGCCCCGCCGGCTTCCGCACCACGATGACCGCCTCATCCTCATGCACGATGCGGATGTCCCCATTCACCTCCGGCTCCGCCTCCGCGCGCATCACCCGCACATACCGCTCGCCCTCCCGCACGACCGCCCCGGCCCCCACGACCCAGCCCAGTTCGTGCAAAAAGCTCCCCCCTTCACAAAGCCCCACCCACTCCTCGCGCGGCATCTCGGGAAAAATGCGCCCCAGCGCCTCGGCCAGCGCCAGCCCCTCGCACCACGCCGGGATCTTGAGCGGGCGACGGTTTTCGTGCGGCTCGCTCGCCGGCAGCGGCACCGTCAGCCGCCGCAGCGCCGCATTCCGCGCCACGAGATTTTCCTCCTCCCGCTGGCGCACCGCCTCATGGCAAAACGGGCACGTCAGCGGCGGCTGGAAACGCGCATCGCGCCGATCCTCCACCGTCAGCGGCATCTGACACGCCGCGCACCGCACCGCCTCCGTCTCCTGCAGCGCCGGGTCCACCCCCACCCGCTGATCGAAGACAAAACACTCCCCCTCAAAATGCGCCCCCCCGCACACCTCGAAGTATTTCAAAATCCCCCCATCGAGCTGGAAAATCTGCCGAAACCCCGCCTGCTCCATGAACGGCCCCGCCTTCTCGCACCGGATGCCCCCCGTGCAAAACATCACCACCGGCTGCTCCTTCAGCTCCTCCGGCAGCCGCCCCACCGCCTCCGGCAGCTCGCGAAACGTCCCGATTCCCAGCCCCCGCGCCCCGCGGAAAGTCCCCAGCTTCACCTCATACTCATTGCGCGTGTCGAGCAAAGTCACCGCCCTCCCCTCATCCAGCCACTGCTTCAGCGTCGCCGCGTCCACCTTCGCCGACGGCCTCCGCGCCGGATCAATCCCCTCCACCCCAAACGCGATGATCTCCTTCTTAATCTTCACCAGCATCCGCGCAAACGGCTGCTCCCCGCTCTCACTATACTTGGGCATCAAACCCGCCAGCCCCTCCACCGCGCGCAACTCCGCGACCAGCCCCTCGATCTCCCCCCGCGCCCCGGCCACGAAAAGATTGATCCCCTCCCTGCTCAGCAAAATCGTCCCCTTCAATCCCCCCCTCCGGCAAACCGCCAGCAGCCGCACCCGCAGCGCCTCCAGCCCATCGAGCGTGGCAAAAAGGTAAGCGGAGATATTCGTGATCATCGGCATGGAAACGCGGCGCGTGAAAATGGAGAGCCCCACCCGCAAAACAAGCCCGAACCCGCGCCAGCCTGAGAGACGGTGAAATAAGTCCCCACGGCACGTTCCGACCCGCCCGAGAGATCCACGAAAAGCACGAAAGGACACGAAAAACGCCCCCGCTTTCGTGTCCTTTCGTGTCTTTCGTGGACCCAAAATGACTTATTTCACAGTCTCTGAGAGGGTGAGCCGAAAGCCTCCGCCGATCCTGCGCGCCAAAGGCGCACTTCATCCCAGCCTGGAGCCACGCCCCGACACTGGACGCGGACGCCCTCCCCGTCCACCGACACGCCGGTTCGACGCCCAAACCGCCGAGCACGGGGACCGGGAGCCTCCCCCCATCCATCGCCACGCCCTCTCCGTCCACCTTCCCAGCCCCGCGCTCCACCGTGCGAGGCGGAGCTTGACTCACCCCGCCTCTTGCTCCTCACTCCCGCCATGCCCGCGCGCCCTCCCCAGCCCCCGCCCGACCTCGGCGGCGTGACCGAGAGCGGAACCGCCTCCCCCATTCGCCTAATGTCATGTTAGGCGTTGCTCGCATTACCCGATGAATGCAGCCCTCAGCACGCTCACAATGCTTGTCGTGGCACCGGTTGCGGCTGTCACGGCGCTCGTCTTATACCAGCCTGACCGCTGGGGTGGCACGCCGACCGTCGGCACCATTCTCGTCATGGCCTTCTTCGGCCTCATTACAGTTCCACTCTGGCTGACTTACATTCCCGCGCTGATCGCCACACCATTCATTATGCGTCGCCTCGCGTGTCGTCCTGCATTCGCGTCCGTGCCACTGCCGACTTTCATCTTCATTTCGGCCCTTGCCGGAGCGTTCGGAGGCATTTGCATTCTTTCACCAGCCATTCTTATGGCGGCATCTGAGTCCCGCGACCTCGTTTGGAACTGGCTTTGCGCCGGGGCGGTGGCCGGCGCGGTTAGCTTCCCGATTATCACATCGCTTTACCGAGTATCCGCCCACAGAACCTCAATTCATGCACCATTGTTTCCGAATGACCGCAACGCCTAACCATGCGCTCCAGCGAACAGCTCCGTGCGTCACGCTGGCTGCTCCCGCAGACCTCCCGCAGCAGCCAGCGCGCCGCACCCCGCTGTCGCTGAGCTTGAGGTCGTTAGGCGTTTCTGCGCGCACCGTCGCCAACTCTCACAACAACAAACCAACAGAATAAAACATCATGCAAGTAGTCATCAGAAAATACTCCGACAAAGGTTCCACCGAGCTGTTCGACGCGATGGAGAAGCACCAAACAGAGATGGAACCCCTGATGCGTTCGATTCCAGGTTTCGTCAGCTACACGCTTGCCCGTAGCGGCAGTGGCGGATTCTCGGTAACTGTCTGCCAGGATCAAGCTGGCCTAGACGAGAGCACGCGAAGGGCGAAAGATTGGATAGCGAAGAATGCCGGAAACATTACTGCCGGGACACCGGACGTATCCGTTGGCAAGGTCATTGTTCATGTGTAATCCGGCATGACCGCAACGCCTAACCATGCGCGGCAACAGCTCATTCGCCTGAAATCCCCCTCCCCCCCCGTTCGCCTAATACCTTGTCAGGCGTTGCTAGCCGTCTCCCATGAACGAAGCCGCCAAGAGCACTGATTCCGATGTCGTTGCCGTGATTTGTCGCGGCTCTCGGATGCTCTCCAGTCCTTCATCCGACACGCGCTGGCAGGGTGCCATTCTAGCCGGCGAGTTCTGCGAGTCTCATCCAGAGTTGGTTTGGCCCGTCGTAGCTCGTTGGGGTTGCAGTCGCCGCGCAGATACTCGCATGGCGGTTGCCACCTGCATTCTTGAGCACCTTCTGGAGTATCACTTCACTCCATATTTCGAGCGCGTAGCCGCTGCCGTTCGCGCCGGCGACCGATTACTCGGCGACACGCTTTCGTCTTGCTGGCTTTTCGGCCAGTCTGAGTTACCCACCAACAAGCGCCGATTCCATGCGTTCACCCGCAAGCTCAAAACCCGCGACGCCTAACCACGCGCTGCAACACCTAACCCGCCTTAACCCCACCTCCCCCCTTCACCCCATCCACCTTATGAAACCCACCCTCCTCCCCACCGCCCTCGCCCTCGTCCTCGCCGGCACTTTGCCCGCCGCAGAGCCCGCCGCGGATTTCGTGGAGCACATTTCCGCGCTGACCAGCGGCAAGCAGGGCGTGCCTCTGAAACTCAAGAATGGCGAGGAGGCCGCGACGAAGGCGACCTTCAAGCCCCCCGTGGAAATCGTCATCGAGGCCAAGACCAACTCCACGAACCTCCGCATGAGCTACGCCGCGGATTACGTGATCTTTAACTGGGAGGGCAACAAGGACCAACTGCGGATCGACGGCGGCCCCGCGAACGGCCGGCACAAAGCCGGTGCGGGCCTGATCCCGACCAATAAGTATGTCACCATCCGCTGGCTGGTCACGCCGCGGAAGCAATCCATCTCCGTGGACGGCCAGCTTCGCTTCGAGCATGCGGGCGATTACTCCGGCATTGATAACCCCGTGCGCGTCTTTCCCGCCGGGGGCTCCGAGGTCACGGTAAAGTCCATCAAAGTAAAGCAGCTCCCACCGTGAGATGCAGAACCTGACTCCCCCCGCCCCCCTGCTCCTCCCTCCCACCATGCCCGCGCGCCCTCCCACGCCCCCGCCCAGCCTCCCCGGCGGCAGCGCGGTCGGAACCGCCTCCCCTGTTCGCCTCATACCTTGTGAGCCGCTTCTGGGCTTGCTCTGGAATCGGCAGGACGTATTCTCCGCACATGATTCAGACCGTCGAAGCCATCGTTGACGAGCGCGGCGCGGTGCGTCTCCTGGAACCGCTCCATCTCGCTCGACGCCACCGGGCCCTGGTCACGATTCTGGCGGACGAGCCTTCGGAGGCCCACGAGACCGCGCTTCTGAGCGAGGCTTCTTTAGCCGAGGACTGGAACCGCCCCGAGGAAGACGCCGCATGGTCACACCTACAGCAGGTTCCGTAGTTCTTGTTCCGTTTCCGTTTTCGGATCTCTCGCAGTCCAAGCGCCGTCCGGCGGTGGTGCTGGCGGATGCGGAGCGCGGCGACTGGATTCTCTGTCAGGTCACGAGCAAGTCGTATGCGGACGCTCGCGCCGTGGAACTCACGGACGCTGATTTCGAGCAGGGCAGCCTTCGGCTCGTGAGCTACGCCCGGCCAGCCAAACTCTTCACCGCGCACGAGAGTCTTTTCGTTTCCGAGGCCGGCGTCCTCAGTGTCGCGTCACTCCAGCGAATCACGGATGAAGTCGTCTCTGTCATTCAACGAAGCGCCTAACTATGCTCTGCAACTATCTCGCCTAAACTCCACCTCCACCCTCACCCCATCCACCTTATGAAACCAACCCTCCTTTCCACCGCCCTCGCCCTCGTCCTCGCCAGCACTTTTACCCACACCTACGCCGGGGTCGGCGTCGGGGCGAAGCCGCTGGACGGGGCCGAGGTCATCATCGACGGGACGCGCGCCGCGCTGGATGAGAAGTGGATTTATTGGGAGGGGCCGGGCTTTAAGTCGGCGATGCCAATCAAGTGGAAGATCGTGGAGGACCCGGTGGACAAGGGGACGGCGGTGATGACGGACGACCGCGCCGCCGATGGCGGGAAGTATGGCGCGGCGGACATCGTGACGAAGAAGGCGTATCGCGATTTCCGGCTGCACATCGAGTTTCTGGTGATGAAGGCGGGCGGGAACAGCGGGGTGTATTTGCAGAACCGCTTTGAGATCCAGATCTTCGACGGCGACAAGACGAAGCACGGCATGGGCGCGGTCATCAATGAGACGGACTCGCCTTACCAGCTCTACAAGGGGATCGGCGCGTGGAATGCCTACGACATCACCTTTCGCGCGGCGCGCTTTCAGGACGGGAAGATGGTGGAGAAGCCGCTGGTCTCGATGTTCTTCAACGGCGTGAAGGTCCACAATAACGTGGCCATCAACCAGGTCTGGGGCGGCCCGAACTCCGGGCTCGACGGGGGGAACGACGGGGGCAAAGGAATCACCGACGTGCCCGGCGGGCTGAAGCTCCAATGCGAAGGCCACGACGTGCGCTACCGCAACGCGTGGATCAAGGAGCTGGAGATCGCGAAGCCGGAGACGGACTTTAAGGAGTAGCGCACCGGGATGCCGCGCGCCCTCGTCGTCTCGCTGCACGATGTCTCGCCGCAGACGCGCGTGGAGTGTGCGGAGATTCTCGCGGAGCTGGCCGGGCTCGGCGTGGCGAAATGCTCGCTGCTCGTGATCCCGGATCATCACCGGCGCGGGCATTTCCTCGCGGACGCGGAGTGCGCCGCGTGGCTCCGCGCCCAAGCGGCGGCGGGGCATGAGCTGGTCATGCACGGCTACCACCACCAGCGCGTGCGCCGCGCCGGCGAGAGCGTGGCCGCGAAGCTGACGACCCGGCTTTACACCGCCGACGAGGGGGAGTTTTTCGATCTCGACGGCGCGACCGCGCGGGTGCTGGTGGAAAAGGCGCGCGCGGATTTCCGGCAGCTCGGCGTGGAGCCGGCGGGGTTCATCGCGCCCGCGTGGCTGCTCAGCGCCGAGGCGGAGGTGGCGCTGCGGGAGCTGGGCTGCGCATACACCACGCGGCTGGGGAGCGTCGTGGATTTGCAAAGCGGGCGCGTTTTCCCCTCGCAGTCGCTCGTCTGGAGCGTCCGCAGCGCGTGGCGTCGGCGGGTCAGCCGCGTGTGGAATGCCCTGCTCTTCCACCGGCTCGCCGCGAATCCCCTGCTCCGCATTTCCGTCCATCCCGTCGATCTCCGGCACGCGCCGATCTGGCGGCAGATTCGCGACATCATCACCCGCGCCCTTGCCGACCGCGAGCCGCTCACCTATCACGACTGGCTCACGCGCCAGCGTTCCTCTCGCTCTTCCTCTTCCTCTTCCGCTTAATCTTCCTCTGCCACGGCGGGGAGGAGGAAGATTGAGCGGAAGAGGAAGAGGAAGATTTGCCCATGAAAGCCGACCTTCACCTTCACTCCCGCCACAGCGAGCGCGCACCCGAATGGCTCTTCCGCCGCGTCGGTCTGCCGGACAGCTACTCCGAGCCGCACACGCTCTACGACCGGCTGCGCGCGCGCGGCATGGATCTGGTGACGCTCACCGACCACAACCGCATCGACGGCTGCCTCGAAATCGCCGCCCGGCCCGGCGTCTTCATCAGCGAGCAGGTGAGCACGCGCTTCCCCGACGACCGCTGCGAGGTGCATGTGCTCGTGTGGGGCATCACCGAGGCGCAGCACCGCGAATTGCAGACGGCGCGGGAAAACATCTTCGAGCTGCAAAAGTATCTCGCCGCCGAACAGCTCACGCACGCCGTGGCCCATCCGTTCTACCGCGTGGACGACCGGCTCGGCCTCGCGCACATCGAAAAGCTCGTCCTGCTCTTCCAGCATTTCGAGGGGCTGAACGGGCACCGCGACGCGCTGCTCAGCGCAGTCGCCCGCGAAGTCCTCGGCGCACTCACGCCGGAGAAACTCGACGAGTTGGCGAACCGCCACGGCCTCGCGCCGACGCACGCCGAGCCGTGGCGGAAGATTTTCACCGCCGGTTCCGACGACCACGGCGGCATGTTCCCCGCGTCCGCTTTCACGGAAACTGCGGACGGAAAAACCGTCGCCGATTTCCTCACCGCCGTCCGCGAAGGCCGATGCACCCTGCGCGGCGCGGGCGGCACGCCGCTGGCGCTCTCGCACAGTCTCTACAATAACCTGCGCCAGTTCATCGGCGGAAAGTTCGCGGGCGCGAAGAGTTCGAGCTTTGTCGGGAAGGCTTTCTCGCGGTTCATGGAGGGCGAAGACCCGACGGAGTTTTCGTGGACGGACAAGCTCGGGTTCATCGCGGAGGGCATCGCGAGCGGGAAGATTTTCGAGCTGGCGAAACCGGTGAACGCTTCGCTGTGGA
This sequence comes from Chthoniobacter sp., assembly GCA_043779205.1. GTDB lineage: Bacteria > Verrucomicrobiota > Verrucomicrobiia > Chthoniobacterales > Chthoniobacteraceae > Chthoniobacter. The sequence continues at coordinate 6,010 of JAYWEP010000011.1, read as the reverse complement.
AACAGTTCGCCGGCACCTTCACCGGCAGCGCGATGAAGAAGATGCTCGCGCGCGAAACCGAGGGCATCACCGAGCCGGAGCGGCGCGCGTTCGTCATCGCGAACTTTTTCATCAACCAGCTCGCCTTCCGGTTTTTCACGACGTTCATCCGCCAGCTCTCGGACGGGAACATCATCGAGGCGATCCGCGAGATCAGCGTCCTCGTGCCGGTGCTCGCGCCGCTCGCGCCTTATTTCTACGCCTTCCGCAGCCAGGCACCGGATCGCCCGTGGCTGGCGGAGGTGGGCAAAGCGCTCACGGGCAAACTGCCCGCGCCCCTCGAAAACCGGAAGCGCGCGTGGTTCACCGACACGCTCGAAGACGTGAACGGCGTGGCGAACACCATCCGCAAACTCACCGCCGCAACCATCGCGGAGGGCGGCGATCTCACGGTCGTGACCTCGCGCTCGACGATCACCATCACCGGCATCCCGATCAAAAACTTCGCGCCCGTCGGCGAGTTTGAGCTGCCCGAGTACGAGCTGCAGAAGCTGAGCTTTCCGCCCATCCTGCAGATGATCGACTACATCCAGCGCGAAGGTTTTACCGAGCTGATCATCTCCACGCCCGGCCCCATCGGCATCACCGCGCTGCTCGCCGCGAAGACCCTCGGCCTGCGCACCAGCGGCATCTACCACACGGATTTCCCGCAGTACGTCCGCATCCTCACCGATGACAACTTCCTCGAAACCCTGACGTGGAATTACATGAAGTGGTTCTACGAGCAGCTCGACCTGCTCTACGTGAACAGCGAAGGCTACCGCCGCGCCTGGGTCGATCGCGGCATCGCCGCCGACAAAATCCGCATCCTCCCCCGCGGCCTCGACACCGCGCTCTTCCACCCTTCGCGCCGCGACCCGCTCTTTTGGTCAAAGTACGGCATCGCCCCCGGCGCGACCGTGCTCCTCTACGTCGGGCGCATCTCAAAGGAGAAGGATCTCGATGTGATCGTGAGCGCGTGGCAGCGGCTGGCGAGGAAAGGCAAAACGTCCAACGTCCAACGTCCAACGTCCAACGTCGAAGTAGGAGCAAGCCCTGCCGACGAGCCTGCCGACTTGAACGTTGGACGTTGGACGTTGGACGTTGGACGTTTTCCGCCCCTCGCGCTCGCCTTCGTCGGCGACGGCCCGTTTCAAAAGGAACTGCGCGCCCTGCTGCCAGCCGCCGCCTTCACCGGCTACCTCGCCGGCCTCGAACTCGCCCGCGCCTTCGCCTCCGCCGACGTGTTCCTTTTTCCCAGCACCACCGACACCTTCGGCAACGTCATCCTCGAAGCCCTCGCCAGCGGTGTCCCCTGCGTGGTCTCCGATCAAGGCGGCCCGAAAGATCTCATCGTCCACGGCACCACCGGCTACATCACGCGCGCGCTGGATGTCGCAGACTTCACCGCGCATGTGGAAAAGATCGCGCACGACCCGGCGCGGCGGCAGGCCATGGGCATCGAGGCGCAGCGCGCCGTGCAAGACCGCGACTGGGCCGAGGCCGGGCGGCAGTTCTGGGCCTGCGAATAGCCCGCGCGTGCCTACTCCGGCGGCGTGATGCCCTGCGCCTCCAAAAGCTGGCGGAGAAACAGCAAATCCGGCGCGTCCTTCACGCGGTGCGTGTGCCGTTTCATCCGCCAGAGCAGCAGCGGCGAGGCGAAAGGGATCGCCACCCCATCGACTTCGCGCACCACCACCTCGCGCGCGGCTTCGGCGTATTCGATCCCCGCCGCCGAGCCCATCAAGTCCACGAGCACCTCATCCGCCACGCGGCAGACGACATATTTGGCGACATCACCGGGATCGAGTTCGCGCACCGCCTTGTCGGGGAAAATCTCCAGCGCCTGAAAAACTTTCGCCTCGTTTTCCAAAGCCATGTCCACGAGCAGATCGATGTCGCCCGTGGTGCGCGGATAGCCCGCGTGAATGATGGCAAAGCCACCGCACACGAGGTAGCGGGCACCGAGCGCATTGAGCTGCCGGCAGAGCGCCACCAGGTCGCCCTCCTCGGGCGGGCGCGGCTCTAGCTCGGCGTTGTCGCCGACTGGATCTGGTATTTCATCAGCCATGCGTCGGCCTCCTCGTGCGAGTGAAATTTGAACACGCCCCGCGGGTAGCGCGGGTGACCGAGCGAGCGCGCCAGTTGCGCAGCCGTGCGCTGGAGGCCCATCCCGTAGCGGAAGGCATCGCGCACCACCGTGCGTCGCCCGACGGTCTTGCCGATTTTTTCTTCGAGATTGATGACAGCGTCCATCGCGGGCGGAAGCTAGCGGCGGCGCGGGCCAAAGACAATGCCGCACACCGCCCGACCCGAGCCCGGCGTTTACAGGCGCGCGGCGGTGGATAAATCTGGGCGCGTGATTTTCATTCTCGCCATCCGCGTGCTCGGCGCGCTGCTCGTTTTTTCCGTGGCGGCGGAGGCGGGGGAAAAGGTGCGCTTCAACCGCGATGTGCGGCCGATCCTGTCGGGCAATTGTTTTTTTCTGCCACGGGCCGGATGAGAAGAAGCGCGCGGCGCACCGGCGGCTGGACACGCGCGAGGGCGCGCTGGCGGAGAATGACGGGGTGCGCGCGGTGGTGCCCAGCAAACCCGACGAGAGCGAGCTGCTGGCGCGGATTGTTTCGCACGACAAGGACGAGCTGATGCCGCCGGCGAAGAGCAGGAAAGCGCCGCTCACGGTGGAGCAGATCGCGACGCTGCGGCGGTGGATCGCGGAGGGCGCAGAGTATGAGGGGCACTGGGCTTTTCTCCCGCTGAGCGCGGCGACTACACGCGGCCCGACGAGAAAACGGGCCCGCTCCCGCCGGGCGTGATCGCAGCGGTGAACGCGACGTTTCAGAAACCGGCGGGCGAGTTTCGCACGCGGCTCGATCTCGCGCGCTGGCTGGTCAGCGCGGAGAATCCGCTGACACCGCGCGTGACGATGAACCGCGTGTGGATGCGCTATTTTGGCCGCGGGATCGTGGAGACGGACGCGGACTTCGGCGCGCAGGGAGCCGCACCCACGCACCCGGAATTGCTCGACTGGCTCGGGCGCGAATTCATCCGGCAAGGCTGGTCGATGAAGGCGATGCACCGGCTCATCGTGACAAGCGCGGCCTACCGGCAGGCCTCGAAAGCGCGGCCCGACCTCGCGGAAAAGGACCCGCGCAATCTGCTGCTCGCACGGCAGGAACGCGTGCGCGTGGAGGCAGAGATCGTGCGCGACGCGGCGCTGCCGGCGAGCGGGTTGCTCGACCCGACAATCGGCGGGCCGCGCGTGCTCCGCGAGGTGCCGACCGGCGACGCCGAGGCGCGCATCCGCCGCGCCTTCGCGCTCTGCCTCTGCCGCGAGCCGGGTGCCAGGGAACTCGCCATCCTCCGCGCCTACCACACCGCGCAGCTCGCGGACTTCACCGCCGACACTGCGGCAGCCAGCAAGTTCATCCCGGACGCGCTCGCGAAAATTTCCTCGCCCGAGGCCGCCGCGCTCACCGCTGTGGCGCGCGCGCTTTTCAACACCGACAATTTCATCACCCGCGAATAGCCGATTGCCGGCCGCGTCAAAGTATCTACTATATCTACATGCCGACAGCCAAACTCTTCACCACCGGCGGCTCCCAGGCCGTGCGCCTGCCCAAGGATTTCCGCTTCGAGGGCGACGAAGTTTTGATCCGCCGCGAAGGCCGCAAGGTAATTTTGGAACCTGCGGTCAAATCCAAATGGCCGCGCGGGTTCTTCAAACAATTTCGCGACAATCCTTCGCAGATCGTCCGTCACCCGCAGGGCGAGATGCCGCCCGCGCCCAACTTTGACGAATGACCCATCTGCTCGATACCAACGTCTGCATTCAGGTAATGCGGGGGATCAGCGAAATTCATTCGAGGATGGAGGGGCGGTCGCCGGGCAGCTTTGCAATGTCCGCCGTCACCTATTTTGAATTAGCCGTCGGGGTGAAAAAGGCGCGGCAGCAGGCGCAGGAACAGGCCAGGCTCGTGCGCCTGCTTAAAACTATTCCCCGGCTCGATTTTGGCACTCACGCCGCGCACGAAGCGGCCGACATTCGCGCGCACTTGGAATCGAAAGGACTGGGCATCGGACCTTACGATAACCTCATCGCCGGGCATGCGCGTTCGCTGGGCTTGGTGCTGGTGACGGGAAACACGGACGAGTTTTCGCGCGTGCCAAATCTCGAACTGGAGCATTGGGCTTGATGAATTCCGCGGCGGACTTGGACATCACCCGCCGCCATTTTTTCGGGCGTTGCGGCGTCGGCCTCGGGGCCATCGCGCTGAATCAACTGCTGCGCGTGGATGGACTCGGCGCGGGCGGGCCGGTCATTGATCCGGCGCATCCGATGAATCCGCGCGTCCCGCATTTCGCGCCGAAGGCGAAGCGGGTGATCTACCTCTTCATGGCCGGCGGGCCGAGCCAGCTCGACCTTTTCGAGGACAAGCCGAAGCTGCGCGAGCTTCAGGGCCAGCCGCCGCCGAAGAGCCTCATGGAAGGCAAGCGTTTCGCCTTTCTCAAAGGAAACGAAACGCTGCTCGGCTCGATGCGGAAATTCGCGCCCGCGGGCCAATGCGGCATGACGCTGAGCGAGCTTTTCCCGCATCACCGCGAGATCGCCGACGAGGTGTGCTGGGTGCGCGGGATGAAGACGGATGTCTTCAACCACGCGCCCGCGAAGCTGTTTATGAACACGGGATTTCAAGCGCCGGGCCGGCCGGCGTTTGGCGCGTGGTCGATCTACGGGCTGGGCAGCGAGTCGCGCGATCTGCCGGGTTTCGTGGTGCTGCAAAGCGGGCCGCGCGGGCCGCGCGGCGGGAGCACGCTGTGGTCGAGCGGCTTTCTGCCCACGTCGTATCAGGGCGTGCCGTTCCGCGGAAAGGGCGACGCGATCCTGCATCTGCACAGCCCGGAGGCGATGACGCGAGAGCGCGAGCGGCGCTTTTACGACACCGTCTCCGAGCTGAACCACGCGCGGCTCGACGACACCGGCGACCCGGAAATCCTCACACGCATCAACGCCTACGAGATGGCCTTTCGCATGCAGACGAGCGCGCCGGAGCTGATGGATCTGAAAAGCGAAACGCCCGAGACGCTCGCGCTCTACGGCGTGAAACCGGGCGAGCCGAGCTTTGCCAGCAACTGCCTGCTCGCGCGCCGGCTCGCGGAGCGCGGGGTGCGTTTCATCCAGCTCTACCACACGAATTGGGACAGCCACGGCGGGCCGGGCGAAAACCTCGACGCGGATTTTGAGAAGGTCTGCGCGCAGGTCGATCAGGCGTCCGCCGCGCTGGTGCTGGACTTGAAAAGACGCGGTCTGCTCGACGACACGCTGGTCATCTGGGGCGGCGAATTTGGCCGCACGCCGATGGGCGAAAACCGCGCGACCATCGGGCGCGATCACCACGTCGATGCGTTCACGATGTGGCTCGCCGGCGGCGGCGTGAAGCCGGGGCTGATCTTCGGCGAGACGGACGAACTCGGCTTTGGCGTCATCCGCGATCCCGTCCACGTCCACGACCTGCACGCCACGCTGCTGCATCAATTGGGCTTTGACCATGAGCGGCTGACGTATCGCTTCCAAGGCCGCGATTTCCGGCTCACCGATGTGCATGGGCAGGTGGTGAAAGGCATCCTCGCGTGAGGGAATTGTGAAATAATTCCTGCGTCGAAAATGGCAGGCGCGTAGAGGAGCGGCGCGCTTCCAGCCGCCGAACAACCTGCCGCGCAGCGCCATCTTTCCCCGTGCGGCAACCGCGAAAGTTAGCGCTTCGCGGTTCGTGAAGTCGGCGGCTGGAAGCGCGCCGCTCCTTTACGCTCTTACTGCGGCGCGGCGATGTTGCGAATCCGGCGGCGGTCCTGACCGGCGGGCTGGCCGGCCGCGGGTTGCGCGCCATTGCCAGTGACCGGCGGCGGCGGACTGACCACCGGCGCGGTGCTCGGACGCGGCAGCGCGATGCGCGGCTGGATGCCCTGGGCCGGGTTCACGCCACCCACGCCC
>JAYWEP010000010.1:0-7445 GCA_043779205.1 Chthoniobacter sp. | reverse complement strand
TCTTGAACTCCGCGTCATAGTGCCGGCGTTCTCGCTTCTTCGCCGTCGTGTGCTCTTTCGGTGGGTTCGTTTCGTTCATGCAGTTTGATCCGGCCTGCAGACCCAAACCTGTCCGCGAAACCGGGACAGGCTCACGCCCAAGTGCATGACAGGCTCTAAGAGGACGTCTAAAAAGTCGGCGGAGTCCGATCTTCCCTCTTTCTCCTGCTCCTGCTCTCCCGCGGCGCACGCGAGCAGGAGCAGGAGAAAGAGTAGGATTCCAACGATCACGCCGACTTTTTAGACGCCCTCTAAGGAGGTTGGCGTGGTGTCCAAGGGCGTTGTCGGAGGCCCAATGTGGGGATTTGTAGTTCCACCGAAGGCGGGGTTGCTTCGCTGCCACCGGCGCTCTCCTTCGGCGTCGATGCCGGCCGCGCGACGGTGCGGAAAGTGCGCGTGCAGACGGCGCCATGACGCCCTTTAGTTCCGAGCGGCGAAGGAAAGGACGAGGGCTTCGTTTTGTTTCCAGTCGAGAGAGAACTCCCGGCCGCTGCCGAGTTCCTTGCCCGTGCGCTCGTCGCGCAGACCTTTGACTTCGCCGCGGAACTGCAGCGTCACTGGTAATTGGGCGGTCTTGAGTCCGTCCGAGTTTCCCCCGCCGAGCGAGTTGCCGGTGATCTCGGGGTTAAGACAGACGAAGAGCAGCGTCCGGCCCGCGGCATTGGCGACACCGGGCTTTGACCAATAGGTGATCTCGTAGCCATGCGCGGCCTCCGCGGCGTCTTTGATTCGCACCCACGGCACGACTCCCGCCTCCGTAAGATGCCGCATGAAAACCTCCCGCTTGTGCGCGGGCACGGCTCCCGCGACGCGGAAAGCGTTATACCATTGCGGCGAGAGATTCATCAGCACCGCCTTCCCGCGTCCATAAGGCTGGATATGCTCCGCAGGCATTGAGCGCACCGCCTTATTAAAGCCACTCGCGTCTCGGATGGAGGTGTTCTTGTTCGTGAGAAACTCGTCGTAAGTCTTCCATGAAAAGTTCGCGTCCTGATCCACCTCCACCCAGAGCTTCTCGCCAAAGACATCGCTGGCTCGCAGCTCCGGGCTATGGGGCACCCCAAACATATCATCCAGCGCACCACCGTTCGCGCGGCCTTTGCCATGCTGATCCCACAGGCCCGGCAGATAGTCCGCAATGACCGTGCCACCGCGCTGGCAGAAGGCTTTGATCTGCCGCGCCTCCGCATCGGAAAGGCAGAGGCAGGCCGGCAGGATCAGGACTTTGTATTCCGGCGGCACGCCATGCTGGATGACATCCACATAGCTCAGGAAGCTGTATTGCAGGCCCGAGTCGCGCAGCATGTTTTCCCACGCATGGCGGACATGGCACGAACTGCTGAGACGCTCGTCGTTATTCCGGTTGATCCATGTCTTGCCATGAGCTTCCGCATCGAGAATCCAGCCGAGTTGAATCGAGGGATGGCTGTAATAGATGGCGACTCCATCGTGCATCCACTCGGCCCCGCTCATCAGCGGCCCGATCTTCTTTGCCGCCTCCAGGTAAGTCGGAGCCACCTGCTCGTGCCACGGTTTGGGTGTCTTCCCATCGAACCAGCCTTCCACCCATCCGATGTGTCCGCGATTTCCGTGGGCCAGGTAATACCAGGTCTGCCAGATGTCGTCTTCCGCGGACTTATGGAATGCACTGGTGACTGCGGGCAGCGCGTTGTGCGGATTGAACGAGCGGATGATGGCCTGCGAGGAGCCGAGGTTGTAAGCCTCGATGAACTGGAGCTTGCGCATCAGCCGCGCGTAGTCGTAGCCGCCAAAGGCGCTGGGACTCTGCCCGCCGACGATGCCGCACGGGGTGGCGGGATCGAGCGCGTTGGCGTCCTGCACCAGGCCACCGAGGAAATTGGCCCACAGCGCGTCGTTGAAGGTCCATTGATCCATGAGCGGGCTGGCGTCGAAATCCTTGATCTTCCACTCCGCGAGCTTGGGGCGGATGTCCTCGTAACTTACCCAGCGTTCACGTTTCGGCGCGGCAGCGCCATAGACCTGCGCAAGCCATTTGGGATAAGCCGCCGCGTCATCCGTCACCTGCCACATCGTCGGATGCACGAAGTGTCCCCACGAGGGCTCGTCATCCAAGGCATACGCGCCGCGATACGGCGATGCCTTGACCGCACCGATGTTATTCCGCAGATGCTCCTGGAGCTTTGTCCGGGTGGCTTCATTCAGCGGCACGGGCCGCACGCCGGTTCCGTGAAGTTCCGCAAGATGCGGCTTCATCTTATCGCCGTCCCACAAATGAAGCAGGCCTTTGTCCGCCGTGTGATCCATGTAAAAGCGCAGGCCGAACTTATTGATCCAATCGAGCCGTCCCGTTTTTGATCCCTCCGCTTCGATGGCGCTGCGATCAATGAACGCACCGTTGTAGCCATGCTCGACACTCCAGCGGCCCGCCTCGTCGGTGTAGCCGATGTGCCATTGATAAGTCCAAGGCATGTAAGTCCAACTCGGGAATGCCTTGTAAGCCCAAGCCTTTTCCTGCTTCACAGCGCGGAAATCCTCGGAGTTGCGCACGTAGTCCTCGTAAGGATCGGCGGCTGCCATCCGGCAACCCATCACCCATGAAAATCCCATGGAAGTAAGGAGCGTGAGCACCCGGATAGAGCCCGGAAGGGTGAAGGCCGGTTGACGTTGCAATGCGCGTGGCGTGGGTTCGTGGTGGAGTGGTGTGGTGTTCATTGCGAGGTAGAAGTCGGTGCGGGCTGGATGACGATGTCCGCGCGCTCGCGGCAGCCGTCGGCGAGGATGAGTTCGGCGTTGAGGCGATCATTAGTCTCCACGCGCGCCTGGGCCGCGGCGGCATCGGGCGCAAGGCCGCACGCGAGATGCCGGGCGGCGACGCGGCGCATGGCGAGGTCGAGCGGGCAGTCGAGAAACACGCGCAGGTCGAAGAATTCCTCCAGCCGCCAGTCGCGCAGCAGCAGGTAAAGTCCTTCGACGAAAATCGGCCGCGCGCCTGCCTTGATGCGGATCGCGGCCTCGCGCGGATCGCCCTCGGCGTGATCAAACGCCGGAAACTCGCCCGCGCCGGTTTCTTTCAGCCGCAGCAAGTCGGCGCGCAGGCGCTCGGAATCGAAGGTGTGCGGAGCACCGCGGCGGCGCATCGCCTCGGCATCCAGCATTCGCTTTGGCAGATGGTAGCCGTCCATCGGCAACACCACCGCGCCCGGCCAGCGTGTCCGCAGTTCCTCGGCGATGGTGCTTTTTCCCGAGCCCGGAAGTCCGGCGAGGCCGATAAACACAGCGCCCCGCGAGCGGACGGCGCATTCGATGGCATCGGCGGCGGCGAGGATTTCACCGGGCATCGTCGCCTTTCAAATCACTCACCGCCGACGCCGTGCGTCGATGAAGACCGCGCCGAGGATGACCAGCCCTTTCACGATCGACTGGAGCGAAAAGTGGACGCCGGCCTGGTTCAGACCTTTGTCGAGAATGCCGATGATCACCGCACCGAGCAGCGTGCCGGGGATCGAGCCGACACCGCCGGTGAAGCTCGTGCCGCCGACCACCACGGCGGCGATCGCATTCAGCTCGAAGCCCTGCCCCGCCGACGGCTCGCCGGAGAAAAGCTGCGACGCCTGGATGATGCCCGCGAGCCCGGCGAAGCAGGCCGAAAGCAGATAGACGCCGGTCTCATTTCGCGCGAGCGGGATGCCGGTGAAACGCGCCGCCTCGCGATTGCCGCCGATGGCGTAGAGGTGCTGGCCGAAGCGCGTGCGATGGAGCAGCACGGCGGTGAGCGCGAAGGCCGCGGCCATGAAAACCACGGGCGTCGGCAGCCAGCCGCCGAGCCGCTCCGTGCCGAGCGCGAAGAACGCCTGCGCGCCCGCGGGCGCGGCGAGCGGGCGGCCTTCGTTGAAGCGAAAGGCCGCGCCGCGCACGACGAGCATCATCGCCAGCGTGATGATGAAAGGCGGCATCCGCGTGCGCGCGGCGAGCGCGCCATTCACGGCGCCGATGCCCGCGGCGGTGAGCAGCCCCATGCCCAAGCCTGCCGCGAGGCCGTGCGGCAAAAAGTAAACGATGACGACGCCGACCAGCGCGACGACCGCGCCGACGCTCAGATCGATGCCGCCGATGAGGATCACCAGCGTCATGCCGAAGGCGATGATGGCGTTCACGGAAATCTGCTGCGCGAGGTCGAGCAGATTCGCCGTGGTGAGAAAGCGTCCGCCGGGAACCCAGACGGCGAAGAGCGCGAGGAGGAGGACAATCGCGCCGACGAGGACGATGGCGGGATGGCGGAAAGGCAGCGCGGATGTGCGGGCGGGCGGTGGCGTGGGAGTGGAGGGGTCGGTGGTCATCGGTGTTTTTTCTGCAATTGGCGGCCGCTGCGCGGGGCTCAACTTCCAACGTTCAACTTCCAACTTTCAACGTCCAAGGAAGAGGCCGGCGCTGCGACGGGGACGCAGCCGTTGGAAGTTGGAAGTTGAACGTTGAACGTTGAGCCCGCCGCAGGCGCCGCATCAGCACGGAGGCATCGCTCATCAAAAACCCCCTCCCCCGCTCCCAGTCAGCACCGCCATCACCTCTTCCGCCGTGATCTCCGCCGCTGCCGCCTCCCGCACGATCCGCCCGTCGCGGTAAAGCGCGAGGCGGTGGGAAAGGCCCATCACTTCCGGCAGGTCGGACGAGATGAGCAGGATCGCCATCCCGCGCTCGATGAGCCGGTGGAGCAGCGCGAACATTTCATCGCGCGCACCGACATCCACGCCGCGCGTCGGCTCGTCGAGGATCAGCACTTTCGGCGGGTGCTCCATCCATTTGGCGACCACGATTTTCTGCTGATTGCCGCCGGAAAGCGCGGCGACCGGCTGCGCGGGGCCGGTGGTCTTGATCGCGAAGCCGCGGATGGCGCTGGCGATGATTTCGCTGCGCCGCGCGTGGTTCACGAGCGGGCCGCGCAGCCACTCGCGGGTCCACGGCAGCGCGAGGTTGTAGCCGACGGAATTGGTCATCACGAGGCCCTGGCGCTTGCGGTCTTCGGGGACGAGCGCGACGCCGGAGGCGAGCGCGTCGCTCGGTGAGCGCGGAGAAAAGGCGCGACCGTCCACAAGCACCTCGCCGCCGCTCATCCGCTCAATGCCAAAGAGTACCTGCGCCAGCTCCGTGCGCCCCGCGCCGACAAGCCCGGCGAGGCCGAGAATCTCGCCGTAGCGCAGCTCGAAGGAAACGCCGCGCACGCCCGGCCCGCGCAGGTCGCGCACGGCGAGCGCCACTTCGCGCGGGCGATGCGGCGGGCGCGGGTAGTGGTCTTTCAAATCACGACCGACCATCCAGCGAATCAACTCGCGCAGATCGAGCTGCGCCGCGTTCTGCGTGCCGACCGAGCGCCCGTCGCGCAGCACGGTGATGCGATCCGCAAGCCGCGCGAGTTCCTCCAGCCGGTGCGAGATGTAAATGATCCCCGTCCCCGCCGCGCGCAGCCCGCGGAGCTTCGCGAAAAGCGCCACGGTTTCGCCCGCCGAGAGCGACGCCGTCGGCTCGTCGAGAATAAGCACGCGCGCCTTCACGGAAAGCGCGCGCGCGATTTCCACGAGCTGCTGCTGCGCCACGCTCAGGGTCCCCACGCGCGCCCGTACATCGCCGATTTCCGGCAGCCCCAGCTCGTCGCGCAGCGCCTCCGCATCCGCGAAAAGTCGCCGCCGGTCGAGCAGACCGAAGCGCACCGGCTCGCGCCCGAGGAAGATGTTTTCCGCGACGCTGAGATTCGGCGCGAGCGAGAGTTCCTGATGAATGAGCCGGATGCCGAGCCGGTCGGCGTCCGCCACATCGCCGATCGTCACGCGCTCGCCGCCGACGCGAATCTCGCCCCCGTCCGGCGCATGGATGCCGCCAAGGATTTTGATGAGCGTACTTTTTCCCGCGCCATTCTCGCCGAGCAGCGCGTGGATTTCCCCCGCGCGCAACTCGAAGTCCACGCCGCCCAGCGCGGCGACGCCGCCAAATTGCTTGCGGATGCCGCGCAGCTCCAGCAGTGGCGCGCCGCTGGTCATCTACTTCGTCATAAATTCGGCCGCATTCTCTTTCGTGATCAGCTTCACCTCGACCTTCACCTCTTTCTCCACCGGCTTGCCGGCGAGGTGATCGTAAGCTTTTTCCGCCGCGATGCGGCCGATTTCTTTGGGAAATTGCGCGCTCGTCGAGAGCAGCTTGCCGGCTTGCACCGCGGCGATGCCGTCGGCGGAACCGTCCACCGTCACGATCGTGATCTGCCCGGACCGGCCCGCGCTTTCGATCGCCGAAGCCGCGCCGAATGCGCTCGGATCATTAATCGGGAAAACCGCGTCGAGTTCCGGAAAACGGCCCAGCAAATCGCGCATCACCGGTAGCGCGCCTTCGCGCGAGCCTTTGCCTTCCTGCGTGTCGAGCAGCTTCATCTCGGGAAATTTCGCCATCGCCTCCTTGAAGCCTTGCACGCGGTCGATGCACGATTTCGCCGACGAAACATGCAGGATCGCCAGCTTCGCCGCCGGCTTCACTTTCCCGAGCGCCTCGCACGCGAGCCGGCCCGCGGCCACGTTGTCGCTCGCCACTTGCGTGAGCACCATCGTGTCGTCGGAGACCTGCGTGTCCACCACGATGATCGGCACTTTGCGCCGCTGCGCCTCCATGAGCGTCGCGCGCACGCCCTCCCAATTCACGGGTTGATGAAAATCGCCGCGGGCTCCTGCTGCAGCACGTCCGAGATGTCGTTTTTCTGCTTGAGCGCGTCGAACTTCGCGTCGAGCACCATGAGACGGTCTCCGTGCGCTTCCACCACCTTCCGAATGCCTTCGCCGAGATCGACGAAAAACGGGTTGTTCAGCGTCATGAAAGAGACCGCGAAGAGGCGGCCTTTGCCTTCCGCCGGCGTGCTGGCGCTCGGTGTCTTCGGCCCGCAGCCGGCGGCGAAAAAGGCCAGCGCGAGGAGGAGGGAGCGGCGGGAATTGAGGAGGCGCATGAAAAGGGAGGAGGGGGTTTGAATGAGCGGCGAGTATTGCGGCGGGTGCGAGGGCTGCAAGGAGAAGCGGAGGCCGGAGGTGAGACTCGTCACGCGGCGACTTGAACCAAGTGCAGCGACCTCCCGGCTGCCCCCGTGGCGCAGCCGATCCAAGGCACCGATACGACCGTCGGCACCACCCCGCGCGCAGCTACCGCGCTGACCGCCGAAGCATTGAGCCGGACATGAGGCACAACTTTCGCAATCGAGCGCTGCGACGCGGGAGTTCCGGCGCGTCAGCCGAGCTTCGCGAGCGCGGCTTTGATGGCGTTGAAATCGGGGAGGTCTTTCGGCGTCGGCGTCTGCTCGCTGTGCTGGATGACGCCCGCCTTATCGATGACGAAGGCCGCGCGCGCCGCCGTGTCGCCCACGCCCGCAAGCATCGGGAAGACGACCTCGTATTTCTTAA
>JAYWEP010000009.1:0-12175 GCA_043779205.1 Chthoniobacter sp. | reverse complement strand
GGAATTGTCCGTCGGAATCTGCCGCCAGCCCAGCACCCGCTGGCCCTGCTCGGCCACGATCTTTGCAAAATGCCGCGCGCTCTCCGCCCGGATCGCCGCATCCGGCGAGGAGTAGAGCATCCCCACGCCATACTGCCCCGCCGCCGGCAATTCCACGCCCGCCACTTTCCGCAAAAATCCATGCGGCACTTGCAGCAAAATCCCCGCGCCGTCGCCGGTGTTCACCTCGCAGCCGCACGCGCCGCGATGATCGAGGTTCACCAAAATCGTCAGCGCCTGCTCGATGATCTCGTGCGAGCGCTTGCCCTTCATCTGGCAAACGAACCCGACGCCGCAGGCGTCGTGCTCGAACTGTGGATCGTAGAGTCCCTGTTTTTCGGGTGGTCCGTAGTTGGTCATTTTTGTGGTTGGTCGTGAAAAAGACGGCGGGCAGTTATTTCACGCATCGCCCGCAGGTCAAGCAATGGCACACTTGACCTGTAAAATTTGCCGCCGGATTTCGCGGCAGCATTGCCAGCCGTCCTCCCGCATTGCTAGGGTGCGCGCCCACATGACCCCCGCGGAGTTCAAAAAGAAATGGGCGAAGTTTTCCGGCAAGGAAACGTCCGCCTACCAGTCGCACTTCGACGACCTCTGCCGGATGCTCGGCCTGCCGACGCCGATCGAGGCGGACCCCACGGGCGACGAGTGGTTTTGCTTTCAAAAAGGCGTCATCAAGGACGCCGAACTCGTCCACTTCATCGACGCCTCGGGTGCGGTGAGAAAGATTGAGAAAGGCTTCGCCGATGTGTGGAGAAAGGGCTGCTTCGGATGGGAATACAAAGGCCTGCACAAAAACCTCGACGAAGCCTACGCGCAGCTCCAGCGCTACCGCGAAGCGTTGTTCAATCCGCCGCTGCTCGTGGTGTGCGACTTTGACCGCTTCATCGTCCGCACGAATTTCAATGGCACCGTGCAGGAGCCGCATGAGTTCACCAACGCGCAGATCGACGACCCGCGGAATCTCCGCCTGCTTCGCGCGGTTTTCACCGACCCGGATTTCCTCAAACCGCAGCGCACCACGGCGGAGGTCACGGAAACGCTCGCCGGGCAAATCGCCGACATCGCACAGTCATTGCAGCGGCGCGAGTGCCGCGAACTCGCCGATGCGAAGACGCGTGCGGAGCTGAATTTTTCACAGCGCAAAAATCTCCGCATCGCCCGTTTTCTCAATCGCATCGTCTTCTGTTTTTTCGCCGAGGATACCGGCCTGCTGCCGAAGAACCTTTTTTCCGACATCGCCAAAGCTGGCTTGGACGATCCCAGACACCTTGCCGAGACGCTCGAAACACTCTTCGCGGTCATGGCGAAAGGCGGCAGTTTTGGTAAAGACAGGATTCGCCATTTCAACGGCCATCTTTTCGAGGAATCGACGGTCTTTGAACTCACCGTCGAGGAGTTGAGCGCCCTCGCCAAGGCGGGTGAATCGGACTGGCAATTCATCAAGCCGAGCATCATGGGCACGCTGTTCGAGCGCGCTTTGGACGAGAGCCAGCGCAGCCAGCTCGGCGCGCATTACACGGATGATGTGGACATCAAAACGCTCGTGGAACCCGTGCTCATGGCCCCGCTGCGCCGCGAGTGGAGCGCGCTCAAAGGCGAACTCGCCGCCGCGATGGCGAAGGGAAAAGGCACGTCCCCGCAGCGCGACCGGCTCGCCGCGTTGCAAAAGAAAATCGCCGCCGTGACCGTGCTCGATCCCGCGTGCGGCAGCGGGAATTTCCTCTACGTCGCGCTGCAACTGCTGCTCGATTTGGAAAAGGAAATCATCACCTGCGCCACGCAGCTCGGCTGCAAGCTCGCGCCGCAAGTGAGCGTGCAGCAGCTCCGGGCCATCGAGGTGAATCCCTACGCTTTTGAGCTGGCGCAAGTCTCCGTACAAATCGGTTTCCTCCAATGGCGGAGCGACAACGGTTTTTCCAACGACCGCACGCCCGTGCTGCAAAATCTCGACGGCTTCCAAAACGAGGACGCCCTGCTCGTGCCCCACTTCCGCAGCAAGGCGAAGACGCTCAAGGACGCGCAAGCCGACGAGCACGCGGGCGACGATGCGCTGAAATTTTACACCGAGCGCAAATGGCCGGAGTGCGATGTCATCGTGGGCAACCCGCCATTCCTCGGCGGCAAAATGCTGCGGCGCGAACTCGGCGACGGCTGGGTGAGCGGACTGTTTCAAATCTACGGCGCGCGCGTCGAGCCGCAGGCGGATTTGTGCTGCTACTGGTTTGAAAAGGCGCGGGCGCTCATCGCGGCGGGCCAGTGCCGCCGCGCGGGGTTGCTCGCGACGCAGGGCATTCGCGGCGGGGCGAGCCGCGAGACGCTCAAGCGCATCAAGGACAGCGGCGAGATTTTCTTCGCCGAGAGCGACCGCAAATGGACGCTCAAGGGCGCGAGCGTGCATGTGAGCATGATCGCCTTTGATGACGGCGCGGAAACGGCGCGCGTGTTGGATGGCCGTGCTGTCGCCGCGATTCACGCGAATCTTTCCGCCGCTTCCGCAGACATCACCGCGGCCAAGCGTCTTTCGGCGAACCGCGAGCTTGCTTTCATGGGCGACACCAAAGGCGGCGCTTTCGACATTTCTGAAGCGCAAGCGATGGCGATGCTGAACGAGCCGAACCCGCACGGCTGGCCAAACTCCGACGTGCTCCTGCCCTGGGTGAACGGGATGGACGTGACGAGCCGGTCGCGAGGGATGTTCATCATTGATTTCGGCGTCGAGCGCAGCGCGGCGCAGAACATGTGCTACGTACTGCCGTTTGAATACGTCAACCGGCATGTCCGCCCGGAGCGGATCAAAAACAAGCGCCCGCTTTACGCGAAACATTGGTGGCGTCACGTCGAGCCGCGGCCCGGAATGTTGGCGGCCATTGAGTCACTGCCGCGCTTCCTCACGACGGTCGCGGTTTCAAAGCATCGGCTGTTCGCTTGGATGAAAGCGCCGACACTGCCGGATCATCAGGTTTTCGCCTTTGCACGGGACGATGATTTTTTCTTCGGTGTGTTGCATTCGCGCGTTCACGAAGTCTGGGCGCGCGCGCAGGGCACGCAAGTGCGCGAACGCGAGAGCGGCTTTCGCTACACACCGACGAGTTGCTTCGAGACGTTCCCTTTTCCTCATCCTAACGACACCGAGACGCACTGGCTCGAAGGCGTCGCCCGCCTCCGCGCCGCGCATTATCACACCGACCAGAGCAGCGTGGTGCGCGAAGACCCGCCTCCGCGCACGCCGGACGAGCACCGCACCGCCATCGCCGCCATCGCGAGGGAATTGAACGACCTGCGTGAGCGCTGGCTCAATCCGCCGGAATGGACGGAAACGCGCCTGCTCACTTTTCCCGGCAGCACCGCCGGCCCGTGGGCGCGCTACGTGGACAAGGCCACCGTGAACTCGCAATCCGGCGTCGGCCTCGTGCGCTATCCGCGTGTAGAACCGCGGGACGCCGAGTGCGCGGCGAAGCTCGCCGAGCGCACGTTGACGAAGCTCTACAATGACAAGGAGGACAAACCGCGCCCGGCCTGGTTGATCCACATCCACGCCCGGCTCGATGCGGCTGTCGCCGCCGCCTACGGCTGGCCGGCCGAGATGAACGACGATGAAATCCTCGCTCGACTCCTCGTTTTGAACCACGAACGCTCCGCCGCTGAAAACGCCGCGGTTCCGCCCGCAAAAAAACCGCGTCTTTCCCGCGAAAGGCGGGAAGATGAAATGCTGTAAAAACATCATGGGAATTTCCATCCACTACCAACTCCGGGCGGCCAGTTGTCACATGCCTGCCGAGGCCCGCGGCGTGGTCGAAAAGATGCGCGCCTGCGCGGTCCAAGTGCTGGGTTCGCGAGGCCTAAGCGCCGTTTCGGAAATCGTCCGGGGCGGCCCCGCGCGTTACTTTGGCCGCGCCTTTCCCAAATGCCGGAGCCTTCGCACGAGCGACCTTTTCTATCAGCCGGAAGTGCGGCCGCTCTACGGCAGCGGCTTCACCGTGGAAATCGGACGGGACTGTGAGCCGCTCGCCCTCGGCTTGTTCAAGTATCCGCAACGACTTTGCTCGGATGAAACGGGTGGGTGGACAGCTCTCACCGAGATGGGAAAAGACTGGCAATTTCGCGGGCATTGCAAAACGCAATACGCGAGCCTGCACGGCTGGGAAAACTTCCGCCGCTGCCACTGCGGAGTCATCGAAATTCTCGCCGCGCTCAGCTCTCTCTATGTGAATGTGGAAATCAGCGACGAGGGCGACTATTGGCCTTCGCGCTCGCGTGCCGCGCTCGCCGGGCTGCGGCGGGAGGTCGAAGGCATGAACCGCGTCATCGCCGCCGCCGCGGGCGCGATGAAGGATGCCTGCGGGGACGACGGCGGGGTGGAGTCGCCGATTTTCGCCCATCCGCAATTCGAGCGGCTGGAGGCGGAGGGCGTGGCCGCGCGCCCCGAGCTGCCGGAGGCCATCGTGCGAGTGGCGGAAGCGCCGCAGTGACCATGCGCCGCGACGCGGGCGGCAGGGGCGCGGTCATGGCGGGAAAATAGAAACGCGGTGAGGGAGGGATTTGAACCCTCGATACCCTTTCGAGTATGCCGCTTTAGCAAAGCGGTGCTTTCGACCACTCAGCCACCTCACCGGTGGGCCCGCGACTATCGAGAATCTGCGGGCGGCGGTTTATTCGCGTGGTTCTCAGTTTCCGGCAAGCAAATTAAGCGCGCGCGCCAAAACAATGCGCCCGGCGCGGCACCGCGGCTGCTTTTTCCCAAAGCCATGCTCCTCCCGCTCCTCTCCATCCCGCTGTTTTTCGGCGGCTCGTACATTTTGCTGACCCGCGTGCTGCTGCTGTCCGTGCGCACGGTCGTGGCGTTCACCGCGGGAGCCGGGGAAAAGCGCTGACCGGAAAGCGGGGAGGCGCGTGACGGGAAAGACGACGCGCGTGTCGCGGCATGGGCAGGCCATTCGTTTCGCTCGCCAGGCGGAGTCTCTCGGATCATTTTCACGGCCATGACTCCCCGGTTCCGACACGGCGTTTTCGCCCTGCTCCTCGCCGCGCAGATTTCCGGCTGCGCGCTGCTGCGCCCGCGTCCGAAAAAAGCCACTCCCGCCCCGGTCGTAAAACCGCTGTTCGTCGGCACGATCATGCTGGTCAATGACGGCGGGCATTTCGTCCTGATCGACAGCGGCATGAGCCCCGGCCCGCTGCCCGGCGCGGTGCTGAAGTCCCGCGCGCCCGCTGGCGAGTCGGGCGAACTGAAAGCGGGGGACGTCCGCCGCCGCCCTTTCACCATCGCCGATGTGGTCAAAGGCACGCCGCGCGTCGGCGACCGGGTTTTCCAGCAGCCGCCGTGAGACGCCGCGCTTATTCGCGGGGCGGCGCTCCGGCCTCGGCGCTTTTCCAGTAGGCGGTATTGACCAGCCGTGCGCTCGTCAGGCGAAAGCGCCGCGCCACCTCCGTCATCATCGCGGTGACGATTTTGTAGCCCGTGGCCGGATGCTCGGACATGAAAGTGCGCAGCGTCTCGTAGTCCACAAACGCCAGGACGGTGGGCTTCATGGCGTAGATGCTCGCCGTCGCCACGCCGGGATCGAAGAGATTGATCTCACCGAAAAAACCGCCCACGCCGAGCCGCCCGAGCAGCATCTCGCGCTTCTGCGCCAGCCGCCGGATATGCACCACTCCCGAGCACACGATGTAGAGGATCTTCACCTCGGTGCCCTCCTCGATGATGCGCTCGCGCGGTTTCACATCGCGGCGGGTGAGCAGTGCGCAAACGGCCCGCAGTTCGTCGTCGGTGAGGTGGCGCAGAATCGAAACGGTGCGGAGAAGGTCAACATCCATGGGCGCGGAGGCTACGCCCGGCCGGGCGCCGCTGACAAGCCCGGCGGCAGGATTCTCGCCGGTTGACGCATGCTTCAATGCCCTTATCATAAACGCCCTTAACCTTATGGCTGCCTTGCGCGAAACCCCCAGACTGCGAGCCGACGCCGAGCGCCTGGCCGAAATTTTCACCGTCCTCCAGCGCTGCTTTGTCCTGAAGCTTTCCAAGGAGCTCGCCCGCGGCAACGTCTCCTTCCCGCAATACTGCCTCCTGGGTTTTCTGCGCGAGCAAAAGGAGCTGAGCATGTCCGAGATCGCGCAGCGCATGGGCCATTCGACCGCCGCCTCGACCGGCCTCGTGGACCGGCTGGAAAAGCTCGGCCACGTCCGGCGCGCGCACGGCAAGGAGGACCGGCGGAAAATCCTCGTGCAGATCACCGCATCCGGCGCGGCGCTCACCGCCGAAGTGCGGGACGACATGGTTTCCAATCTCCTCAAAATGATGGCCGCGCTCGACTCGCGCGAGCAAAAGACCTGGTTGCAAATCTACGAGAAAATCTTCACCTACTGCCGCACTCCATGAAACTCCTCCGCCTCCTCGCGGCGCTCGCCGTGGCGCTCCCAGCCTTGCTTCCCAGCTCCCTCGCGGGTGAGGGGACGGGCTCCGCGCACGTCCTCGCCGGCGACCTCACCCTCGATCGGGCGGTCCAGGCGGCGCTCGCGCAAAACCCGGAAATCCTCAAGCAGCTCCAGGAAATCGAGCGCACCCGCGGGCAGATTGTCGAAGTCCGCGCGCAGGCTCTGCCGCACCTCGGAGCGGCCGGCAGTTTCAATTATCAGGATCAGCGCCTGATCGCGGGCGGTGGTGGCGGTTCCTCCTCGACGTTTGGCGGAACCGCCTCCGGCGCGTCCGTCGGCCTCGGGAGTGCCACCAGTTCCAGCCAGCAAAACAGCTCCGGCCCCGGCGACAAATCGTGGATCGTGAGCATCACCGCCAAGCAGGTCTTGTATGCCGGAGGCCAGGTGCGCGCGGCCATCAAGATCGCCAAATTCACCGAGGACAGCAGCTATTTCCAACTGCGCGACACCGTCGATCGGATCATCGCGCAGACCCGCGCGCAGTTTTACGACGTGCTCCTCACCCGCGCGCTCATCACCGTGCAGGAGGAATCCGTGCAGCTCCTCAGCGACCAGCTCAAGGATCAGCAAAACCGTCTCGATGCCGGCACCGTCCCGCGTTTCAACGTGCTGCGCGCCGAGGTCGAACTCTCGAACGCCCGCCCCGACTTGATCCGCGCCCGCAACAGCTACCTCATCGCGCAACTCCAGCTCGCGAAAACGCTCGGCCTCGATCCCGGCCCGAATGGCAAGCCGACCTTCAATTGCACGGGTGAATTCCAAATCATCGAGCGCCCGCTCGGCCTTCTGAACGCGCTCCAGCTCGCGCGGGAAAAGCGCGCCTTTCTCAAAGTCCAGCGGCAGCAGATCCTCATCGCCAAAGAGCAGATCAAAGTCGCGCTCGCCGGCTACAAGCCGCGTCTCGACGCCAGCGCCGGTTACGAGTTTCGCAACTCCCGCCTGAGCGACGAACTCGACAAGGTCGTGGACGGCTGGTTCTACGGCATCACCGGCTCGTGGAATATTTTCGACGGACTCGAAACCGCCGGCAAAGCGCGGCAGGCCCGCGCCCAGCTCGAATCCGCGAAGATCAATTACGACGACTCCGTGCAGAAAGTGGAACTCGAAGTGCAGCAGTCCTACGCCAATCTCCAAGCCGCCCGCGAAACCATCCGCAGCCAGCAAAAGAACGTGGAGCAGGCGCTCGAAGCGCTGCGCCTCTCCAACGAGCGCTTCTCCGCCGGGGCCGGCACCCAGCTCGAAGTGCTCGACGCCCGCGTGGCCCTCACCAAAGCCCGCACCACCGAGATCCAAAGCCGCGCGGCCTATAACAAAGAGCTGGCCGAGTTCGACCGCGTGACCGCGACCGACACCATTTACAGCGAGACTTTCAAAGACCCGCTCACCGAGCGGAAAAACGCGAAGCCCGCGCCGGTCAAAAAGGCGGAGTGAAAATGGCATCCCGCCGCGCGTGACCACCGATCTGCCGCTGGAAAAATTCCCCGCCCTCGCCGCCCTGCCCGGCATCGTCCACGGCTTCACCGGACGCATCGCCGGGCTCGATGTGGCGGCGGATCGGGAAATCGCCTTGCAGCGGCTCGATGAATTTCACGCCGCGGCGCGCGCCGGACTCGGCCTCGCGGCGCGGCGTTTCATCATCGCCGAGCAGGTGCATGGCCGCGAGGTCGCGGTCGTGGATGAAAAAACCGCCTCGCCCGTGCGCGGCGTCGATGGGCTCATCACCGCCAGCCCCGATGTCTGTCTCGGCATCCACGTCGCCGACTGCTGCGCCGTCTATCTCGCCGACCCCGTGCGCCGCGTCATCGCCCTCCTCCACTCCGGGCGGCGCGGCAGCGAACTCGGCATCACCGCCGCCGCCATCGCGCGCCTGCGCACCGACTTCGGCTGCGCTCCGGCGGACATCACCGTGCAGCTCAGCCCGTGCATCCGCCCGCCGCAGTACGAGACCGACTTCGCTGCGCTCATCGTTGCCGAGGCCCGCGCCGCCGGCGTCCGCCAAATCTTCGATTGCAGCACCTGCACCGGCGCGAACGTGGACCGCTACTATTCCTACCGCCTCGAGCGCGGCCAAACCGGCCGCATGCTCGCCCTCCTCGCGCTCACCCCGTAGAAAAAAATCAGAGCGTAAGGTGGATGGCGTCGCTCCGCGCGCCATGCGAAACCTGCGCGCAGCGCCCATCTCTTCCGCTGCGCACGTCGAAAGTGCGCCTGCGGCGGTGGGGTTCACATGGCGCGCGGAGCGACGCCATCCACCTGCGCTGTCGCGGCCTACACGCGAAACAGCGCGCCCAGTTTTTTTCCGAGAATGCGGCTCGTCGTGAAAATCGTCAGGCCGAGGAAAACCATCGCCCACACCCCGAGCGCCGAGGCGACGAAGCGGCCTTCGCCCATGAGCTGAAACAGCTCGTAGATCGCTTTCGTGATCGGGAAATGCTGCTGCTTCTGCGCGAGGATGAGCGAGTCCGACACCTCCAGCATCGCGAAAGAAAACGCCAGCAGGCCGCCGGCGAGAATGTTCGCGGTGATGAGCGGAAAGGTGATCCGGCGCAGCGCGCGCAGCGGCGGACAGCCGAGGTTTTGCGCCGCCTCCTCCAGCGTCACACTCGTCTGCTGCAAGCCCGCGACCGTCGCGCGCATCACGTACGGCAGCCGCCGCACGGAGTAGGCGATGATGAGCAGGAGCGTGGGATCTTTCGACGGATTGAGCCACGCAAACGCGCGGCCATCCTGGGTCATCGAGATGTAGCCGAAAGCCAGCACCAGCCCCGGCACCGCGAGCGGCAGCATCGCCATCGCATCGAGCACCGCGCGCCCCGGCAGCGTGGTGCGCACGATGACGCAGGCGATGGCCACGCCGAGCACTACGTCGAAGAGCGTCGAGCATGCCGCGTACTTCACGCTGTTGATGATCGAGGGCACGGTGAGGCCGTGGCCGAGCGCGGCTTGGTAATGATCGAGCGTCCATGTGCCCGGCAGCACCGAACGATACCAGTCGCCCGCAAAGGACACGAAGATCACCCCGAGATGCGGCAGCAGCGCCAGTGCCGTCACCGCCGCGAAACCCAGCACGCAGGCCCATTGCGCGCCGGTGCCTGGCGTCCGCGCCCCGCCGAGCGTCGTCGCTTTCGCGGTCATCGCGTTGCCCGCGTTGCCAAAGGCGAGCTTGCTCGCGGCATAGAGCAGCGCCGTGCTCGCGAGCATCACGACGACAAGCGCGAACGGAAACGGGTTCCCCGCGATTTCCTTGATGCCGTAGAAAATCTGCACCGGTGTGACCCGCGTCAGATCGAAAATCAGCGGCACGCCCAGCTCGGTGAAAGCGAAGATGAAGACGATGGTCCCACCTGCGAAAAGGCCCGGCATGATGAGCGGCAGCGTGATTCGCCGAAACCGCCGCCAGCCCGTGCAGCCGAGGTTTTCCGCCGCCTCCTCCATCGCCGGATCGAGATTCGCGAGCGCCGCGGTCAGGTTCAAAAAGAGGATCGGGTAAAGGTGCAGCGCGTTCAGCGCGACCACGCCCCACATCCGCCCGCTGCCCAGCCAGTCAATGGTTTCGCCCGCGCCGAGCACGCCGATTTTCGCGAGCAACGCATTGAGCGCGCCGTACTGCCCGAGCATCTGCCGGATGCCAATCGCGCCGACAAACGGCGGCAGAATCATCGGCACCAGGATCGCGCCGGTGAGCAGTTTCTTGCCCGGAAATTCAAACCGGTCCGCGACCCACGCCAGCGGCAGCGCAATCGCCAGCGCCGCCGCCGTGCTGCCGATGGCGAGCAGGAAAGCGTTGCGCAATCCTTCGAGATAAATGCGGTTGCGAAAAACCTCGCCCACGAAGCTGAAAGTAAAGTGCCCGTCCGCATCGAAAAACGCCCCGCCCAGCACCGTCCCGATGGGCCACACGAAAAAGCACGCGAAGAACACCGCGGTCAGCGCATAGACGAGCCAGGAAAAAGTCTTCGACATCGCGCGGCGGTCTAGCGGCGGAAAGGCCGCGCGTCACTGCGAATCACACGCGCGGCGCAACTGTAGGGGAAGCTGCCAGCTTCCCCTACAGTTGCGCGCGCTCACTGCGTTTTCGCGGGTTGGTGCGGGTCCGGCTCCGGCAGCGGCGGCTCCGGCAGCACCGCCGGCGCATCCCCGCCGCCCGCCTTCGCCTTCCACTTGTCGCCGCCCTTGTGGATTAGCTTGTCGAATTTTTCGACCTGATTCGGATACAGAATCGCCCGCACTTTCCCCTCCGCCTCGCCGAGCGTGCGATCCACCTCCGGCTGAATTTTCTCGCGACTCTGCCGCAGCCGGATGTGCGTCTCATCCGCGATCCCTTGCAGCATCCGCTTCTGCTCCGGGTCGAGTTTCAGCTCCTCGTCGAGCCGCTTCACGATTTCCTTCACCACCGCCTCCGGCCCGCCCGTCAGCACCTCGCGAATCTTCTGCGCAAAGCCCGCGCTCGCGCCCGCGCCACCGACGATTATCCCGAAAATGAAAATCAGCAGCACCCCGAGAATCCGCAGCGCGCGCCTCATCGGCCCTCTCCCGTCATGTAGGCAAAGAGCACCTGCTCCGCATCCGGCTGTGTCGCCTCCGTTAGCACCTCCGTCGCCGCCGCCGCGCGCAGATTCACATGGCCCCACCACGTCGCCGCCAGCGCCAGCGCCGCGAAAAACGGGCACAGCTTCCACGCCCACGCCCCCAGCGAACCGCCGCCCTCCTCCCGCAGCCGCGCCGCCAGCCGCGTCTCAAAGCCGTATTCCGCGCGCGAGGTATCGCGCACCTCCGCGCGGGCGGCGGCGAAAAGCGCGCTCAGTTTTTCTTCGGGATCATTGTTCATGGCTGGCCTCCAGGACTTTTTTCAAATTCTGCCGCGCGCGGAAAGCCCGCACTTTCACATTGCTCTCGCTCCAGCCCGTCAGCTCCGCGATCTCCCGCATCGGTCGCTCCTCCAGCTCCGCGAGCGTGATGATGAGCCGCTCCTCCGCCGTCAGCCGCCGCATCGCGTAGTCCAGCAGCTCCCGCGCACCGCCCGCCGCCAGCGCCGCGTCCACCTTGCCATCGCGAAAATCAAAGTCATGCGCATCCAGCGACACCTGCTCGCGGATGCGCCGCTCCTTGCGCAAAAAATCGTAGCACGCCGAGACCGTGATCCGCGCCAGCCAATGCTCGAACGGCGCATCCCCGCGAAACTTCCCCAGATGCCGGAAGGCCCGCACAAAAACATCCTGCGCGATGTCGTCGAGCTGATGATCGTCCCGCGCAAACCGCGCCGCCGTGCCGAAGACGCGCCGCTTGTGCCGCCGCACCAGTTCCGCAAACGCATCCTCATCGCCCCCGAGCGTGGCGGCGACGAGGTCTTCATCCGCGGGCGGGGCGAAGTCAGCCATCTCCCGCGTTCTACGGGCGTCGTTGGCGAATGGCAATGCAGGCCATGAAAGGGCGAGGGCGTTCATCAAAGGGTCGGGCATGCAGACGGGGATGACGTTGATTCCGTTACAGTCGCGCAAGCTTTTCGAGTCGGACCGCCAGTCGTTGCGCGGGAAGCTGCGGGCGGTGTACAGACGAGTCTTGACCAAAGCGGGGCTGAGCGGGCTGACATTCCGCATGAAGAGGATTTTTCGGATATTCGTGGCGCTCGCGGTAATAGCGGTGCCGGCAACTAAGGCGCAGTTTGCGAAAGATGATGAAGTGGAACTCGTGCGGGACGAGC
>JAYWEP010000008.1:0-26554 GCA_043779205.1 Chthoniobacter sp. | reverse complement strand
CCACCACGTCGGCGGGTAGCCGGGAAGGCCGACGGTCAGAGCCTGGAGCCAGCCGGCAAAAGTCTTGGCGTAGCCGGGTTCGTAAAGCCACGAACCGGTGTTCGTGATGACGTAGAAGAGCAGCGAGCCCGCGCAACTCGCGGCGAGCAGCGTGCCGAGCCGCGCATGCCCGCGGAGCGAAAATCCGAGCGCGGCGATGAGCGCGAGCGCGAGGTAGCGGGGGAGGATTTCCACGGTCAGAAGCGGCTGATGGTAGTGGAAAAGATTGAGCACGAGATCGCTCAGGAAAAGCATGGCCAGCGGCAGCGGGAAGGCGAGACGCCGCGGGAGATAGGCCGCGCCGCAGAGAGCCACGGCGGCGAGCGGCGCGACATTGTGCATCCACGCAAAATCCGCGCTTCCGGCAAAACCGGACACGATGCGGTAAATAACGACGACGAACAAAAGGAGGAGCGCGGCGGGCATGTGCGGGAACGTGAACCGCTTCGCGCGCCGGGGCAATGCCGAAAGTTCATGCGGGAGATTTTTTGCGCGCCCGCGGATTTGCCCTTGCCGCGTGCGCGGTCATCGCGAAATGTCCGCGCAGTTCTTTGCGAGTTTTACGTCAGTGGATCGAAGGCAGGAATTCCGTGAAAATCGGAAGCAGTTGCGCTGCTGTAACTGGATACGACTCCCCAATTCGCCAATCTCCCATCAACCGGAGGTGAAGGCGGGGAGAAGGCTGGCGGGCGAAAGCCCACCGAAAATCCAGAAGCCAGAATACTCCTCCGATCCGCTCTCATTCGTGCCGCCGCTTGTGCGGAGGCGCGCAAAAAACTTCTTCGCAAAAAAGAAGCAATGAGGGATCAGTTCCGCTCGCCGTGGCGTCTCCGCGCCGCGCCGTGTCCTGGTCTCTCCCCACCCAAAAAAGAGACCACACATGAAAAAACTACTCCTCACCACCGCGACGTTCACCGCCGCCTCCACCGCGCTTCTGGCGCAGTCCCTCAACATCACCGCGCCCGGCTATAGCGGGGGCAAACTCTTCGACGCCACCGCCGGCTTCACCATCACGGGGATGGCCGCCGCGCCGGGCGGCGATGTTTTCTACATCGAGACCGACAGCGCCTTTACTGCCACGAGCAAACTCTACCGCCGGTCGGCGGGCGACGGCTACGCGGCGACGCCGCCGCTGTTCGATTTCGGTTCGGCGGCGTTCGGCTCCTTCGTGCGCTGGGAAGGCGGAAAGGTTTTCTTCGGCGAAAGCAGCACGGGTGCGGTGCGCGTAATGAATCCCGATCTGAGCATCGACGCGCTCGGCAGCGTGCCGGGAAATTACGACGCCGCCTTTTCGGGCGGCACCCTTTTTCTGAGCCACAATCCGGGCGGCTTTTCGCCGCAAAACAAAGTCTCGCGTTTCGATCTGCTGCCGGACGGTGGGGGCGGGCTGATGCTCGGCGCGGCGGATACGATCGTGAATACGCCGGATGATTATTCGGGGCCGATCGCCTTCGCGCGGGGGAATCTTTTCTACGGCGGCTCGGGCTCTTTCGCGCGCCCCGATCTTTTCCGCTTCACTGCGTCCGAGGTGGTGGCGGCCTTTGGTGCGGGGCCCACGCAGAGCCTCGATGCGGCGCACCGCTTTCTCGCCAATGGCTCCAATGCCTATCTGGCGTTCGATGGCGCGAATGCGCTCTGGCACACGGATTTCAGCTCGCTCGATCTCATCGACACGACCACGGCGGCGAGCACCGTCGTCGGCGGCAGCCCGGATTCTATCGGACAGCTCGATGTGGCCGGCCCGGCGCTCTACGCCGCGGTGACGAATTCGACCTTTGACCACTCGGCCGTGTTCTGGGTGGTGCCCGAGCCGTCCGCCGTGTTGCTGCTCACGCTCGGCCTGGCGGCATTGATGCGGGGCCGCCGCCGGCGCGAGGATTGAGGCATGAGCCCCCGGCTGCTTCATCGCCCCCTGCTGCGCTGTCTGCCGCTCGCCGCGATCTTCTGGCACGGCGCGCTGTCCGCCGCGCCGTACTCGCTGGGTTTGAACGATCCGGCGAATATCTGGGACGCGCCCGTCCCCGGTTTCACCGGGCCGGACGGCGAGGGAAAGGCGCGGCTCCCCGACGGCTTCGGCGGCTTCAGCAATGCGCGCAATTTCGTCAACCCGATCTTTTTCGGCTGGGCGCGGAGCTGGTCCGACTACGTGCGCTCGGACGGACAATCGGCCTTCAGCGATCCGTCGCTCGCACTCGGGCCGGTCACGGGCGACGAGTTCGACGTGGTCTCGCTCGGCGACCTCACCGCGGCGCAGATCCTCGCCGGAGCGCCGGTGGGCAAAGTCACGCTGCACTTCACTGACGCGCTGCATCCCGCGCCGATCCGCAATCTGCCCGGTGCCGACTTCGTGGTTTTTGAAAACGCCATCGTCGCCCAGTACGGGACGGGCGGTGCGGGCCCGGGCGGGGTCTTCGCCGAGCTGGCCTACGTCGAGGTATCTTCCGACGGGGTGAACTTCGCGCGGTTTCCCAGCGTCTCGCTCACGGCCAGCCCGGTCTCCAGCTACGGCACGCTCGATCCGACGAATATTTTCAACCTCGCCGGCAAGCATGTGAACGCCGCGGGCGAGAGCTGGGGGACGCCGTTCGATCTCTCAGCGCTCGCGAATCATCCGCTCGTCATCGGCGGGCTGCTCGATCTGAACAACGTGCGCCATGTGCGCATCGTGGACATTCCCGGCAATGGCAGCTTCCTCGACAGCGCCTCGCCGGTGCCGCACCCGATCTTTGATCCGTGGCACACCACCGGTTCCGGCGGGTTTGATTTGGAAGCCATCGGCGTCATCTCCGTCGCGATGACCTTTGACGCATGGCAGGATCTCCAGGGGCTCGCCGGGGCGCAGCGCGGGCCGATGGCCGATCCCGATGGCGACGGAGTGCCAAACATCGTCGAGTACGCCTTTGCCATGCAGCCGCTCACGCCCGACGCCGAACTGCTCCCCGCGCCCGCTTCCGGCAGCCCGGATTTGGCGATCAGTTTCCGCCGCGACACGCGCGCTTCGGATCTCATTGTGGAAGTGCTGGCCGCGTCCGCTTTGGACCAGCCCTGGCAGGTCATCGCCCGCTCGACCGGCGGCGGGCCGCTCCTCGTCGTCGGGTCGTTTTCGCCCGTGATCGAAGATGCGTCCGACAGCCACATCGCCAGCATCGGCGTCATCCGCCGCCACCGCGTCCACACGATTCCGGGGAAGCAGTTTCTCAAAATCAGCGTTAGCTTCGCGCCATGAGCCGCCTCCCGCCGCCTCCCAGCACCGTCGGTGCGCGGACGGCGGCGCGCGCGTTCACGCTGCTCGAGCTGCTCGTCGTCATCGTCATCATCGCCGTCCTCGCCGCGCTCCTGCTGCCCGCTTTTCGCAGCGCGAAACTCCAGTCCTATTCCGTCCGCAGCAGCCAGAATCTCCGCCAGCTCGTCGCCGCCAATATCGCCTACGCCGCCGACCAGGGCTGCTACGCCCCCGCCGACAACAAACAGAACAACCGCCGCTGGCATGGCGGCCGCACCGGCGCCGGCGGGCGTTTCGACCCCACGCGCGGCTTCCTCGCCGACTACTTCGGCAAAAGCGGGGCTGTCCTCGCCTGTCCGCTTTTCACCGAGATGCTCCGCGGCACCCGGAGCTTTGAAGACGGCACCGGCGGCTACGGCTACAACTCCGCCTACATCGGCGGACGCCCCGGCGGCGCCTGGAATGCCGACGGCACCCGCCTCTCCGCGCGCCCCGCCCAAGTGCCGCGCCCCTCGGTCACGCTGATGTTTGCCACCAGCGCCTTTGCCCGCGCCGACGGCGTGCAGGAGTACGCGTCCATCGAGCCGCCCTTTTGGGATTACGGCACCGGCCCCTCCGGCGACCGCCCCTCACCGAGTCTGCACTTCCGCTTTCAGGGCAAAGCCATCGTCGGCTGGTGCGACGGCCACATCAGCATGGAAGCCCGCGCCAACCGCCCCACCGGCACCAACCCCTACGGCGGCGACCCCACCGCCCAAGCCCTCGGCTGGTTCGGCCCCGACGAAGCCAACGGCTACTGGAACCCCGACCGCGAGCCGTGACAGAATTCGGTGTCGCGTTCTATGCGTGGGTAATCGGGCCTGACTAAGAAAGCCTTGCGGATGCCTCGATACTGCGGTCGCTTTCTCGGGGAGATTGTCGAACTCCACTCCGCCCCGCGAGTGGTAACGCAGCGGACGGGATGGAACCGTCCGCCACGGCTTGCCGAAGGGCGGTAGGCGGAGGCAGTCCAGACAAACGGCGCCCGGGCGCGCCTTGTAACCTCGGCCTGCACCTGATAGGGCGATGTCCTCCAGCTTCTCCGCAAAAAAATGCGAGTGCGTGCCGCTTTGAGCGGCACGCACTCGCGGAATCAACCCCGTTACGCTCCAACCAGCGAGGACGGGCCTTACAGGAGCGCGAGCAACGCCGAACCGTTCGGGGAGCCCAGCCCCGTGCAGGCGTCCCATCCGGTGCCGGCTTGGTAAGCGCCATTGCCGCCCGACGTAATATCCTGAAACGTGGCGCGCACCGCGGCGTTGGTATAAAGCTGCGGATTCAAATACCCCACGGGCTTGCCGAGGCTCTGATTCATCAGCGCGATCAACCCCGCCCACAGCGGCGCGACCGCGCTGGTGCCGCCGATCACCGTATCCTGCCCATCCACCCGCACTTTGTAGCCGGTGTTGCTGTCCGCATCGCCCGCCACATCCGGCACACCGCGGCCCGCTTTGCCATTGAGCAGCGGCACGCCGGCTTGCTTCTGCCAATCCGGCAGCGGAAAATTCGCACTCACGCCGCCGCCGGTCGCCCAACCGTCGTTGCTGTTCCAAACGACCTCCGAGGAAATGCTCGCACCGCTCGCTTCGAGATGCGTGCCGCCGCAGGAAAGCACAAATGGACTGGCCGACGGAAAATCGACCCGCTTTTTCGTGTCGTTGGGATCCACATCCGACGAGCCGTGATCGCCCGACGCGACGGTAATCGTCACGCCCAAGGCCGCCGCCTCTTGAAATACGGCGTCGTAATTGGTCATCGACTGCGCCGTCCAGCTATCTTCCGGGCCGCCCCAACTGATCGACACCACCGACGGTTTGCGAAGATTGTCATGCACGGCGGTTTTGATCGCGTCGAGAAACCCCTGATCGGTGTTCGGCGCGAAATAAACCGCGATCTTCGCCTTCGGCGCAATCGCCCCGGCCACTTCGATGTCGAGCATTACCTCGCCATCGGCAGCGCCTCCCGGCGTATTATGCCCGCCATCCACGGAAATCGCCGACACCTTCGGTGCCGGCACATTGATCTCCTGAAAATACTTCTTGAGATCAGCCGTGCGATAGCCGCCGCCCAGTTCAATGATCGCGATGCACTCCCCGCTGCCATTCGGCTTCGTGGGAAAATTATACAACTTCCCGACCTCGACCGGAGTGAACGCCCGCGCCGCCGAGCCCGCCCGCGGGCGCAAGCCCTTCGCCGCAGACCGGAAATGCGGTTGCGCCTGGGGCCGATTGTCGAAGCCTTTCACGTCCTCGATGATCTTCGCAAGCTGCTCCGGGACGGAAACCGCCGCTGTGCGCTGGCGGTGCGTTTTCCCTTTGTAAATCACCTTTTGCAACTTTACAGGAAACGCTTTCGTCAGCGCCGCAATTGTACCAGAGAGCACCACGCGCCGCTCCGCGCTGCTGCTGCGCACCACGTCCAGTTCATGCTCATGCGCATACTCCTCGATCGCCGCGAGGTCCGCCGGATCGGCCCCATGCTTCTCACTCCACTGCTCCCGCGTCATATACTCGCGCTTCGCTGGGGCGACCGAGGCGATTTTGCGAAACGCCGGGCTCGACGCAAGTGGCGCGCGTGACCGCACCAGCACTGTAATTTCGATGCGTTCTTCGGGGTTGATTTTCCCGCTGACGCGCGCGCCCGCCAGCGGCTTCTTTTCACTGCCGGCGATCTTGATGTGTTTTGATGTATTCTTAGGCATAACTATCTGCTTTCTATTTTTTGTTAGTTTACTTGTTGGTCATTGGAAATATTCGGGATCTAAACCAGCGTCACCACCGCCTCCGCGCTCGGCGCACTCTCCCCGGCGGCGTTATAGGCCGTGACCTTGAAATGAACGGTGGCTTTCGCCGGCAGGTTTTCGAGCAGCACTTGCGTCTCGCTCGTCAGGTCCAGCGCCACGAAATCCGCATCCACGCCGTCCACTTTGTACTTCGTCGCCCGCGGCGATGCCGCCCTTCCGGCCGCGGCGGAAGCCGGCCCCACCTGATGAATGCCCGCGCCATCCGGCACGCCCGGCGCTTGCGAATCGGCCGGCGGCACGAGGCCGAAGTAATACCACTTCGCGCTGTCATCGCCGAGCGGGATGTGGGCGAGTTCATTCACCAGCCCGCTCATCGCCATGCGCAGCGCATCCACCGCCGCATCGCGCACCCCCTTCGCCTTCACCCGGCCAGCCACCGCCTCGTTCACCGTACCGCGCGCGTCGCTCAGCGCCTTGCGGAGCGCCTCCGCCTGCGCCGCAGTAAAGGTGATGTCCTCGGTCGTCACTTCCTTCTTGGGATTCTTCGTCAGGAAATCCCGCGTCCCCGCCAGCACCGCGAGCCGCCCCTCGATCGAATCCGGCATCGCGATCGTGCCCGCCAGATACCCCAGCGCCTCCCAATCCTGCGAAGGCTTGCTGCCCAGCGCCTTCGCCAGAATGCCCTTCCCATCCGCGATGAATCCCTTCGCCTTCGAGTTCGCCACATTCCGATCCGAAGTCGCCTCCGTCTCCGCCGCCTGCGCCGTGTCGTAGTCCCCCTGTCCCTTCTGCGCCGCCGCCAGCTTCGGCACCAGCACCGCCGCGGTGAACTGCTTCACCCCCACCTCATCCCCATGCTTCTTCAGCCCGTCGATCATGTCATCCGCGAGGGGAAAAAGTTTGTCTTGGTTATCCGGGAGTCGATTGCTGGCCATAATTTAGGAATGTGGATGGTTGATGGTTGATGGTGGGTGGTGATTACTCCGCGTTCGTGACCGCCGATTTTCGGCGCTTGGAAAGTGCAATCACGGCGTCGATGCCGCTTTTTGCGCAGGCGAAATTTCTATTCATGGCGTTGGTGTCTCCTTTGGCTGCCCGAAAACTCCGGTCATGGAGGCGAACCGACTTTTTCCAGTGTGGAAACGCCCACCTATCGCGTCGGTGCCAAAATCCAGACGGCCAAAACCTTTACCCGATGCGTCGGTGGCTCTTTTCTCCCCGGCAAAAGTGCCCTCGCTGTTCCTGGTGCCGCTTTTCAAGCGACCGAGAACGTACTCTACTCTGGACACGCTCCATTGCGCCACACAGACAGGGACGTAGCCTGCGCGGTTATCAGAAAATCTTGCCGCAACCCAACCAGTCGGAACCGGGCGAGGACTACTGCCTGACAAACGGCCCGCTGCGAACGCGCCGGACGGGACATCCCTCGATGAAATCGGGGATGGCCGCTCCTGCATCCGGTCGCGTGGCGTCGAGATGGATGGCAAGGACAAAGCCGCCCTGCTCGTCCTTCTCGACACCCACGCCGCAGATCCCCGGCTCTTGGAGCAACCGGGCGGAATGTCTGCTTTTGACTTGTTTGACTTCTTGTTCGGTAGCCATAGGTCTGCAAAGTCGCGCGCTTTCATGCCAGTGTCACCTTCAATGCTTGCAGCACATCGCCGATATGGTTGGCGATGGTGTGGCTGCTGGACCCGGCGAAAAGCAAGCCCACGGCTTTGTTCATACCACGTTGCAGAATCAGCGACCCGGAATCGCCCGCCGCGCTGAAAACGTGTTTGCTGGTTCCCGTGATGATGATTTGTCCCTGAAAGGTGAAGTTGCCGGTTTCGTAACCCACCGTCACGTCGGTATCGATACTCTTCACATGGCCCACGGTGTAACTGGTCGTCCGCCCGAACTTATGCACCGCCATGTCGATCGCCGCATCCGCTGCTCCCGTGGGCGCGCCGATGTGCAGCACATCTTTGGAGACAAGATTGTTGTTCGTTACCTTGGCGATGGCGCAATCGACTTTGTTTCCCCCAGCCTGTAGCGCGATGAATCTCGTCAGCGCGGCAATTTGGTCGGTGGTCGCGTTGCCGCCATCGAGCAGGCCCGGTTGGAAGATCGCGGCACCCGCGGCCAAGCGGCCTTCATCAGCCAGCACATGGTTATTGCTCATGACATACTGCCCAGCGCTGTCTTTCACCACCGCGCCGAAAGTCCCCGCCATGATGATCAGGTTGGCCGGATCCTTGTAACCGATGGAGCATCCGGGCTGGGCAGGTCGAATCTTCGTTTTCGGATTTGGCATACTGGCTGTGGTCGCCTTCGTCTTTGCGGGCGCGAACCGCCGAAACAAACCGGTCTCCTCTACATCGACCGGCAGCCCCGCGATACTCTTTGGCAGCAAAGTCTTCTTCGACAGTTCATGCTCCGCGTATTTGACGCGCACAAAGAACTTCACCGCCATGATGCCGGTCGGCTTGTCATCGACAACCTGCTCGCCGATTCCAACACCCACGACGTTTTGCTCCGGCGCGACGCTCGATGCTGCTGCAAAAGCGCGAAAGGCTTCCGCCCGCGGAGCCTGCAAGAGCCGCTCCGACCACTCCTTCTTGGCGCTTCTAAGATCGGTGAGTTTGGTATTAAATAGGGTAACGCTTGACGTGTTCATATTTGATTATTCTGGTTTGGTTGATGTTGTTTGGTTTGGTGAAAATGGTTTGAGCGTGGGCGGTTCATTTTTCCGGCAGCGGGGGAAACAGATCCTCGGTGAAATCCACCGCACTGGCCTTTCGGGAACGCACTGGCTGGACGGCAAGGCGCTTCCGGCCTTGATCCACGGGAATGGCTTTCGCCGGCAGATTGGCCGGCTCGTCCTCCATCAACGGAGCGGGCGGCGCATTGAGCGTGAAATAGCCGCCCCCGCTGAAGGCCGGCGACGAGGTGCTATACGTCAGGACGATTGGTGGGGTGTAAAGCCGCCGCTCAATCGTCACCGCGGGGTTCTTGGGATCCTTGCGGGTGAAGGTCAGCCGGAAATGGATCGTTGCGCTCCGGGATGCCCGCACATAGAGCAGGATCGAATCTTTGGTAATGACGGTCCTCACCCCGTTGCCCGAATCCACCTTGGGCTGCGCCCAGTCCAGCACGTCGCGTTTCACCGACGCCTCGATTTTGGAGACGGAGTCAAGATTCTGCCCCAGAATCGCGATCGACACGACATCGGATGGCGGGAGGTTTTCCAGCAGTCCCTTGGTCTTCTCGGCGGCGGTCCCCAGCTTAGGCACCTCTGCGGCTGTCGCGGTCGCACCCTTCGCCACGAGGTCGCGGTTGATGTTCACTCCGCGGAAGACGGCGATCAATTCGGCCGGCACCAGGGGGAGCGCGGCAGCCTTTTTTCCCACAGTATCCGTTTGGTCGCCCAAGATCGAAGGCAGGGCACCGATATCCTCCGCCTTCGGCTGTGTCCCGGTGTTGATTACCGTCTTAAGGGTCGTTACCGTCGCATCCAAGCTGCCGAGTGCCGCGTCCAACTGATTGACCGCACCAAGCAGGTCGTTGAGGCGCACGGTCATGGCATTCGTCTGTGCGTCCGTAGGAGGGGGGGGGCGGTTTTGCCAGCCTCAGGCGCGGGGAGTGTCTTGGCCACGAGATCGGATACCACCTTCGATGTTGCGAGCTGGGCGACGATGCCATCATGCGTGGCTTTTACGGCAGCACGCGCGGGGTCGCGCGCCGTAATGTATTGCGTTTGCTGGTCGTTGAACGCGCCTTTGAGCTGTGCAATCTGCGGCGCATTGCCCGACCCTAGGCCGGTGGGCAGCGGGATCGTCAGGGACGCGGGGACCAACTCGGTGACCTGCGGCTCACTCGCCGCGGTGGGGTCCGGCTTGGCGGCGAGAATCACCGACTGTGGCAGATACTGCCGGCACTCCGAGCCGATGAAAAGTTCCTTCAGTGCATCGCGCTGCCGGATCAAAGACTGCACCGCTTCAACATACGGATGGCGGGCAAACCCGTCGCAGTCGTCAACGGGACCCTTTCCGCTCGCTCCCATGATGGTGGGGTCGCCTGAGGCCACGCCGCAGTTCGGGTTTTGGGTTTGAAAAGCGTGCTTGTTCTCCAGTCGCAGCCATTCGTCCAGGTCGCGGAACTGATCGGCGACATTGATCAGGTTATCGGTGCGGTCGCGTTCGGAGTAGCGCGGGTTGTGCCAGTCGAGGGGATTCCACCAGTCGTTCTTGCTAAAGGAAAACAGCTTCCGATCCAGGGGGTTCCACCGGCTGCTTTGCTTCACCGAAAGCTCCGGCTCGAAGACGTAGAATTTTCCGTCATAGTCCCGGCAGATCACGGGCGAGAGGTCGGCCCGGTCAAAGCCCACGATGAGCACAGCGGGAAAGGACTGACGATCCAGTACATTGGCTGATCCGCCTTTGCGCGCGGCGGGGTCATTGAGCGCTCGCAGGCGCGGCCCGACTTGGAAGCCGAAGAGTCCGCCCGAGGCGCTGAACGTGTTGACTACGGGAAGGGCGGAGTTTGTCGCCGCCGTCTTCGTCTGCTGCCGCATGAACCGGTCGAAAAGCTGCGCGCTGCCCTTCATCCCGCCTTTGCGCAGGGCCACCGCGAGCGCGATGGCCACCTGATCCTGCCGGCCATAGGAATCCTTCAGGTCCAGCACTTGCGACTCCATCAGCGGTGAGATGCCGGCGACCAGCGGAGGTTGCATCGTCGCAGTGACTTTGTTGTAGTAATCGTTGTGCAGTTTCAGGTTGCCCAGATCCCCTCCGCCTTCCCCCGAACCAAACGCCCCCCCGGTTCCGGACGCCGTCAGGCTGGCGAGCTGTCGCTCCTGCGTTTTCACCTCATTCTCGCTGCTCTCGAGCTCGCCAGCGGCCTTCTCCTTCGCTTTGGACGCCTCTTCTTTGTCCGCAGAATACTGAGACAGCGTCGTCAGATGCTCGATCGCTTTTTCCATCTCCTCCCGGTACTTCGGTGGGATGAGCAGTTCCCCATTGGGTCCCGGGACCGCGTATTGCGCGTTACGAATTGCCCAATACCGTGTCACCATCTTCTTCAGCTCCTCGATGCTGGCTTTGTAACTGTCCGTATTCGAGGCATTCATCGCCTTCTTGCTGACGCCCGACCAGTCCTTAAACGCCGCGATGTCCCCGCTGATCGCCGCCTCCGTCAACTCTGGCGCCACGCTGGTCTTCGGATCGGCCGATTTGCCGTCCAGCGTCGGCGGCATTCGCCACCTCCGTGCATTGGCACGGTCCTTGTCGCTGAAAACTTTGCGAAACTCGTCCTCCTTGTCTGCCACGACCTTGGCAAGCTCGCCCACTTCCTGCAACTTGGGCTTCAGCAGATTCTCTTTGTAGTACTTCTCCTTCTGCCCCTCCTCCTCCTCCTGCTGCGTTTGCTGCACTACCACGGCCTTCGCCCTGTCGGCGTCCGCCTGCGCCTTGGCCTTGGCCTTCTCCGCCTCTTCAATCTGCTTCCGCTTTATAGGGCTGGCCGGCGCATACTTCTTCTTCTCCGCCTCCGGCAGTTGCCGCCACTCATCCTCCAGCCCGTGATTTTTCAGCAGCGCGGCGGTCCACTCGGCATTGCCGAGCCGGTCGCGCAGTTCCCACACCACGTCGGTGCGGGCGCGGACGAGGCGGTAGCTGGCCTGCCCCGTGATCTCGGCGGAGAAGTCGGTGCGCGTCCGCCAGCCGGGATTCACTCCCACGTCCACGGTGGCGAAGAGCACGCGCTTGTCCTTGAACTTCATCGCCTCCTCGGGTTTGCCGAGGATTTGGAAAATGGCCTTCACCGTGTTGGTGCCGGCGGCATCGATCATGGCCACCCGGTCGGGCAGTCCGCCGGGGAGGGACAACTGGGCCAGCGGCGTCCCATTGGTGAGCCCGCCTATGGATTTGAGGAAATTGGTGGAGGTGCCGTCCGCACTGTCGAGGTTCAACTGAGCCTGGTTGGTCATACCCTTGGTCGCATCAGGGTTGTTCACTCCACTGCTGGAGACGTCGGCCGGGTAGGTGGGTGGCGTTGGGCTAGTGGTCGTGATGGAGTCGCTGTATTTCTTGTAAGCGGCGGACTCCTTTGATGCCCGTTCCGCTGGGGTGGGAGCCTGCGCCGCTGTTGCCAGCTCGGAGTCACGGGTGAGGAGAGCCGCTTTTTGCTGCGCCAGCCTAGCGTCGTTGTTGGCCTGCATCTGGTCCTGATACTCCCGCTGCTTGATGTTGTAGTTGGTCAGGCTCGTGGCAATCTGATCCCGGGCGAGCGGGTCAATGTTGGCCTCGCCCGCCAGTGAAAACTGGTTGACGATGGCGAGGGTGGCCGCCGCGCTCCCGTCTTTGCGCGCCTTGGCATTCTGGAAAAACTCCTGCGCTCCGTCCTTGATATCGAACTTAAAGGTGTCCTGTTCCCGCGTCAGGATCGGCGAGGACATCGTGATGCTGCCGTATTCCTCGACCCGCTTGGCCCATTCATCGAGCGCGCGGGAAGCCATCTTGAGCCGGATGCGGAATTCCGCGTCGTCAAATTTGTGTCCGATGAGATTGGAGATCTTCGGCTTCTTATCGTCCGTAAAAGTGTCCTTGCGCCTAAGATCGTAAGGGTCATCTGGGGGCGGAACCTGCTCCTTTAACGGGCTGTTCTTTATTCCGGCTTTGGCCTGCTGCTCCTGGGTTAGCGCATATCGGCGCTGGGTATCATCGCTCCATGCAGGCGCGGCCAGTAGCAACGCAAAAGAGGCGATGACAGCCGTGTGGCGGAGGCGGCCTGCGGCTGTATGAGTGGGATGGAGTGGGTTTTTCATGGGTGTTACAAAGAGAACGATGGGTGGTTGGATCCGTCATGAGGCGCGGTCCTCCGTCACGAGCTCCGCTTCGCTCTGCCCTTCGCATTGCGGCCTTGGAGCCTGAGATGGTAGCTCACGCCGCTGGCAAAGGTGATTGCTGCCGGGGGACGTGACTGCGATGGCATCGAAGTCGCCGGTGTCGAACCCAAATGTGGGGCTGTCTATCAATTGAATCCTTTGTCTGAATCAGAAAGGCCACGCTTTGCCTTTTGTGACACCGAGGGTTTCTAAGACACCACGGTCGAGGCCGCGGAGGATTTGGCGCATGAGGGCGAGGGTGCCGTCGGTGACGAAGTAGGCGCCGTGGATGTCGAGGCCGCTGACCTTGGGCGGGAAGAAGCTGGAGCAGTCGATGTCCCAGACGTTGTCGGTGGCGGGCGGGGCGGTGACGAGCGGGGGGCGGTTGGCGAGGCCGCTGCGGCCAAGGCGGCGGGTGCCGAAGTGCTTGACGCCGGCGGAGGCGCCGAGGACGGCATCGCGCCCGCTGGAGAGGGCGGTGATGCGGTAGGTGAGGTTGGCGATGGCGTTGCCGTCGCCGTTGTCGGCGGCGCCGGTGTCGAAGAGGTCGTTGTCCACGTCGGCGGCGACCATGAGGAGCTGGTTGATGAGGCTGACGAGGAGGGGCTGGTTTTTGCGCGTCCAGGCGGCGGCCAGGGCTTTTTGCAAGACGTAGTTGCCCATGCTGTGGGCGATGAGGGAGACTTTGGCTTTGCAGGATTTCCGCGGGTCGCCGTCGGAGGCGATGGCGTCCTGCTGTTTTTTGATGAGCCAGTCGAAGAGTTCGGAGAGGATGTCGGTGAGGTCGCCGGCGCAGTCGCGGGCGGTGGCGCGGTCGGGTTCGTAGCCGGCGACGCTGCCGAGGGAGGGCCAGTCGTAGAGGATGCAGAGGCCGAGGCTGTCCGGGCCGTCGAAAAGTCTGCCGCAGAGGTTTTGGTAGAAGGCGGTGGCGGAGGCGAAGCTGACGTTGAAGCCGTGGACGAGGATGGTGACGTGGCTTTGGTTTTCGTTGTCGCCTGGCGCGAGCGCGGGGAAGGCATCGGCGGCGGCGGCGAGGAGGGTGCGAAACTGGGTGGGCGTGGTTTTCTGCCAACTGGCGATGTTATTCAGCGGGCCGGTGCCTTCGCTGGTGAAGTAGGTGAGGCCGGCGACGTTGCGTCCAGTGCCGGTGCCGCCGTTGTTGCGGTCGCTGATGAGCCAGTATTTGGGCATGGCTGGGAGAGTTATTCAGTCCTGTGACCGGGAACGCAGGCAATTGGCTGGGAGGACTTGGAAAGATTGGCGGGCCATGCTTGGGGGCCGGTTTGGGATGCGCTCACGGAACGGGAGAAAAGCAGGGCGCGAGGAATTGCGGTATCGGGTCTTTGCCTGAATCGCGTTCAGGAAAACCGGGGGACGCAACCCCGAAAATGGCATCAGGGTTTGCGCCGAAAATGTTGCTTGCTACGCATCGGGCGATCCCCTACAAACGCGCCTGACAAGCGGAGGAAAACAAACCCTATGAGGATCCAAAGAAAAGCTAGTGTGCTGCTCGTGGATGCGGAGCCGGTGATGCGCTGCGGGCTGCTGCATCTGATCAATTCCCATGCGGTGCTGCAGGTCTGCGGCGAGGCGGAGACGCTGCCGGCGGCGCGCGCGGCTTGCGAGCGGTGGAAGCCGGAGGTGGTGGTGCTGGATGTGGCGATGGGTGGCGGCGAGGGCTTCGCCCTGGTGAAGGAATTGCCACGCTGGAATGCGGCGCTGCGCGTGGTGGCCTTCACCGGACTGGAGGATGCGGCGTCGGTGCAGAGGGCGCTGCGGGCGGGCGTGTGCGGGTATGTGACGCGGCGCGATCCGGTGGCGGCGCTGCTCGCGGCGATCACCGGGGCGCTGGCGGGGGAGCGGCATGTGGGGCCGCGAGTGGAGCATGTGCTGCTCGAGACGCTGGCTCGCGGCGCGGTGCGGGTGGAGGAGGATGAGCTGGCCCCGCTCTCGGAGCGGGAGCGTCAGGTTTTCCAGCTCCTCGGCGGCGGGCTAAAGGCGAGCGCGGTGGCGGCGGAGATGCGGCTGAGCGTGAAGACGGTGGAGACGCATCAGAAGCACATCCGGGAAAAGCTAGGGCTGCGCGACGGTGCGGATTTGCAAAGGCGGGCGACGATTTTCCACGCCACCCATGCGGCGGGACCAGACGGCCGACAGGGTTGAGGGATGAGTGATGCGGGAGGCGGAGCGGAGCCCCTCGACAACCGAACCGGCGGCCTACCTGGCCACCGGCGTGGCCGGTGCGGCGGCGAAGACCTGGAGTTCGTGGATCGACCAGAAGAGGCCGTTCACGGAACCGGTCTGGGTGATCTTGATGAACTTCGCTTTCGCCGGGGCGAAGGCGATGTCGGTCACGGCGCTGCCGCCTTTGCCGGTGGCGACGGGCTTGCCCCAGGTGGTGCCATCGGTGGAAAGCGCGACCTCGTAGCCGCGCGGGTAGTCGCTGGGGGATTTTGCGCTGTCGAGTTCGAGACCGCTGATCGTCGTCTCCTGCGGGAGCTCGATTTGAAACCACATGCCGGGGACTTGCGGAGTGCCCGTGGTGTAACGCGAACCCGCATCGCCATCGACCGCTGCGGCGCAGCCGTCCGCGCCGTGGCTGGCGGTGAGCTTCCAATCTTTGCGGTTGGGGAGCGGCATCGGCAGCGAGGCGCGCAGCTCGGTGATCGTCCAGGGCAGCGTGCGCTCTTTCGTCGCCGCGCGGAGCGTCGTGACGTCTGCGGGGGTAACAAAGCCGGCTTTGTTACCAAAGGAATTGCGCACGTAACTCAGGACGCTGGCGATCCAGGCATCGTCATTGGTCGCCATCGCGATCATCTGGCCCTCATATTTCTTTCCGTCGATTTCGCCGAT
The DNA here is from genome assembly GCA_043779205.1 of Chthoniobacter sp. Classification (GTDB taxonomy): domain Bacteria; phylum Verrucomicrobiota; class Verrucomicrobiia; order Chthoniobacterales; family Chthoniobacteraceae; genus Chthoniobacter. The sequence continues at coordinate 10,792 of JAYWEP010000008.1, read as the reverse complement.
GAGTCCGTGGAGCAGCACTTTGATTCCGCCGTCGCGCCAGCCGGTGACTGTCTTCGAGCCGGCGAGCGAGGGCGCAAGCATCGCGCCGGGCGCGGCGCCGGCGAGCGGCAGACCTTTGGCATCCGCGCCGTGGCAGGTCGCGCAGAGCGTTTGGAAAGCGGTCTGGCCGGCCTTGTAGAGCTTCTCCTGCTCGGGCGTCATCGTCGCTGCCGCGGCCTGCACGGGCGGGTTCAGGATGGCGTTGCCGATTTCTCTCACGCCGAGCGGTGCGGTCGCGGTGACGAGTCCTTCGAGCGTCGTCTTCCAATCCGGCAGGTCGAGCTGGCGCGCGGTGAGCATCGCCTGGATGACCACATTCGCGTCCTTGTCTTTCGTCGCGGCCTGCACGTCGGTGGCGAAGGTCTTGTCGCCCTTTTTGAAAAGCGACTCACTCACACGGAGCGCGGCCACGCGCATCTGCGGATGCTCGTCCTTGAGCTTCTCGCGCACTAGCTCCGGCGTCAGCGCGTCGAGGCCGTCGAGGGTCCAGAGCGCGTGCAGGCGGGCGAGGTAGTTCTTATCGGTGCGCGCCATCGCGGTCAGCGCGGGGGCCACGGATTTGTCCTGTTTCAAAACGAGGAGCTTCTGTGCGGTGTCGCGCCACCAGCCATTCGCGTGACCGAGATGAGTTACAAGCTGCGCGGGTGTCTCCGCGTTCATGTGCGGCTGCGGCGCGGGCTTGGTGGTGTCATGCACGAGCCGCCAGATGCGCCCGTGACCCACCACTTTGTCGAACTGATATTGCTCCACGACCTTGCGCAGATAAGAGCCGGGCCGGACCCAGTTACCCTCCTGAATAATCCCGCGATACATGTCCACGATGTAGAGCGTGCCGTCGGGCGTGTTGGTGATATTGAGCGGGCGGAAGAGGGGATCGGACGAGCGGAAGAACTCGGACTGCTTGTCCTGATAGGGGTTGCTGAGGGTGGTGAAGCCGTCTTTCACCTCCACCTTCGCGCGGCGCACGAGCCGGCCCACCGGCTCGCCCACGAGCAAGTCCCCAAGCAGTTCCGCGGGCAGATGATCTCCGCGATAGACATCGCCGCCGGTGGTGGCGGTGAAATGGTTCACCGTCCCATCGGGCCGGTGCCGCCCGTGACCGCCCTGCACGTCGGCCATGCCGATTGCCGGCCACACTTCCATGAAGCCGGGAGCCATTTGATCCTTGGGATTGAACGCACCATAAGCCACCGGCTGCTGGAAACTCTGCGGCCCCTGCTCGCCGCCCGCGTTCATAAAGAACATCTTCCCGTGATCGTCCTGGCAAAGCCCCCACTGCCCGTTGTTCGCCGCGGCGGGTTCCTTCACCGCGCCCGCCGGCGTCCAGCGCAGGCGGTAGTTGTTATAGGTCGAGTAAAGGGTGTTATCTATCCCCCAGAGCAACCCATTGGGCTGGTGCTCCAAGTTACCCCCGCGCGGCCCGCCGACATAGAAAGGCTCCTTCTTATCCGCCACCCCGTCGCCGTCCGTGTCGGTGTAAGTGAATAGGTCATTGGTGTCCGTCTCACCCACAATCACACGCCCCTTGTCCAGCGCCACGAGCATCCGGGGCAGCACGAGGTTATCAATGAAGACGGTATGCTTGTCATACACGCCGTCGCCTTTCGACGACCAATGCAGCGAGATGCGGCTCGTCTTGGTCAGCTCGTCCTTCCCGTCGATCTCCTGCATGTAACTGCGGAACTCCGCGACAAACATCCGCCCGTCGCCATCGAACACCGCGATCACCGGCTCTTTGATGGCCGGTTCGCTCATCACCAGCTCCAGGTGGTAGCCGGGCGGCAGTTGGAAAGTCTTCGCCTCCTCCTGCGGGCTCCTGGCCTGCACGGGCGGCATGGGTGGAAACTCATCGGGTTTGTCCGCGGCGAAGGCGCTGGCGCACAGGACTGCGAGCGCGGTGAAGACGGGACGGAAGAAAGTGGTCGGGAGGTTTTTCATGGGAGAAATGGGGATTATGGGCACGGATAGAATGCCCGGTCACGCCGAACCTTAGCGGCTGTGTTATTCGCCCCGTAAAACTCCACCGCGGCGCGTGAGAGCATGTGAAATTTTTCGGCCAAGCTGGGGTAGGGACGGCACTCCGTGCCGTCCGGCGGGCGGGCGCCTGCGAGGTGGCGGGCGCTGCGGATGCCGTGCGCATCCCACCCGCCGCCTCGCTGCGCTCGCCCCGGACGGCACGGAGTGCCGTCCCTACCGTTCAGATTCGTCTGTCCCTTTCGTGTCCTTTGGTGTCTTTCGTGGACGATGAAACTGCTCCGTTCCCTTACCACTCTGCTCGCCCTGCTCAGCACCACCGCGCTCGCCGCCGACGCGCCGTTTTACGTCGGCACTTATACGAAGCCGGACGGCAGCAAAGGCATCTACCGCTGCGCGCTCGATCTCGAGACCGGCAAAATCAGCGGCGGCGCGCTCGTCGCGGAAACGCCGAATCCCACTTTCCTCGCCGTCCATCCGGGCGGTGGATTTCTTTACGCCGCGAATGAAACCAATCCCGGCGAGGTCAGCGCCTACGCCATCGCCGCGGATGGGGCGCTGAAATTTCTCAACAAGCAATCCGCGAAAGGCGGCGGCACTTGTCACGTCACGGTCGATCCCGCCGGAACGAATGTGCTCATCGCCAACTACGGCACCGGCAGCGTCGCGGTGCTGCCGATCAAGGCCGACGGCAGCCTCGGCGAGGCGAGCGCCTTCGACCAGCACACCGGCTCCAGCGCCGACCCCGCGCGGCAGAAAGAGCCGCATGCCCACAGCATCTACGCCGATCCGAAGGCGAAGTTTGTGTACGCCTGCGACCTCGGCACGGACAAGATCAACGGCTACCGTTTCGACGCCGCGAAGGGCACGCTCACGCCCGACGACTCGGCCACCGGCAAAGTCGCGCCCGGCTCCGGCCCGCGGCACTTCGCGCTGCATCCGAAGCAGGACACCGCCTACGTCATCAATGAAATGCTCAGCACCATCACCGCCTTCCGCCGCGACCCCGCGAGCGGCGCGCTGACCGCGCTCGACACCGTCTCCACGCTGCCGGAAAAATTCGCCGGAACGAGCAGCACCGCCGAGATCTTCATCCACCCCAGCGGCAAATATCTCTACGGCTCCAACCGCGGCCACGACAGTATCGCCACTTTCGCCATTTCCTCCGACGGCCAGCTCGCGCTCGTCGGCCACACGCCCATCGGCGGGAAAGTCCCGCGCAACTTCGCCCTCGATCCCACCGGCCACTGGCTCCTCGCCGCCGGCCAGGACAGCAACGACATCTCCGTTTTCAAAATCGACGCCGACAGCGGCAAGCTCACTCCGACGGGCGAGCGCGTGGAAATCGGCGCGCCCGTCTGCATCATCTTCACGCCGCGCTAAAGCATCCGCTCAAAATAATCTCCGGGTTCCAATTCCGTTAATTTGGTCAAATTCCGTTAATTCCGTCCAAAAAAACAAAACGGAATTACGGAATTAAACCAAATTAACGGAATTGGTTTTGGGCGGACGATTTCAGCCCAGGTATTCGCGCGCCACGCGCCAGCCGGCGTACACGCCGAGCACGCTGCCCACGCCGCTCGCGAGGAAGGCGGTCATGATGCCGACGTATTCGCCGAGCCACCAGCCGACCATGCCGCCGACGTTCACGCCGATGAAAATGCAAAGCTTCATGCGTTTCCAACAAAGCACACCGCACGCCGCGCGGCTTTACTCGAAACGAATCGCTGCGCTCCGCCCGTGCGCGTCCAGGCCCTCGATCGCGCTGAACTTCGCGATGGTCGGCACGGACTTGCGCAGCGATTTCGGGTCGAACTGCACGATGCTCGTGCGGCGCTGAAACATATCGACGGTCAGGCCGGGAAAGCTGCGGCCCGCGCCGCCGGTGGGCAGCGTGTGGCTCGGGCCGGCGAGGAAATCGCCGGCGGCGACCACGGAGTGGCCGCCGAGAAAAATCGCGCCGGAAGTGAGAAGCTGCGCGCCGATCTTTTCGTCCTCCTTCGTGACGACGGAGACATGCTCGGGTGCGAAATCATTGGCGATGGCGACGGCGTCCTTGAGCGACTTCACGAGGATGAGCGCGCAGCCATCGGCGAGCACGCCGGCGAGGTGCTCCTGCCGGGAGAGCGTGGCGAGCTGCGCGGCGATTTCCTTTTCCACCGACGCCAGCAGCTTCACCGATGTCGTGACGAAAAGGATCGCGCTGCCCTTGCCGTGCTCGGCCTGCGCGAGGAGGTCGGCGGCGATCCACGCGGGGTTCGCGCTGGCATCGGCGAGGACGAGGATTTCGCTCGGCCCCGGCAGCAGGTCGATGGCCACCTGGCCGAAGGCCTGCCGCTTCGCCTCCACGACATAGGCATTGCCCGGCCCGAAGATTTTCTGCACCGGCGAGATCGACTCCGTGCCATACGCCAGTGCCGCGATGGCCTGCGCGCCGCCCACGCGCCAGACCTCCGTGGCCCCGCAGAATTCCAGCGCGAAAAGCAGCGCGTCGTTCACCTTTCCATCCAGCCCGCTCGGCGTGGTGACGACGATCTCCGGCACGCCCGCGGCAGCCGCGAGCGTGACCGTCATCACCGCCGTCGAGACCAGCGGCGCGGTGCCGCCGGGCACGTAGATGCCCACGCGTTGAAACGGATCGAAGCGCTCGCCCACGGTCGCGCCCTGCGCGTTTTTCATCGTCCAGTTTTCGCGCAGGCTCTTGCGGGCAAAAGCGAGCACGTTGGCCCGCGCGGTCGCCAGGGCTTCCTTCGCCGCCGCATCCACGCGCGGCCGGCCGGTCACGCGCAATTGCTTCGCCGTGAGCCGCGGCCCGCCGAAGCGCTCGGTGAATTCCAGCAGCGCCGAATCGCCCTCCGTCCGCACGGCGTGCAGCACCTTCGCCACCGTGTCGCGGACCTGCGGATGCGCCTCCGCGTGGCGTTTCAGCGCGGCGAGAGCGGTGGAAAAATCGGCGTCGGTGTGGTGGAGGATGCGCATGGAGAGAAGGCGTTTTATTTTCGCGCCCGCGGTTTGCAAAGAGCGATCTCGGGGTGGAGCGCGCCCGATGCAAAAGGAGGAGTTTTTATTTTAACGCAGAGACGCAGAGACGCAGAGAGCGCAGAGGTTTTTTCATCGTCGGAAACGCTTCGGTCTTTCTCTGCGCTCTCCGCGTCTCTGCGTTGAAAAAGCAAAGGTCGCCAAGCTCGCGCATCCGCGTTTTCACGCGAGATCGTTTTCGAGGATGATGCGGTAGCGGGCTTTGCCGGCGTGGAGATGCTCGAAGGCGTCGTTGACGCGCGACATGGGGAAGAACTCGGCGGTCGGCGCGATGCTGTGGCGGGCGCAGAATTCGAGCATGGTCTGCGTGGTCGCGGGGCTGCCGAGGGGCGAGCCCGAAAACGATTTCTGCCCGGCGAGCAGCGGGAAGGCGGCGAGGCTGACGGGCTCGGCGATGGCTCCGACGGTGTGCAACCGTCCGCGCGGCGCGAGCGCGCCGATGAGCGCCTGCCAGTCCATCGTCGCATTCACCGTCGAGAGGATGAAATTGAGCGAGCCCGCGATCTTGCCGAGCTGCGCGGAGTCGCGCGAATTGATGACGTGATGCGCGCCGAGCCCGAGTGCTTCCTCGCGCTTCGATTCGCTGGACGTGAACGCCGTCACTTCGCAGCCCCACGCGCGGAGAAACTTCAGCGCCAGGTGCCCGAGCCCGCCGATGCCGACGACGCCCACGCGATCCGTGGGCTGCACACCAAACTGCACCAGCGGATTGAAAACCGTGATCCCGCCGCAGAAGAGCGGCCCCGCTTTCGCCGGGTCGAGCCCCTCCGGCAGCACCGCGGCCCACGCCCAATGGCAGCGCACGCGATCGGCGAAGCCCCCGTGCCGATGCACGATCGTCCCCTCCACCGTCGCGCACAGATTGTGGTCGCCCGAGAGGCATTGCGGGCAGGCCATGCAGCTCTGCGAATACCAGCCGAGCCCCACGCGCTGGCCCACTTTCACTTTCTTCACATGATCCCCGGCGGCCACGATGGTGCCGACGACTTCGTGCCCCGGCACAAACGGATACGCGGTGAAGCCCCAGCCATTCTCCCACATCGAGAGATCCGAGTGGCACATCCCGCAGTGGCTCACCGCGATCTCCACCTGCTCGTCCCCGAGCGCGCCGGGGTCGAATTCAAACGGTTCCAGGGGTTTCCGGGCGGCGGTGGCGGCGTAGGCTTTGATGGTGCTCATGGTGGTGGTCGGTAGTGTATCAGGTTGAATATCGGTCAGAGGAGCGGCTTCATGGCGGATCGCCATGCGTGGGAAAATGCGGCGGGGGATAGCTTCGCCAATACCACGGAGGAAACGGTTGCGTCCCAGAGCAGCCCTTCAACTCTGCCCACCATTCCCAATACGCAAACAGCGCGGGAAATAACGGCGTTTTTTCGGAGGCATCCCAAAGCGGCCTGTAAAACTCTTGGAGCAAAGGGCGGCCTGTCTTAGACCAAGCCAGAAAATAAATGGCCGGGCCGATGCTGAGTGCGTACAGCAGCAGCACGCCGACGAGGGTGCAGGCAATCCGGGTGGCGATGCTGCCGATAGAGTTTGGCTTTTCGGAATCCATCGGCATGGAGACAATCAGGCTGCGGAGGGCTGGTAGCGGTCAAGAATTTCAATCAGTTCGCTCAACTCGGGATCTTGCGCATGGCCCGGTCGCGGAGGTGAGGCCGCCGGCCAACTTACGTCTCGCTCTCACCCTGCGGGCCGTTTTCCTCGAGGTGGCGCAGCACGTCGCTGCGGTCTTCGACTTCGTCCCAGACGTCGCGGCTGACGTAGATGGGGGCGCGCTGGGCGATGGCGAGGGCGATGCAGTCGCTGGGGCGGCCGTCGAGCTCGACGATCTTTTTCTCAAACAGCTCGTTCTCGGCGCTGATGATGAGGCGGGCGAAGTAGGTCTCGCTCTTGAGGTCGTTGATGATGACGCGCTCGACTTTCGCACCGAGCGCGGCGAGGAGGTGGCCGATGAGGTCGTGGGTGAGCGGGCGCTCCTTGGGCGTCTCGTTCATGAACATGGAGATGGCCGCGCCGACGCTCTCGTCCACGTAGATGACGAAGACTTTGTCGTCGTTGCCGATGAAGACGGCCCGGCCGGAATTGAACGGCAGGACGGTGCGAATTTCGACCGGGACGACGGGCTTGCTCATGGCGGGAAAATGTCGGGTGCGGGCGGGCGGGTGTCGAGGGCGAAAGTGGCGGCGAGGGCTGAAAACATGGGGCTCGGCGGGCGTCGGGCGCGGTGGAAAAATAGGGCGCGAATTTTTTGCAAAGCGCTGGTTGCAATGACGGCGCGCGTTTCTAACATGCGCGCCTCATGAATCAACCTTGGGACATTCCCGCCGCCATTTCGCTCTACAATATCGACCGGTGGGGGACGGGTTATTTCACGGTGAACGGGAAGGGGAATATCCAGATTCAACCGACGCGGAAGCCGGAGGCGGTGATCGACATCATGGAGGTGATCGAGGAGGCGCAGGAGCGCGGGCTGACGTTTCCGATGGTGCTGCGGTTTCAGGATTTGTTGCGGGACCGGGTGGAGACGATCAATAAGGCGTTTGCGGCGGCGATCGGGGAGTCGGGTTACAAGAGCGTTTATCGCGGGGTTTTTCCGATCAAGGTGAACCAGTTGCGGGAGGTGGTGGAGGAGATCATGGATGCGGGTGCGCCGTTCCAATTTGGGATTGAGGCGGGAAGCAAGCCGGAGCTGCTGGCGGCGCTGGCGATTCACCGGGACTCGGAGGGGCTGATTATTTGCAACGGCTACAAGGATCAGCTTTTCATCCAGAATGCGCTGCTGGGGCTGAAGCTGGGGAAGAAGGTCATCATGGTGGTGGAGAAGATCGAGGAGCTGGCGGAGATTTTGCGCGTGTCGAAGGAGGTGGGCGTGGAGCCGATGATCGGCATCCGCGTGCGGCTGGCGGCGAAGGGCGCGGGCAAGTGGGCGACGAGCGGCGGGGAGAATGCGAAGTTTGGTGTGAGCACGGCGGAGCTGGTGTACGCGAGCGAACTGCTGAAAAAGGAGGGGCTGGCGCACGCGCTGAAGCTCATTCATTTCCATGTGGGCTCGCAGGTGCCGGACATCGGGACGATCAAGCGCGCGGTGCGGGAGGCGGCGCGGTTTTACGCGAAGATGGTGAAGATGGGGCACGAGCTGGGCTACCTCGACGTGGGCGGCGGGCTGGGCGTGGATTACGACGGCTCGCGGACGGCGTTTGACAGTTCGACGAACTACTCGCTGCACGAATATGCGCGGGACATCGTCTATAACATCATGGACGTGTGCGACGCGGAGAAGGTGGCGCACCCGATCATCGTGAGCGAGAGCGGGCGGGCGATTGTGGCGCATCACTCGGTGCTGATTGTCGAGGCGTTTGGGGCGATCGAGAAGGACAAGACGCCGATTCAGATCGAGGTGAAGGAGATCGATCCGAAGCAGGTGACGGAGATTTTGGAAATCCAGCGCAACCTCACGCAGCAGAACCGGATGGAGTCGCTGCACGATGCGCAGCAGATCAAGGAGCAGGCGCAGTCGATGTTTGACCTGGGGCTGCTGGAGCTGGAGAGCAAGGCGAAGATCGAGACGGTGTACTGGCAGATCGCGAAACGGATCGTGGATTTCTGCGCGGGGATGAAATACGTGCCGGACGAGGTGAAGGAGCTGGAGGTTTCCCTCGGCGACCAATACGTGTGCAACTTCTCGGTTTTCCAAAGCCTGCTCGACCACTGGGCGCTGGGGCAGCTTTTCCCGGTCATGCCGATCCACCGGCTCGACGAGTATCCTGAGCGCAATGGGACGCTCGTGGACATTACCTGCGACAGCGATGGGAAGGTGAGCAAGTTCATCGACCTCCAGGACGTGAAGGACACGCTGCCGCTGCACAAGCTGCAGCCGGGCAAGCCGTACTATCTCGGGTTCTTTTTGATGGGCGCGTATCAGGACATCATGGGCGATCTGCACAATCTTTTCGGGCGCGTGAACGAGGCGCATGTCTTTCTCGACGAGGACGAGGAGGGCGGCTGGTACATCGAGGAGACGATCGAGGGGAGCACCATCGGCGAGGTGCTTTCGATGACGCAGTGGGACCAGAACGAACTCACGCGGCATGTGAAGACGCAGGTGGATGCGGCGATCAAGGGCGACCGGCTGAAGCCGAACGAGGCGATGAAGCTGCTCGCGAGTTACGAGCGGGGGCTGAAGGGCTACACGTACCTGCAGTTCAACGGCGGCGGGCGGTGAAGCTCGGGTAGCGCACGCGCCCTCGCGTGCTGTGTCCGGCGCCACGCCCGACACCCGGCGGCAGATTGCACGCACCATCCGGTGGGTGCGCGGGATCGGGGCGAAATCGGCGAGGCGCCGATTCCAACACGCGGGGTGCGTGCGCTACCCAGGATTTGTTCCGGCTTAGTTCGCGGCCAGGTGATGACCGGCGTGCTCTCCGAACGCAAACTGCGTGAGCGCGCGGCTGATCGAGGTGCGGACGATTTCGATCCGCGTCCCCACGGGCGCGGCGTCGAAGACGCGCACGACATCGCGCGACCGCATGCGGATGCAGCCGTAGCTGGCGGGCCGGCCGATTTTCCACTCCTCGGGGGTGCCGTGGATGTAGATGCCTCGGTCGAAAGCGCGGGAGTTGCTGGCTTCGAGCCCGCGCAGATGGAGGATGCGGGTGACGATGGGATCGCGCCCCGGTGAGTTGGGGCGGAGGATTTCGCCGGTGAAGCGCTGGCTTTTGAAGACCGCGCCCTGCGGCGCACCCGCCCCCACTTTCGAGGCGACTTCGAGGAGGCCGAGCGGCGTGGCGTAACTGCGCGGGCGGTCGCCGACGCCGTATTTGGAAGTGGAAATCGGGAACTGCGCGACCTGCTGCCCATTCTCGATGACGGCGAGTTTTTGCTCAGGAACGCTGACGATGATCGAGGTTCCGCCAAACATCCGCACCGGCACGGAGCAGATGGCGAAAAGAACGCAGAAATTGGCGATGCGACGGTTCATTTTCATGGCAGACCCAGCCTAGCAGCCACCGTGCCCGGCGGGATTTTCAATACTTTCCAAAAACGCTGTCCCTCGTGGCGTCACGCCGCCAGCGGAGCCCCAGTGTCGCGACCCGGAAAGCGCAGATTCGGCATCCATTGCGCGAGCGAGCACAGCGCGACATAGGCGAAGCCCACAAGGAAGAGCGCGAGGAACATGGCATTCAGCCACTGCTCATGGGCGGCGGCGGAACCGAGCAGGTAGCTGAAGTAAATCGCGAAGAGCAACTCAATGAACGGAACGATGCTTTTCAACGGGACGTAGCGCGCCTTTTTCCATGCCTGGGTTTTGCTCTGGATGCCGTATTTTGGCGTGCGGGTGAACTCGGATTGATGCCCCAGCATTGCCTCGATCACCGCCCGCGCGTTGTTGATCGCCAGCCCGATGCCGAGTGCGAGGACCATTGGCAGCAGCACGATTTCCTTCCGCCACGTTTTCGGATGCAGTTCGCGCAGTGCGACCACGTAGAAGATGGCCGCCGGGAGCGATGCCGAGAGATAGATCGGCACATTGATGAGCAGCGAGTGCCAGGAGAAAGCGGCCCCCTCGCCGCCGGTCGCGGGGTGCATGAGGATGCAGAGGAAAAAGAGCAGCAGATACGCGTAGTTCGCGGTGAGGTGGGCCGTCGATTCGAGCTTGATGAGCAGCGGCAAATCCGCGCGCCAGACCGCCGGGAGCAGCTTCATGCAGGTCTGGATCGAGCCTTTCGTCCAGCGATGCTGC
>JAYWEP010000007.1:0-22854 GCA_043779205.1 Chthoniobacter sp. | reverse complement strand
GGCGCTTTTTCCGGGGCAGGATTTTGGGCCGCGGTTTCACTCGTTCGCGGGTGCGACGTCGCTCACGGATTTTGTGTGGATCATGTCCCAGGGGAGCGTTTTCGTGGGGCCGTCGTCGGGGGGGATGCACATTGCGAACGCCTTCCGTGTGCCGTCGGTCATCATCTTCGGCGGGTACGAATCGCCGGCGGGGTACGGCTATCCGGGCGCGACATTTTACAGCGCAGTGCCGTGCGCGCCGTGCTGGACGACGGTGCCGTGTCCGTACGATTTGAAATGCCTGCGCATGATCGCGCCGGAGACGGTTTTCGCGGCGGTGTGCGAGGCGGCGGGCGCGATTCCCTAACCCGAACAGCCATTCCGTAATTTGGAAAAATTCCGTAATTCCGTTCTGCCTTTTCTCCGAACAGAGAAGACGGAATTACGGAATTTTTCCAAATTACGGAATGGCTGTCCGGGCTAGGGAATCGCGTTCGCCGCGTTGCACACCGCCGCAAAGACCGTCTCCGGCGCGATCATCCGCAGGCATTTCAATTCGTACGGACACGGCACCGTGGTCCAGCACGGCGCGCACGGCACCGCGCTGTAAAAAGCCTCGGCCCACGGATAGCCGTAGCCCTCGGGCGATTCGTAGCCGCCGAAGAGGATGACCGAGGGCACGCGGAAGGCATTCGCAATGTGCATCCCGCCGGACGACGGCCCCACAAACACGCTGCCCTGCGACATGATCCACACAAAATCCGCGAGCGTCGTCGCGCCCGCGAACGAGTGAAAGCGCGGCCCGAAATCGTGCCCCGGAAAAAGCGGCTGCGTCCCGACTTCGATGACCTCGAAACGCTCCGCGAGCTTTTCGATCAGCGCCCGCCACGACTCCTCCGGCCACGCCTTGTTCGGCGTCCAGTGGCTCGCCCGCGGCTGCACCACGATGCGCGGCCCGGCGATGGCGGCGAGCTTTTCCCGCACCTCCGCCGTCGGCGCGACCGCCGGCGGATCGAGCTGCGTGGCGCTCATCTCCAGCCCCACGCATTCCCCCATGAGTGTGATCAGCGGACGGGGCGGCGGGTAGAGCGGCAGGTAGCTCAGCTCGAAAGCGCTCCGGCTCCCTTTGACCGAAAACTCCTCGACCGCAGCGAGGTGCGGATTCGCGCGAAACATCTCGGGATAGCGCGAGAGATAGGTGATCCGGCACGCGGGATTGCGCCGGCGGATTTCGCGAAAGACCGGCGTACACATCAGCTCGTCGCCCACCCCGCCGCCCAGCGAGTAGAGCCGGATCGCGGCGCGCTCGAACGGCTTGCGCAGCGGCCACGGCCAGCGCCAGCGGATGTAGGTGGCACCGCTCCGGAGGAGAAAATGGCCGCGCACCGCAACCGCGATTTTTACCCAGCGCCAGGCGACGCCGGCGGAGAAACGCCGGACGGGATTCCGACGGTGGGGAGGGACGGGCGGCTGGGGCACTGGGGCGGGAGATTGAAAAAAATTAGACCCGGCGGCTGGCGGGGCGCGGTCAGGAGGCTCTCCGCGCCGCCGCCTGCCGCCGACACTCCGCAATGACTCCCCAAGCCCGCGCCATGTCAATCTCCGCGGGCAGCCAGACCGACGCCGGCCCGAGCCAGCGGGTGCAGCCATACTTCAAGGCGCTGAGCGCCCATTGCTTCCAGTAGTATCGCGAGACTCCGAACCAGGGGTTCGTGCGCACGACCTGCTGGCGCCGGACTTCGGCGATGCCGTCGCCTTTGAACCACTGGCGGACATAAGCCTCAGTCATGCGCCGCGCGGGCGTGCGGTGGTGGATGAGCGCGCCCGGCACATGCATGCCGCCCCCCCCGCGCTGGCGGATTTGGCCGATCAATTCCACCTCGCCGCAGCGCACCGTCTCCGTGCCATCGGGCCCGAGCGCCGGATCGAAAGCCAGACCGTGCAGCGCGGCGCGGCGGATCGCCATGTTGGCCCCGGCCACGCCTGCGGGCAGCGGCTTTTCCTCCAGACCGGCGTCGCTGTACACCTCGATGCAGGCGAGGTGCGTGGTGGAATGCTCCGCAAACCAGCGCGGCGGCGCGGCCTCCCAGCGCGGCAGCGTGCGTCCGCCAAAATAGGCGGCCGCGGGCCACCGGGCCGCCGCCGCGCCATAGGCGGCCAGCCACCCCGCATCCACATCCACGTCATCGTCCGTGAACAAAATCAGCCGTCCGGACGTTTCCGCGAGGCCGCGGTTCAAGGCCGGATTCTGCCCCTGCTGCGCCTCAAAAATATAACGCAACGGCACCGGCGTCCGCGCCGCCTCGCAGACCGCCCGGGTGCGATCCGTGGAGTTATTGTCCACCACCACGAGCTCGACCGCGAGGCCCGGCGGGATGACCAGCGCCGCCAGCGAAGCCAGCATGGCCTCCAGACTGTCCGCACGGTTGTACGTGCAGATCAGGATCGTGACATCGACGGGCGCGGCGGCGGCGGCGGGCATGGGGCAGCGGGGTGGATGCGGCGGTTCTTCAGCCCGGCTCTCGGCCGCCCGGCGCGGGCGCGGCGAGCTTCCACCGGGCCTTCACGAGCAAGGCCGCGGTATCGCAGGACTTGCGGCCATTGCCGAAAAAATCGCCGTCCCGGACCTCGAATTCCAAAGCGCCCGGCACATGATCGCCGACCTCGCCATTGATCCGCGCGACGAGCTCCACGGTATAGCGCCCCGGCGTGAACGAAAAGTCCGGGGCGATCTCGACCTCGATCCACCCGACCTGGGGAAAAAGCTGCGGCAGGCTGGTGTCCGTCAAGGTATCGAGCGAGAGGAGGCGGAGCTGCTGGCCGTCGAAAATATTCACGACGAACTCCGCCGCCACCGGATCCTGGGTGGCTTCGTATGCCATCCGGATTTTCAAACCGCCGCCGCACACCGCCGCGCCCTCGAGATCGCCCGAACCGACCGTGAGATCGGTGAAGAAAACCTTTCCGCTGCCACGGACCTTGGCCCGGCGAAAACCGCTCTTCCCGCCCGAAGGCAGCGCATCGCGCAGATAGGTTGCGGTGATTTCCTCAATCGGCCCGATGGCCTTGAGCCGGCCCTGCTCGAGGTAGATGCCGCGCCGGCAGAGCGAGGTCACGGCGGCCATATTGTGGCTGACGAAGATCACCGTGCGGCCCGCCCGCGCGACCTCGCCCATCTTGCCGAGGCACTTTTTCTGAAAGGCCGCGTCGCCCACCGCGAGCACCTCGTCGATGATCAGGATCTCCGGCTCCAGATGCGCGGCCACGGCGAAGGCCAGCCGCGTGGTCATGCCGCTCGAGTAGTGCTTCACCGGCGTGTCGAGAAAGGTGTCCATCTCGGCAAAGCTGGAAATCTCGTCGAACTTCCGGGTGATCTCCGCCCGCGTCATGCCGAGGATCGCGCCGTTCAAAAAGACGTTTTCCCGCCCGGTCAGCTCCGGGTGAAAACCGGTGCCGACCTCCAGCAGGCTGGCCACGCGCCCGCGGATGCGCACCTCGCCTTCCGTCGGCTCGGTGATCTGGCTGAGGATTTTCAGGAGCGTCGATTTGCCCGCGCCATTGCGCCCGATCACGCCCACGATGTCGCCCTTTTCGATGTCACAATTCACGTCTTTCAACGCCCAAAACTCCTGCGGCTCGCGCTTCGCTCCGCGGCGAAACAAGCCCGCGAGCTGATCGCGCAGCGTGTCATGCGCCTGCGCTCCGAGCCGGTACTGCTTGCCGAGATTGCGGACGGTGATCGCGGTCATCAGATCACGTCGGCGAAAGTTTTTTCCGTGCTCCGAAAATAGAGCATGCCCGTGGCGAGCAGCACCGCCGTGACCGCGAGCCCCAGCCAGAAGCCCGGCCAGTAGGGCTCGAAGCCCGGCCCCAGCACGCACCAGCGGAAGCCGTCGATCATGCCCACGAGCGGGTTGAGGCAATACCAGAGCCGCCATTTTTCCGGCATCTTCTCCATCCACAGAAAGGGCACCGGAGAAATAAACATGCCCAGCCGCGTGATGAACGGGACGATGTAGCGCACGTCGCGATACTTCACATTCAACGCGCTGAACCACGCTCCGGCGGCGAACGTGGTGAGAAAGGTGAGCGCGAAATAAAACGGCAGCAGCAGCAGCAGCGGGCGAAAGACGACGCCGTGCCAGAGCATCAGGATGAAGAGAATCGCCAGCGAGATGGCCGCCTCCACGAGGCCGCTGCAGACCACGCTCGCCGGGATGATGAGCCGCGGAAAATAGACCCGCGAAATGATGCGGGCCGAAGCCACCAGGGAGTTGCTGCTTTCCGCCAGCGTATTCGCGAAAAACTGCCACGGGAGCAGCGCGGCAAAGGTGATCAGCTCGTAGGGCGCGCCTTTCGACTGGAAATTTCCGAAGCGCCCGAAGAGCACGGTGAAAACGAGCATCGTCATCACCGGCTGGAGCACCACCCACGCGACGCCGAGATAGGTCTGCTTGTAGCGCACGAGGATGTCGCGCCACGCGAGGAAGCCGAAGAGTTCGCGGTAGCGCCAGATTTCCGCGAAGTCGATGGCGATGAAGCCGCGCTGCGGGCGGATGACGCGCTCGGCGTCGGGCACGGGGTCAGCGGGCATTGGGAAATGACGAATGACGGATGACGAATGACGAAAGAAGTCCGAATGCAGAATGACGAATGGCGTCCGCAACCGGCTGCTTCGGTTCTTCGGATTTCGCCATTCCTTCGTCCTTCGTCATTCGTCCTTCGTCATTTCCTGCCGACGGCTTGCGTCCTACAACCACCGTCGAAAGCCCGCTCGTCGGGAGCACCGCATCGAGCACGCGGAAGACGGGCGTGAGCTTGCCGTAGAGCTTGAGCTGCCAGGGCTTGAGCGCCTTCTGCCCGCCGAGCGTGTTCGCCACGTACCACGCGAAGATGCCGAACTTGTTAAAGAAAAACTGCTTCTCCACCTCGAAGCCCGCCTCGCGCATTTTGCCTTCGAGTTCGCCTTTCGCGTAGCGGCGGAAGTGGCCGAGCGCACGGTCGAATTCGCTGTAGAGCCGCATGTTGTAGGGCACGAGCACGACCACGCGGCAGCCCGCGGGCACTGTCTCCATCAGGCTGCACAGCACGGCGCGGTCATCCTCGATGTGTTCGAGGACGTTGAGAAAGACGACGCTGTCCGGCGCAAATTCGCGGAGCTGCTCGTAGTCCTCGCGCGCCGTCATATCGAGCTTGCCGATCCGCAGGTCGCGCTGGTCGGCCCATTTGCGCTGCAGCTCGGTGAGGTAGTCGATCCGGTAATCGGTGAGCAGCACATGCTCGTGCCGGCGGATGTGTTTGCTCAGATTGCCGCGCCCCACGCCGAGTTCCGCGACGCGCGCGCCGAGCCACGGCTGCACGCTTTCATACATCCACTCGTTGAACTGCGGGGCCTGCTCCATGGCGTCGAGCGTGACCTTGCCGGGGTCGGAGTAGTTGCTGGAAAAGCGGTATTTGAAAATGAACCAGAGCGCCGCGAGCCCGTCGCGCCAGGTGATCTTTTTCCCCTCGTCATAGCGCCGCCCGTTGTAGCTGATCGGCACCTCGAACATGCGCAGCCGGTTGCGCGCGACCTTCGCCGCGATCTCCGGCTCGATGCCAAAGCGGTTCGACTCCAGCGGGATCGCCTTCAGCGCCGCGCCGACGAACGCTTTGTAGCACGTCTCCATGTCGGTGAAGTTCGTGTCATTGAGCATGTTCGAGAGCAGCGTCAGAAAGTTGTTCGCCTGCGAGTGCCAGAAATAGAGCACGCGCCGCTCTTCGCCCGCGAACCGGCTGCCGAAGACCACCTCCGCGCGGCCGTCGAGAATCGGGCGCAGCATCCGCGGATAATCGTTCGGGTCGTATTCGAGATCGGCGTCCTGAAAGATCGCGAGGTCGCCGGTCATCTCCGCGACCGCGCGGCGCAGCGCCGCGCCTTTGCCCTGGTTCGGGGTCTGCTGGAAAGTGCGGATCTCCGGGTGCTCGGCGGCGAGTTCCTGCGCCACGCGCCAGGTGCCGTCCTTCGAGCCGTCATCGACGATGACAATCTCGCGGGCCAGACCGCCCGGCAGCGGCGCGGCGAGCACCGCCTCCATGCTCGCGCGCAGGCTCTCCTCCTCGTTGTAGGCGGCGACGAGGACGGACAGCGTGTGAAATTTGGGGCGCGGAGGCATGGGGCGAAGACCGGCCAAGATGCGCGAAGCAGGCGCGGGCGAAAATCAATTTTTGCGCCGGATTTTGTAAAGCCTCACGGGCGCGAACTGCGGCTGGCCATCGCGGATCATCTCAGAACTGGCGACGAGCGCAAACTGGTCGGCGTGCTGCTCGACCACGCGCTTGAGCTGATCCTGATGCTCGCGCCGCTTAGCCTCGGGCACGGCGTCGTCGATCGCGAGATACTGGATTTCTCCGCTGATGAGAAAGGCGAGGAGGTCGTCGTCGTCTTTGAAACGCGGCGTGTAACCGCTGCCGCTCCATGTGCTCTTCGCGAGCGTCTTGCTGGCGCGCTGGATCGTGTGGCCGGGCCGCTGCTCGTGCATCGCGACTTCCGAAATGAACATCCCCTCCCCGCGCGCATCCGACGAAACGAGCGTGACGTCCGCCGGTGCGGCTTCCCGCAGCATCGCGTCGGCCAGGGGGGCGAACCCGCTGAACCGTTTCGCAACGAACGGCCAGTTCGCCGCGAGGGCCAGCATGAGGACAGCGATCACCCACGGAAACGGCAGCGCCAACGAGAACCGCCTGTTTGGTTCGCGCGCAGTTTTCCCGCGCGGCTGCCAGTCGAGACCGGCGACGATGAACATCATGGCCGCAGGCAGCGCGGGGATGAGATGCCGGGCTTCGAGACCGACGGGCGCGATGGATTGGAAGACGACGACGGCAATGATGAGCGCGCCTGCCGCCGCCCAGCGGCCCTGATGGGGAGAAGAACCGCGGGCTTTCACCCAAACGCCGACGGCCAGAAAAACGACCGGCACAACGCACAGCGCGAGTCCCAGTTTTTTCACGTAGTACGGCAGCGCCTCCATCGTGAAGCTCAACGATGGATTCGGCTCGACCCAGCCGCCTTTGCCGAGGTTGCGCGTCGCCCAGGTCCACGGCCCGGCGACGAGAACGATGATTGCCACAGCGACCCAAAACGCCGGACGCCGGAGCACATGAAAGCGGCGCGTGAAAAGCAGCGCCAGCGGGACGGCGAGAGCGAGCGCCAAGCCGGTGCCTTTGGTCAGAATCGCGAGCGCCGAAAGCACTCCGAACCACAGCGCGTCCCCGCGCTTTTCCCGATCCAAAAAATCTCCGAAGGCCAGGACCGCGCCGAACATCAGCGCCGCGCTGAGCGTCTCCGCCATGACCATCGAGTAATACTCGCGCACCAGCGGCAGCGAGAGGAGGAGCACCGCGCCAAACGCCGCCGGCGCAATCCCGAACTCCTCGCGCAAGACGCGAAAAAGCTGCCTCGCGACCACCGCCGCGAGCGCGCACATGAGCAGCAGGATGGAGCTGCGGGAGGGCGAGAATGGGAGCGTCCATGCGGACTGCACGAGATAGAAAAACGGGGGCCAGACGCCGAGGCTGACCTTCGGGTAATGCGCGTAGTAGGTGTCCGCGAATTCTTTGCCCACCTGGATCGGCGAGCCGTGGAAGCCGCCCGCGGCGTAGTGCGCGGCCATGACTGCGGCATCGCGCACGAAGAGCCCGGTGACGTAGTGCCCGGCTTCGTCCGGGTGGCCGCCGAACTCGCTCTGCCACGCGCCGCCGGTGCGCTGCCAGAAAAACGCGAGGTCAAAGGCGAGGACGAAGACGATGGCGGTGACGATCCACGCGCGGGATTTTTTCGGGGCGGGCGGGCCGGCTTCGGCAGCGGGTTCGGCGGTCATTTTTCGGGGATCGGTTCAAAGCGCGCGAGCACGGCTTTGTGCTGCGACTTGCCGCCGGGCTCGGGCCGGCATTCCACCGCGCGCCAGCCGCGACCCGCGAAGAAATAATCGAGCCGCAGCCACGGGCCGAAGCGGCGGATGAAGCGGCCATTGCCGCCGGGAAAAGTCATGCCCCAGCCGCGGCCCTCTTTTGCAAAAGCGTCGGTCATTTCGCCCGCGAAAAGATGATAGATGAGGCCGTGGTCGGGCATGTTGAAATCGCCCGCGACGATGAACGGCTGCGGCTCGTCCTGAAAGATTTTCGCGAGCGCGCGGGCGAGCGCGATGCGCGCGGCGAGCCATTCGCGGTAGTTGCCAAAGCCGGGCTCGCGGTGCCGGCGTCCGACGAGATCGCCGAGGATGCGCCGCCCGCCGAGAAAGCGCGACAGCTCCTGCCGCGGCGTGGGCAGATGGACGCTGTAAAAGATCAGCGGACGCCCGTTCACCAGCACCTCGAAGCGCGCGGCGACCGGATGCCCGGCCCACTTCGGCTCGTCGAGCAGCGCGGATTTCTGGATGGGAAATTTGCTCACGAAAGCAAACTCGCCATGCCCGGCGACAAAGCTGCCGGGCAGCTTCGCGGCGAACTCCGGCCCGCGACCGCGCGCGTCCTGGAGCAGGATGAAGTCGGGCTTTTCGCGCTCGAGAAAACCCGCGAACTGCGGGCGGTTGCTCTCGCCGAAATTGAACGTCACCGCCGAGATCATTTTGTCATCGCGCCGCGACGAGCCTGACCGGCGAAAGGTCATGTACCCGAACGCGAGCACCAGCACGCACGCGAGATGCACGAGGCACAGCCGCCGGCGCACGAGCAGGCCGAGCGGCGTGAGCACGAGCAGCGGGAGCAGGAGCATCTGCGCCGGGGCGTAGAGCAGCAGGCTGAAAACCCACAGCCGCTCGGCCTGCCATTCGAGCGCGATCATGGCGATGAGCAGCAGCGCGGCATACCCGAATGTCAGCCAGCCGAGCGCGCGCCGCAGCAGCGCCAGCGCGCGCAGGGCCGTGCCCGCGGTGATCTTGAAGAGAACCGGATCGGGCGCGGGCTCCGTCATGGAGCGGTCGGCGGAATCGCGGGCTCGGGCGCGGGCGGCTCTTCGGGGGAGTCGGACAGCACGCGCTTGCCGACTTCGCTGTTCCGCAGGCGCGCGATTTCCTCCAGCGCCGGATTGGTGATCTCGGTTTCGCCCAATTCCCGCGCTTTGCGGAAACTCTCCTCCGCCATTTTGATCCGGCGCTGAAGTTTGAAATGCAGCCCGTGGTAGGCATGGACGTTGCCGAAGTTTGGATCGTTCTCGATGGCCCGCTGGTAGATGGCCTCCGCGTCGTCGAAACGGCCGGCGAGGTCGAGCGTCTGGCCGAGTTTCAGGAGCAGGCGCGTGTCCTTTGGAAAGAGTTTGAGCGCGTCCTCATAAGCCTCCGCGGCCTGCTCGTGCAAAGCCGCGCGGCCCACGGGATCGGCCACTTCGAGGGTCAGGTAGTGCCGGGCTTCGGCGAGATGAAAATAAAGGTTGGGGTTTTTCCGCTCATAGGTCAGCGCCCGCGCGGCCAGCCTGCGCCCTGCGTCGTAGTGCCCGTCGCGCACGGCCCGGCGCGCGAGTTCGCCGAAGTATTCGCCGGGCAGGAGCGGAATCGCCAAAACGAGCAGGGCCAGCGAGACCGCCGGAGCCATCCACGGCAGCCAGCCGCCGCCGCGGCGGGGGGTGTCGCTGGCCCCCCGGATATCCGCGCTCGGACTCGCCAGAATGGCCAGGAGAAAGGCTCCGAGCAGCGCATTGCCCGGCAGGTGAAAATTGAAATCGACGAGGGAATGGAAGAGCAGCGCCGCGAAACCCGACAAGGCCCCGGCCACGAGCGCCAGTTCATTGCTCGAAGTCCGCCAGTCCGGCTTCATTTTGACGTTCACGATTTTCTTCAGCCCGCTGCATCCGGAAAAAAGGTGCAGCGCGAGAAACACGAAACCCAGCGCGGCCCCGATCACGCCATACTCGGCCAGCAAATGCAGATAGTCATTGTGGACGAAAATCGGATCCTGCTGCACCAGCGGCGAACGGAACTGGCGGCCATAATAGAGATAGGTGCCGCTGCCCGTGCCGACCACAGGATCGAGCCGGAACTGCTGCCAGGCGGCCTCCCACATCAGCGGGCGCATATTGGTCGGATCATAGACCTGGGCGAGCCGCACGGACATCGACTCACTTTTGACCATGAAAAACACCGCGCCGCCGAGCAGCACCGCGACCCCGAGCAGCGCCGCCACGAGCATCGGCCACGTTTTGTCGGGACGAATGCGCCGCACCACCCAGACGCTGACCGCGCAAAAAACGAGCAGCCCAAAGACCGTGCTGAGATAGCCGCCCCGGCTGCCGGTGAGGGCGATCCCCGCGATGCACATGAGCGTGCAGTAGCCCGCGAGAATCCGCGCGCCGGTCCGCACCCGCCCCCAGCAGCAGATGCTCAGCGACATCATGCCCAGCATCTCCAGCAGGCCCGCGAGGTGATTCGGGTAGATGTAGAAACCGCTCGCCCGCCATTCCCATTTGGAGCGGATGATCCCCGGCACGAGCATGAATTCGTCCGCCTGCTTGAACTGAATGCCCCCGATCAGAACATGCGCCACGGCGAGCGCCAGGAGCAGGCTGACGACGATCAGCCGGTCGCGGGCGCGGACGAAATAGAGACTCGTCGCCAAGTACGCGACCAGCGCGCCGAGCGTGAGAAAAAGATCCCAGCGCGCGAGATAGACGACCGGCGAAAACTGCGAGCGCGCGATGACATAGCCGCCCAGCAGGATCGCCGAGAGCCCCGTCCACAAGGTCATGGAATTGCGAAACTGCTCCCGCCGGACAAAGACCAGCAGCACCCCGGCGAGCGCGAGGACGATGCTCGCGGGCAGGCTGAAAACGAGGCCCGCGCCGCCGATCAAAACCTGCATCAGCAGCAGGGCGAGAATGAACACAGCCAGCGAGATGTTGCGCATGGGGAAGGTGGGAAACTAACGCCGGGAGAGCGGGATAGAAGTCAAAAAACGGGCGGCGGCGCGGGGCTACCGCGGCGCGGCGGCGCTGCCGTAGAGCTGTTCCGCGGCTTGTTTGAAAGCGCCGTGGGCCTTCCCGCCGTCGCCTGGGAAACCGGCGTGCTGGACCATCCAGACGGTGATGAGACCGCGGCGCGGATTGATCTCCATGCTCGTGGCGAAGGCGCCGCCGTGGCCGAAATTGCCGCCGCCGGTGTCCAGTCCGAAGCCGTAGCTGTGCTCCACGGCGTCGCCGGTTTGCTTCGTGGTCATCTGTTTCGCGGCGGCTTCGGAGAGGACGCGGTGGCCGTCGAGGACGCCGCCATTGAGCAGCATCTGGCAGTAGCGCGCGACATCGGCGGCGGTGGAAAAAAGTCCGCCGGCGGGCATCGGGAAACGCCGCGCGCGATCGGTGAGCGGGTAGATGAGCTGATCGACCTTGGTTTCTTCGAGGCCGGTTTTTTCGGCGTTCGGCTTGTAGGATTTCGCGAGGCGCTGCACCTGCTCCTCGCTCGGCCAGAAGGTCGTGTCCTTCATCCCGAGGGGATCGAAGAGGCGCTTCTGCATGAAGTCCTCGTAGCTCATCCCGCTCACGACTTCGACGATGCGGCCCGCGGTGTTGATGCCCGCATTCGAGTAATCCCATTTCGTCCCCGGCTCGAATTTCAGCGGCACCGTGCCGTAGCTGCGCACGGCCACGCGGAGCGGCAGGCCGTCGAGCGTGGGCTCCTCCAGCGGCGACTTGAAAGGCAGGCCGCTCGTGTGGCTGAGCACCTCGCGCACGGCGATGGGATGCGCGGGTTTCCGCAGCAGCACATGCGCGGCGTCCTGCTCCACGGCGACCATCTGCCCGCGGAACTCCGGCAGATATTTCTCCACCGGGTCATCCACGTTCACCCGGCCCTCGTCCACGAGCATCATCAGCGCGGCGGCCGTCATCGCCTTGGATTGCGAGGCGATCCAAAAGAGCGTGTCGGGCGTCATCGGTTTCTGCGCGGCGATGTCCGCAAAGCCCGCGGTTTCCACGGCGAGCACCTTGTCCTTCGACGCCACGAGCGCGACCGCCCCGGCGAGCGCGTGGCTTTCCACAAATGGCTGGAGCGCGGCGGCGATGCTCGCGGGCGCGGGCTGGTCGTCCGCCGCGAGCGCGGTGGTGAAAAGGGCCAGCGTGGCGAGCAGCGCGGCGGTGAATCGAGGGCGGAGGAATTCGGTCATGGTGTGGAGGCGCGAGCATCGTCACGGGGCGCGCGCAAAGGCGAGCGGCAAGCCGGGGAAAGTTCGGAGTTGGTTTCGCGCGCGGGACGATTGCATCCTCCGCGCTCCGATGTCCGCACCCGTCCCGCCCGCCCCGCCCACCGCCACAAAGCGCCTGCCCGTCCTGCTGCGCCGCGCGTGGTACGGGCTGAACCAATCTTTTCGCCAGCGCATCGCGCATCTCGGGGTCACGCCGGATCAGTTTTCGATCCTGCGCTGGCTCAGCGAAGGCGACCCGCAGGGCCTCACCCAGCGCGCCCTCACCGACCTTATGGCGAGCGACCCGAACACCATCACCTCCACCCTTTCGCGCATGGAAAAAGCCGGCCTCATCGCGCGGCAGCCGCACGAGCAGGACCGCCGCGCGCACCGCGTGCAGCTCCAGCCCGCGGGCCGGCGCGCGTTTGAAGAGGGGCGCACCGCGGCCATGGAATTGCAGGATCAGGTGCTGGCCACGCTCCCCGCCAGCCGCCGGGCGAAATTCCTCGAGGAGCTCGAAGCCATCGCCGAAGCCTGCGGCACCGCGCTGGAAAACCCGGCGGCCAAAAGGCGGCGCTAGCAGGCTGTGGCCGTGCCCCTGCGCCGGCCGCGACGGCGCTACGCCACCGGCCCTCTGCGTCCCGTGATGAGCGAGATCACAAACAGGACGAGGAAAACGACGAAGCAGACTTTGGCGATCCACATCGCGGTGCCGGCGAGAACGCCGAAACCGAGGACGGCCGCGATGAGTGCGATGACAATGAAGGTAAGGGCCCAGGATAACATGGTGATTGGTCTTTCTACATCAGTGCATTCGCGGCCCGGCGGGTGTTCGCGCTTAGTTTTTTTCCGCACTCCGCCGCCCTCGCACCCGGACTTTCGGAATCGTCCGCGCCGGACTATTTTCCGCACCATGAAAGCCAAACTCCATCTCCTCGCCGCCCTCGCCGCTGTCATCGGCACCACGCTCGCCACCGCCGAAGACGAACGCCGGCCCGAGCCCCCGCCGCAGCTCCGCCAGCGCCAGCCCGACGCTCCGCGCTCTCCCGACCGGCCTGCACCGCTGCTGTCGCCTGCCGCCTTCCTTGGTATCGCCACGTCGCCGGTGCCGCCCGTGCTGACCGCCCAGCTCGGCCTGCCCGACGGATTCGGCCTCGTCGTCGATGAAGTCCTGCCAGACAGCCCCGCCGATAAGGGCGGCGTGAAACGCTTCGATGTGCTGCGCCAGTTCAACGACCAGAACCTTGTGGATCCGAACCAACTCGCGACGCTGGTTCGGGCGCAAGCCAAGGACACGGAGGTTTCGCTCACCCTGCTCCGCAAAGGGCAGGAGCAGAAAGTCACCGTAAAAATCGCCGAGCGGCCGATGCCTGTCCGCATGAAGTTTCCTGCCCCGGTTGGCGAAATCAGGGAGCAGATTGAGCGTTTGAAAGATGGTGCCGGCGACAAAGCGCGGAAGCTGCAAGAGCAGACGCGCGATTTCGAAAAGCGCATGCGCGAGTATCAGGAGCGCCTCATGAAATGGCGCGACAATCCCGGAGCGGAGATGCCGAAACCGCCGGAGTTTCACCCGTCTGTCGAGCCCGCGGAAATCCGGCGCGAAGTCCGGCCCGACCAAGCCGCGCAGGGGCGGCGGATCGAGTCGCGCAGCAGCACGACGGACAGCACGGCGAACGCGAAAGTGATGATGAAGGACGACAGCGGGGAGATCGAAGTCTCCTCGACCGATGGCCGGCGTCACCTCATCGCGAAGAACGCGGCGGGCGAGACCCTATTCGACGGGCCGATCGACACGCCCGAGCAGCTCGAGGCGCTGCCGGAGGATCTTCGGAAAAAGGTCGAGACCATCGAGGTGCGGACGAAGGTCGAGACCACGGCTCCGCTGCGGCCTGCGGCGCGGCGGGAGGTTGAATGAACGCTGACGGATCGCTGGGAGCCTGTGAAATAGCGTGGAAATGGGACGGCGCGTAAAGGAGCGGCGCGCTTCCAGCCGCCGTCGTCACCCATCGCGAAGCGCCAATTCTTCTCCGCGTCGCATCGGAAGAATGGCGCTGCGCGCGGCGGCTTGGTCGGCGGCTGGAAGCGCGCCGCTCCTTTGCACGCTCACGCCGGACGCGCATTCTACGGCGCGGGTGCCGGCTCGATCTTCGCCAGCGCGGCGCGGGCGGCGTCCTGCACGGGCTGCGGCTGGCCATTGAGCAGTTCGCGCAAACGCCCCGCCGCGCCCTTGGCCTCGGGGCCGAGCGCGGCGAGGGATTCGCAGGCGAAGACGCGCACTTTTGGATCCTTCACCGCGAGCGCCTTCAGCAATTCCGGCACGGTGCGCACGCCGATCGCGCGGAGCGCATCGAGCGCCACGACACGGTCGATGTCGCGCTCCAGCATCGCGACGATCCCCGGCGCGGCCGGCTGCGCCCGCTCGCCGAACCGCGCCAGTGCTTGCGCCGCGGGCCGCCGCACGCGGCCCGTCTCGTCGCTCAACGCCGCGGTGAGTGCGGTGATGATTTTCGCGTCGTCGCTTTCCACACTCGCGAGCGCTGGCACCGCCGGGACGCGCAGCTCGGCGGACGGATCGCGCAGCGCCGCATAAATCTGCGGCAGCGCCGCCGCCGCCTCGTGTCCGATGCCCGCGAAGGCGGTGAGCGCCGTGGCCTTCACATCGCTGCCACTTTGGCCGCTGATCGCGAGCAGCCGCGGCACCGCCGGGGCGGAGGCAGGGCCGATCTTGCCGAGCGTTTCGATGACCGCCATCTGCATGGGCAGATCGTCGAGTCGCGCGACGAGCACAGGCACGGCGGGCGCAGCCTTTGCGCCGAGTTCGCCGAACGCCCGCACCGCCGCGAGACGGCTGGCCGCATCATCGTCGGCGAGCAGTTCGCGCAGGCCATCCACGCCCAGCGAAGCCGCGCCACCGAGCGAAGCCAAGCCCGCCGCGCCGGCTTTGCGCAGCTCCGGCACCGGACTCGCGAGCGCGGTTTGCAGCAGTGGCTTGAGCTGCGCGGGCGTGGCTTGCAGCGCGGTGAGGGCGCGGAGGGCCGCGGCCTGCGTCGCGGCATCGGAGGCGGAGGCGAGCGTGAAAAGCGGTTTGATCGCGGCCGCCGCGTCGCGCCCCATCGCGCCGAGCGCGCCCGCGGCGGAGGCGCGCAGCGCGGGGTCGGGCTGCTGCAAGGCCTCGATGAGCACCGGCACGGCGGGCGGGCCGAAGCCGCGCAGCGTGCGCAGAATCCACGCGCCGCTGGCGGCGTCGGACTGCTTCAGGGCGGCGAGCAGCGCGGGCAGCGCCGCCGGGCCGATCTGCGCGAGCGCTTCGGCGAATGCGGCGGCGCCATTCGCCGCGCGTGCGCCTGCGAGCAAGGCGGGCAAAGCATCCGCCGCGTCCGGCCCGAGCCGCCCGAGCGCCTGCGCGGCGCGCTGGGAGACGACAGGATTCGCGTCCGTGAGCAAGGCGGCAAGGAGCGGGACAGCAGGACGGCGCAGCGCGGGTGTCACGGCGATGGCGTTGATCGCCGCATGGCGGATTGGCTCGCTGTCATCCTTCACCGCGGCGACGAGCAGCGGCGCAGCTTTCACCGGATCAGCACTCACTTTCGGCAGCGCCGTGAGCGCCGCCGCGCGCGCGCCGGGATCGGTTTCTTTCGCCAGCATTTGCAAGAGCGCAGGCTCCGCGCTTTTCGCCACGGCCCCGAGTTCCGCGAGCGCGAGCGCCGCGCTGCCGCGCTGGAGCGGTTCGTTCCAGCTCAGCGCCTCGACGACCGGCGCGACCGCCTCCGCCCCGATCAAGGCCAGCGCTCCGACCGCCTCCATGCGCACAGAAATTTCGCCGTGGCCGAAGTTATCGCGCAGCGCCGGAATCGCCTCCTTCGCCACCGGCCCCATGCCACCAAGCGCCCGCGCCGCGCCTGCCCGCAGGCCGCTGTCATCGGCGTTCAGCGCCTTGATCAGCGGTGGAATCGCCTCCGGCCCGATCCGCGTGAGCGCATACGCCGAGCGCACCATCGCCTGGCGTCTTTCGCGATCCCGCCCGCCGCGCGAGCCGAGACCGTCGAGCAATGCTGGAATCGCCTCCTTCGCCTCCGGCCCCATCGCGGTGATCGCCGCGATGGCGAAAGACCACACCTGCTTGTCCGAATCCTGCAGCGCCTTGATCAGCGCGGGCAGCGCGGCCTTCGCGCCGGGGCCGAGTTTGCCGAGTTCAAACGCCGCATCGCGGCGACTGGCCGCATCCGACGATGCCAACTTTTGCGTCAGTTTTTCCACCGGCGGCGACACCTCGTCCGCGAAGAGAAAAAAGTGCGGTGAAAAAAGAAAAAGCGCACCGCAAAGCAGCGCCGCGTGGCGCGGACGCCCCCGTCTGCGACCGTCCGGCGAACGCCCCGTTCGCCGAAGTTCGGCGGGCGAGGCACCCGACGGACAGTCGCGGACGAGGGCGTCCGCGCCACGCGGCGTGCGGTTCGTCGAGGGCACTTGCGAGGCAGCACTCGCGCTCACCCTTCGAGCCCGCGCAGCGTGCCGGTGCTGTCGCCAAAGGAATCCGTGTGCGCGCCCATGCGGTCGAGCATGGCGAGGAGCAGATTCGCCATCGGCGTCTCCGGCGCGGAGCGGAGATGCCGGCCCGGCAGGATCGTGCCGCCGCCGCGTCCGGCCAGGATGAGCGGGAGGTTTTCGTGCTCGTGGCGGTCGCCGTCGGCGAGGCCCGCGCCATAGACGAGCATGCAGTTGTCGAGCAGCGTGCCGTCGCCTTCGGGGATCGCGCGGAGGCGGTTCAGCACGTAGGCGAACTGCTGCATGTGGAAGCGATTGATGTCGCGGATTTTTGTGCGCTTCGCCTGATCGCCCTGATGGTGCGAAAGCGTGTGGTGGCCGTCGTTCACGCCGATGTTCCTGTAGCTGCGGTTCGAGCCTTCGTTGGCGAGCATGAAGGTGCAGACGCGCGTGGTGTCGGATTGGAAGGCGAGCACCATCATGTCGCACATCAGCTTCGCGTGCTCCTCGAAACTCTCGGGAATGCTTTCGGGCACTTCGTACCCGGCGGCGATGGATGGGCTCGCGCTCGCGACCATTTTTTCCGCCTGCTCGATGCGCTGCTCGATCTCGCGGATCGCGGCGAGATACTCGTCGAGCTTCTGCCGGTCATGCCCGCCAACCTTGCCGCTGAGCGCCTTCGCGTCCTCCATGACGAAATCGAGGATGCTCTTTTTGTAAATCTCGCGCCGCCGCGCACCCTCGTTCGCCTCCTTCGGCAGAGCGCTGGAAAAGAGCCGCTCGAAGACGAGCCGCGGATTGACCTCGTGGGTCATGGGCGTCGATTCGCTGCGCCACGAGATGCTGTTGGAATAGGCGCACGAATAGCCGCTGTCGCATTTGCCGCCCTGGCGGCCCGGCTCCATGCCGAGTTCGAGCGAGGCGAAACGCGTTTCCTTCCCCGCCTTCGCCGCGGCGAGCTGGTCGGCGGAAATGCCGACGCGAATCTGCGAGCCCTCGCTTTTCAACGGCTGGGAGCAGGTGAGCCAGCTCCCCGCCGAGCGCGCGTGGTCGCCGCCGCCGTCGGCGTTCGCGCGGCCCTTGTCCTGCGTGAGTCCGCTAAGCACGAGCAGCTCGCTTTTGTGCGGCTGGAGCGGCTGAAGGATGTGCGGCAGATCGAAGTCCGCGCCGTCCGCGAGCGGCGTCCAGTCGGGCATGTTCACGCCGTTCGGGACAAACATGAAGGCCATCCGCACCGGCGCTTTTTTCCCGCCGATGGCACCCGCGAGGGCGCGAGACGGGAGCATCGCATCGAGCATCGGCAGCGCGATGGCGGCGCCGAGTCCGCGGAGGAAAGTGCGGCGGGGAAGGACGAGTTCGGGTTTCATATTGGCGGGTCTGTGGGGTGATCGCGGACGGGCGTCAGTTCTTGGCGATTTCGCGTTTGCGCTTGAGGAAAGGGTCGCTGGTCACGATGCCGATGACGAGAGCGGAGAAGGTGTTTCCCTGCTTCGCGGCCTGCGCGATGACGGCGTCGCACGCGCATTTGTCGTAGTATTCGAGACCGCGACCGAGCGCGTAGATCATCATTTTTTGCGTCAGGCCGCGGACGAAATTCCTGTTCGATTTGAGCACCTGCTTGAGTTCGCGCGGGCCGCTGAAGGTGGTGCCATTCGTGAGCGCGCCGGAGGCGTCGATGGGGAATTTCCCGTCCGTGTCCCGCCACTTTCCGGTCGCGTCGAAATTCTCCAGGGCGAAGCCGAGCGGATCCATCTTCGCATGGCAGGCCGCGCATTCCGCCTGGCTGCGGTGCTGCTCGAAGCGCTGGCGGAGCGAGGCGGTTTGGTCCACCTGCTTCTGCTCCGGCAGCCGCGGGACATCGGGCGGCGGCGGTGGCGGTGGCGTGCCGAGGATTTGCTCGAGAATCCATTTGCCGCGAATGACCGGCGAGGTGCGCGTGGGCGTGGAGGTCGCGAGGAGCACGCTGCCTTGCGTGAGCACGCCGCCGCGCGGCGAATCCTTCGGCAGCGTCACGCGCTGAAACTCGTCGCCCTTCACGCCGTCGATGCCGTACCAGCGCGCGAGCTTTTCATTGAGAAAGGTGAAATCCGCATCGAGCAGATCGGTCACCGGGCGATCCTCTTTCATGATCGCCTCGAAGAACCGCTCCGTCTCCTCCTTCATCGCCCCCTTCAGCGTGTCGTCCCATTTCGGAAACGCGTCGGGATCGACGCTCACATCCCAGATGTTGCGGATTTGCAGCCATTGCCCGGCGAAATTGTTCACAAACGCCCGCGCGTGCCAGTCCTGCACCATGCGCGCGACCTGCTTTTCGAGGTTGCCGTTTTTCCGCAGCTCGCCTTTCGCCGCGAGCGAAAACAGCTCGCCGTCCGGCATGCTGCTCCACAGGAAATACGAAAGCCGCGAGGCCACCTCCCAATCCGTCAGCTCGCGGATTTCGCCCGGCTTCACCGCCTCGGGATCGAGTTCCCAGCGGAAAAGGAAATGCGGTGAGACGAGCGCCGCCTGCACCGCGACCTGGATGCCTTCGAAAAACGTCCCGCCGTTCTTCATCGCGAGATCCACGAACTTCGCCAGCCGCTCCACCTCCGCCGGTTCGACCGGACGCCGATACGCGCGCGGCGCAAAAGCCGCGAGAATCTCCACCGCGCACGCGTGCTCCTGCCCCGCCTGCGGCAGCCGCGTGATGAGCCGCTTGTGGCTCTCCGGCAGGTTGGGCGGAAACCCGGGCGGTCCCGCTATCTCCACGTCACGGACAAACACATTGCGATCCCCGCGCAGCTTCGGATCGGCGTTCGTCGAGTCGTTGTAGTTGTTGAGATACGCGACGGCGATCTTCTGCGGGCCGGCCTCCAGCGTAGTCGTGACTTCATAGACCTCGCTCTTCTCGGCGTTGGTCACGTCGAAAACACGCACGTCTTTTCCATTCACGCGAAGCGCGAGCTTTGGCGCTTCCGGCCCGGCGAGTTCGCCATACGCGCGGATGCGAAATGTGTAATCGCCTTTCTGCGGAGCATCGAACGCCGCCGTCCCCTCGCCCTCCCGGTAAAGCCCCAGCACCCCGTTTTCGAGCACCATGTTTCCCTCATTATGCGTCTCGAACTGGCTTCCCTTGATCCGCTTCGCAAACGGCTTCGCCACAGCATCCACGACGACCGCCTTGCGCACGATTTCGTCCGCAGCGGCGACGAGTTTTTCCATCAGCATCGGCGGCAGCGAGAGCACGTCGCCGATGTTGTCGAAGCCGTAGCCGACCTCGTCGTTCGGAAAATCGTCCGGCGAATAATCCACGCCGAGCAGGTCGTGGATGGTGTTGCGGTACTCCTCCTTGTTCAGCCGGCGGATGGTGACCTTGCCGGGATTCCTGTCCGTCTTGCAGTCCGCCTTCGAGAGCTGGCCGTCGATGAATTTCAGCAAAAGCTCACGCTGCTCCTCCGTCGGCTGCGGCTTCTTTTCCGGCGGCATGTCGCCCGATTCGAGTTGCTCCGCGATGGTCTCCCACACCTTGCGATGATCCGCGAGCTGCGGGTGGTCGCTGAATTCCACCATGTTCAGATCGCCCTTGTGCTTCTTCTCGTTGTGGCAGTCGAAGCAGAACTTCTCCAGCAGCGGCTTTACATGCCCGCCCAGCGTCACCGGCCCATCGCCTTTCGCGGGCAAAGCGAATGCGCCATACGCGGCGATGAGGGCGAAAATGTGGGAGCGAAAAGTGATCACGAAATACGGCGAAGCGGGCGGCGGAGTAATCTGCAAACCCCGCCGACGTTAGAAAGATTCCCCCCGACCATAACCGCGCCAGCGCGCGCGGCAATCCGGGTAGCGCACGCGCCCCCCGCGTGCTGCGTCCGGCGCCCTCGCCGGACGGTCGCTGGCCGGCGGAAAGGTCATCCGGTCGGCGGCGGGGAATCGGCGAGGGCGCCGATTCCAGCACGCGGGGGCGCGTGCGCCACCCATTTCCCCGGCTCAGAAGCGCAGGGTCAGCGCGGAGCCGATGCCGCCGGTGAAGTTTTCGTAATCGGCGAAAGGATTGTTGGAGTGGTTGCGCAGGTAGGTCGCGTAAAGACGCAGGAAGGCGTCGTTGGAAAAAGCGTAGATCAGTCCGGCGCTCACGGTCTGGCGGTTGTCGTTGCGCTCGTGGAATCCCTCGCGATCAAGGATGGACTGGCGGTCAAAGGCGGTGGCCTGGAACGAATAGGCAACCTGCGCGTAGAGCGCGCCGTGAAGCTGCCGCGTCGCGGTGACAAAGACGGCGTTTGAGACGCGATCCTCGACGGCTGGCGACGCCCAGTATTTCGCAAACTGGTAGCCCGCCGCGAGCTGGGTGCGTCCGCCGTGGAAGGCCCGCGAGACATCGAAGCCGGCGAGCAGCGCGCCGGCGCGGGTGATCTCGCGCGAGGGGTCGATGAGGTCGTAGCGGTAGCCCTGCCCGCCCACGTAAATCCGCGGCCACTGCGGACGCGCGCGGTATTCGAGCAGCGCGGTGGCGGACGAGCCCCAGTAGGTGCTTTCGTCGAGGCGCAGGTATTTCGCGAGGTCGGCGCGCAACGCCACATCGAGGCTGAAGCCGCGGCCCAGCGGTGTGTTCCAGCCGGCTTCGAGGGAAGGCAGGAGCAGCCAGTCATCCACATGGCGCGCGGGACTCAGCGCGGCGTTGGACTGGTGCTCCACATTCATCTGCACGGTCACGCGAAACTTCGGCGCGGCGGCGGGCGCAGCATTGATCTCCACGACCTCACCGCGCTCTTCCTCGATCATCTTGAGCGAGCCCGTTTCGCCCAAAGTCACCGCCGGGGTGCTCGCCCGCACGCGCTCGACGGCGGCTTGCTGGGCGGAGGCGATTCCTGAAATGCAAACCGTGGCGGCGAAAGCCGCGCCGAACCGTTTCACAGTTTAGAAACTACAGCTACTTCTTGAGCGGCGGGCTGGCGGCGGTGAATGGCAAGCCATCGCCAAATGTCACCTCGACACCGTTAGCGGTGGTGATCGTATGCAATGAACCGCCTGCGTTCACATTTAGCACTCCGGTATTAGCCCCGTTCACCGTCAGCACTCCGTTATTCGTGTGGATGTTGCCGGCATTCACCACCGTGCCGGGATTGCCCACCAAAATGACGCCCGCATTCGTTGACGCACCGGCATTTCCAAGCCCGTTGCCACCGCTCACGGGAGTGGTTCCGATATTGATAACCTGACCAGTGCCGCCAGTTGTGAATTGGCGCATTCCGCCAACGTACACGGTCGCGCCCGATCCGCCCACATTCAGGGTCGCGCCTGATCCGCCGGAGTAAGTATTCGAGGTTCCCAAACTCAGCGTGCCCGCGCCCGTCGTGATGACTCCACCCGACACCGACGCCCCGCTGCTCACGACCAAAGTCCCGCCTGAAACCCTGGCAGCACTGCTCGACGCGATCGCCGCCGTACCCGCGCCCTGCGAATTCCGCACCGCCGAGGCGACCGATCCCGAAGCGGCATGCACCTTGCCCGCCGCCGCGGCATTCACCGGCGTGCGCCCGCTGAGCAGCGCGCTTTGCGCGCGGTTGGCGGCGAGCA
The DNA here is from genome assembly GCA_043779205.1 of Chthoniobacter sp. Taxonomy (GTDB): domain Bacteria; phylum Verrucomicrobiota; class Verrucomicrobiia; order Chthoniobacterales; family Chthoniobacteraceae; genus Chthoniobacter. Next base: position 699 of record JAYWEP010000007.1, on the reverse strand, counting down.
GTTCGCTTTGGATCGCCGCCGCGGCAAAGGCCTCGACGACCCACGGCGTCTTCGGAAATTTCGTGACGAGAAAGGACGTGTCGAGCATCCGCTTTACGTCGAACGCGATCTTCCGCGCACTCCCGTTTTCGCGCACGTAGCCCTCGCCGGTTTTGAGGCTCACGCCGTTGACCACGGCGGAGCCTTCGATGACGAAACACGCCTCGTAGTTTTTCGCCGAGTGCGTGGAGATCACGCCGGTGCCCGCGGTGCAGCCGAGCGACGGCGTGGTGATCTTCGCCTTGCCGCCGCCGAGTTTGAAAAGCGCGGAACCCTGTTTCAACGAAAGGTTCCCGCCGTCGAAGGAAAAGCTGGAGCCCTGTCCGATCCGGACGGTCGTGCCGTTTGCCAGTTTCAATTCCGCACGGGAATTCGCACCTGTGACGACCGGCACGCCGGTCGCAGGCGTGTCGCCGGTTTGCAAAGGCGCACCGGCACTGGACACGTCCTTTTGCGCCTGCGTGACCCGCGCGCCGCCGGGACTCGCTGCGTGGGAGGGAATCGCGCTAAGGCTGGTGAGGACGGCCACGGCGACCATGCGGAGGGGGAAATGCGGAGGCATGGCGTGGAGCGTGACCGGTGCATCGCCCGGCGGCAACATTTAAGCGGGCGTCTGAAAGGCGGGCGGCTGTAGGGGAAGCTGTCAGCTTCCCCTACAGC
>JAYWEP010000006.1:0-11526 GCA_043779205.1 Chthoniobacter sp. | reverse complement strand
CTCGGCTCTCAGTCACCTGTGGACTTCGAGCACTCCAACCACTAAACCTCCCGTGCCCTGCATACCCAAACACCGTCCGCGAAACCGAGACAGGCTCAGGCTTCGCCGCCAGCAGCCGTGCGGTTTGCACGAGGGTTTTGTCTTTCGCCGCGAGCGCGACTTCCACGGATTTTGCGATGGCTGGCGATTTGATCGCAGCCAGCGCCCGGAGCGCCGCCGCCCGCGCCGCTGTCGGGATTGTCGATGACCTTTCCCTCGCGCGTCGTCACATGCGCGCCGCAGTCGGCGATGGTCCAGTAGAGCTTGCCGTCGGGGCCAATCTTCGTGCCGTGCATGTCGTGCCCGCCATAGGCCACATGCACGCCGAAGCCGGTGAGCAGCGCCGTGCGCTTCACGGCCGCGCCGTCCTTCGCCCCGTCGAAGCGCCAAAGGTCGGGAATGCACGCGAACCACACGCTCCCGCCGCCCGCGGCCACGCCCGCCGCGGTGCCGGTGGCGAGCGATTTGAAGCCGTCCGCAAACACGCTCGAGGCGTCCGCCTTGCCGTCGCCGTCCGCGTCCACGACGAGCTTGATGCGCTCGCCTTCCACCTCGATGTCGTGCCAGTCGCGGCGTCCGTCCGCGGCCTCGCATCGGCACGCTCGATCAGCTCGAGAAACTGATCGCGCTCGCGCGTTCCGAGGCCGGTGCTTCGCAGGGCGGGTGAGCTTTCTGCCGCTGCCCTTCGCGGATCTGACGAACCGGGCCGCCCCGGCTTACCGCATGAGGTTCAGCGTCTTCCTTGTCTGGTAGTAGTCCTTGATGATCTGCGACTCCTGGGCGGCGGGAGTCAGCTCGCCCAGCGGTGCCGCCCATGCCCACAGCTCACGCGCGTTCCGGTCGCGCCGGAACTGGCGCTCACGCCAATCCGCCTCCCACGGCCGCGCAGGATGCGTCCGCGCCACTTCGCGCAAGCCGAGCCGCAGATCGTCGCGCACCCGGCCCTGCGGGAGAGTTTCCGCCGCGCGGAGCAGGACCGGCCAGGCATCGGGGCCGAGCGTCAATTGGTAGGCAATGTTGAAGCCGTAGCCCTGCCCGCGCGACGGCCCGCGCTCGACGTTGTAGCGGCAGACCCACGCGATCACGTCGGGAAATTGCAGGACGAAGAACAGCGCGAAAGTGGCCACGGCATTGCGCCAGATCAAATCCGCCGCCGCGCGACCGCGCCGCACATGCGCGCAGAGAAAAATGAAGCCCAGCGCGACGAGCAGGAGGAAGCAGGCGACGGACACGCGCTTCGCCGTCATCTCCTCGGTATCGACATAAAGTTTCAGCCGGAAAAACACCCCGGCGATCAGCACCAGATTTTGCGCGATCCAGGTGAAGGCGAGGCCTTTCAAAATCCGCGACTGCGTGACCTCGCCGGCCTGCTGAAAAAGGACCGAGAGCACGAGGCCCGCGAGGACGGTGGCGGCGATCAGGCTGTTCACGCCTTCGTGGAGAAACTGTTTGCCGTTCATCCCCTCCGGCACGGCGGTGTGCATCCAGAGATAGATCACGTCGATCGTATTCACCGCGAAGAAGAGCGCGTTTAGCGCGGCGAGGATCAGCGCGCTCTGCCAGAAGGCGACGCCGGCATCCGGGCGCCGCCATTCCTGCGGCGGCTGCGCCCAACTCCGCGGCGCCGTCGCCCCCGTGCGCGGGCGGATGAAAACGAGCGCGAGTGTGGCGAGGAAGAACCAGAAAAGGATGCGGAGAATCGAAAAATCAAAATTTTGAAACCACTCCTGAAGATGGCCGCCGAAGCGGCCGAGATATTCCGCGAAGATGCGATTGCCGGAGGAGAAGACGATGGCGAAAAGGGCGAGCAGGATGACGGCGGGCAGCCCGATGCGAATGATCCGCGCCAGCCGATCTCCGAGGCGGCCCGTGGTGCCGGGCTTCGAGAGCGGCTGCTCGTTGATCGCCCGCCCGAGCCACGCCCACCGGCCCAGCGCACCCGCCCACGCGACGAATGACTCCGACCAGCGCGCCCAGCCCGCCCGCAGTCGGGGATAGCAAAGTTCGGCCATCAGGATCGCCAGCAGGGCCGTGAGGACCGCGATGTTGGTGAACGACATTTCCACCGCCGTCTGCCCGGCCGAGGCGAGCAGCAGCGCGAAGGGCAGCAGCACCCGCGGCTGCAGCGACGCGCGCCCGTGCCGGAGCAGCATCGCGGACGCGAGCGCCACGAGGTAAATCGCCAGCGCAAGACCGGGCGGGTGATTCCAAAAAAGAAAGTCGCCGAGGATGGTGAGCGCGCCTGCGGCGAGGAGGGTCGGCACGAGGCGTTCGCCATCGGCGAGCGCGCGGGGTTTCACGGGGAGCGGAGGGAGCGGAGGAGGAGGCATCGCGCGAAAGAATGGAGGCAGCGATTCGACAGCAACCTGATGGGCGCGTTCATCCGCGCCAAGGAATGGCCACCGGAAGGGGCGTTCCCAAAGCCCCGCTGCGGAAACGGGGCCGGGATTTCTCTAATTCTTCTTCTGCTGCGCGAGGGTGAACCAGTCCGGGCCGCTCGGGGCGCTTGGTTTTCCACCACTGCTTCCCGCGCCCGTGAAGCGCTGCACGTCGCGCTTGCCGGCTTCGGCTTTGCGGTCGGCGCGCGGGCCGATCTCGACTTTCGTTTTGAGCGAAAGGGCGATGCGTTTCCGCGGCATGTCGATTTCCAAGACGGTGGCCTGCACGCGCTGGCCGACCTTGAGGACGTCGGCGGGGTTCTTTACGAAATCGTCGCTCATCTGGCTGATGTGGACGAGGCCGTCCTGATGCACGCCGATGTCCACGAACGCACCGAACGCGGTGACATTCGTGACGATGCCGGGGAGCCGCAGGCCGGGCTGGAGGTCTTCCATTTTCTCCACGCCTTCGGCGAAAGAGAACGCCTCGAACTGCTGGCGCGGGTCGCGGCCCGGTTTCGACAGCTCGGAGAGGATGTCTTTCAAAGTCGGGAGGCCGACTTCGGCGGTGACGTATTTGTCGGGCGAAATCTTCGCGCGCTTGCCGCCATCGCGCAGCAAATCGAGGACGGAGCAGCCGAGGTCGGCGGCCATTTTATCCACGAGTTCGTAGCGCTCGGGATGCACGGCGCTGGCGTCGAGCGGGTGCGCGCCGTCGCGGATGCGGAGGAAGCCGGCGGCCTGCTCGAAGGCTTTCGGCCCGAGGCCGGTGACCTTCTGCAATTCCTTGCGCGACTTGAAGGGGCCGTGCTCATCGCGGTGCGCGACGATGTTCGCGGCGACGCGCACGTTCAAGCCGGAGACGTAGGCCAGCAGATGCTTTGACGCCGTGTTGATCTCGACGCCGACGTTGTTCACGCAGCTCACGACCACGTCGTCGAGCGTGCGCTTGAGCGCGTGCTGATCCACGTCGTGCTGATACTGGCCGACGCCGATGCTCTTCGGATCGAGCTTCACCAGCTCGGCGAGCGGGTCCATGAGCCGGCGGGCGATGGAGACGGCGCCGCGCACGGTCAGGTCTTTGTCGGGGAACTCCTCGCGCGCCACATCGCTCGCCGAGTAAATGGACGCGCCGCTTTCGCTGACCATGACGACGGGGATCGCCGCGGGCAGGCCGAGCTTGCGGATGAAAGTCTCGGTCTCGCGCGAGGCCGTGCCGTTGCCGATGGCGATGGCCTCGACTTTGAATTTCGTGACGACCGTTTTGATCATCGACTCCGCCTCGGCCAAATCGCGCGCGCCCTTCTCGGGATAGATCACATCGTTCGCGAGCAACTTTCCCTGCCGGTCGAGCAGCACGACTTTGCAGCCGGTGCGGAAGCCGGGGTCGATGCCGAGCGTGACCTTCTGCCCGAGCGGCGAGGCGAGGAGCAGTTCGCGGAGGTTGTCGGCGAAAACGCGGATCGCCTCCTCGTCGGCGCGCTTTTTGAAAAAGGTGCGCGCCTCGCCTTCCATGGCGAAGCCGAGCAGGCGCTTGAAGCAATCCTGCACCGCGAGCCGCACCTGTTCGGAGGCGGGCGCTTTGCCTTTGACGAAGAGCCGCTCCAGCGTGCCGAGCGCTTCGATTTCGTCCGGCACGAGCCGCGAAAAGAGGAAGCCCTCCGACTCGCCGCGGCGGATCGCGAGGATGCGATGCGACGGCGATTTTTCTGCCGGCTCGGTCCAGTCGAAGTAGTCTTTGAACTTCGCGCCCTCCTCCTCCTTGCCGGAGATGACCTTCGATTTGATCACGCCTTTCGTGAGGTAAAGCTGGCGCAACTGCGCGCGGGCGGTGGCGTCGTCATTGATGCGCTCGGCGAGGATGTCGCGCGCGCCGGCCAGCGCGGCGGCGACATCCGGGACGCTATATTTCTTCGCGTCGATCTCGATCTCCGGGCCGACAAACGGTGCGGCGGCGGCCTGCGGATCGGTCGCGGCGTCCTGCGCCCAGAGCAGGTCGGCGAGCGGCTCCAGCCCTAGGTCGCGGGCGACCGTCGCCTTCGTTTTCTTCTTCGGGCGGAAGGGCAGATAGATGTCCTCCAGCGTGGTCATCGTCTCCGCCGCGTCGATCTTCACGCGGAGGATTTCCGTCATCAATTTCCGCTCGATGAGCGAGGTCACGATGGATTCGCGCCGCTTGTCGAGTTCCTCCAATTGCTCCAGCCGGTCGCGGATCGCGGTGATCTGCACTTCGTCGAGTTCGCCCGTCTTTTCCTTCCGATACCGCGCGATGAAAGGCACCGTCGCGCCTTCCTCCAGCAGCACCGCGGTGGCGGCGACCTGGCGCGGTTGCAGTTTCAGTTCCCGGGTGATTTTGAGGATGTATTTTTCGATCATGGCGTGGGCAAAGGCCGCGCATGATGCGCGGCGCGAAAGCGGAGTCAATCGCGTGCGCGCCGCAAAAAAACACCATCTGTTTTCATCGCCTTCTGCAATCCGGTCGCAAATCTCAACCGCCGATGATTTCCCGCGCGTTTTTTTCCGCACCATCATCTTCCCGTCATTTCCGCCATGCAAAGGTGCTGCCCTCGACAGGCCACTGCGCCTGCGGGATCAACAACAAAACAAAACAAAACCAACAAGACCACATGAAGCTAAACCACATCATCACCCTCCTTGCCGCCCTCGCGGTGCCGCACTTCGTCTTTGCCGAAGAAGCAGACAAGCCCGTGAAGTTCGACGAACTCCCGGCCGCCGTCGCCAAAGCCATCAAAGAAGCGGCCGGCGACGCGAAGCTCGGCAAGATCACCCTCGGCGACGAGGACGGCACGCCGGCCTACGAAACCAAATGGGAAGCCGGCGGACACAAGCACGAGATCGCCGTCGCCAAGGACGGCAAGGTGCTGAGCCTCGAGGAAATCATCACGCTGGCGGAGGCGCCGGAGGTGATTCGCACAGCCATCGTCAAGGAAGCGGGCGACAAGAAAGTGCTCGAAGTCGAAAAGGTGCTCGAAAATGGCAAGACCTTCTTTGAAGCGGAGATCAAGAACGGCAAAGGCAAGCTGACGGTGCGCTTCGACGACACTGGCAAAGTGCTCGAGCGCGAAAACCCCGACGCGGAAAAGGCGGAGAAACCCGAGAAGGCCGGCAAGAAGGAGAAGAAAGACTAAGCTCCGAAGTCACGATCTGCGGGCCCCGCTGTGCTTGTCGGCGCGGCGGGGCCTGCTTTCTATTGAAAAGATGCGCGTCCTGTTCGTGGAAGATTCCGAAGTCCTGCGGCGCACCGTGCGCCGCGCGCTGCGGCACGCGGGCTTTGCCGTGGATACGGCGGCGGACGGCGCGGAGGGTCTGGCGCTGGCGGGGCTGAACGACTACGACGCGCTCGTGCTCGATGTGATGCTGCCGAAGCTCGACGGCCTCGCAGTGCTGCGGCGGCTGCGCGCGGCGGGGAAAACCACGCACGTCCTGCTGCTCACGGCGCGCGACACGGTGGCGGATCGCGTCGAGGGGCTGCGGCAGGGCGCGGACGATTATTTGGTGAAGCCGTTCGCGCTCGCGGAACTGCTTGCCCGTGTGGGCGCGCTGTGCCGCCGCGCCTACGGGGCCAAGTCGGGCGTCCTGCGCCTCGGTTCGCTCGATCTCGATCTTTCCGCGCGGCGCCTGCGGCGCGATGGCGCGGATGTGGAGCTAACCGCCCGTGAATGGCGGCTGCTCGAATACCTCGCGCTGCGCCGCGGCCAGGTCGTGCCCCGCACGGAAATCGAGGCGCACATTTACGACGAATTTGTCGAGCCGATGAGCAACGTCGTGGACACCGCCGTCTATGGCCTGCGGCGAAAGATTGGTGCGGAATTCATCCGCACCCGGCGCGGGCTGGGCTACGTGCTGGAGGCGGAATGAAATCGCTCCGCGCCCAACTCACCCTGCGCCTGCTCCTCGGCGGCGCGCTGCTGCTCGGCGGGGCGGGCACCGCGCTGCACTGGCAGATGCGCCGCGCGCTCACGGCGGAATTCGACGCCACGCTGCGCGCCACGGCGCAAGCACTGGCTTCGCTCACCGAGCAAAAGCACGGCGAGGCCAGCCTGGGATTTGCGGGCGAAAACATGCCGCAATTCGAGCGCGCGAATGGCCCGGATGTTTTCCTCGTTCGCACCGCTGACGGGCAGGAAATCGAACGCTCCCATTCGCTCGGCACCGCCACGCTCCCGCGGCGCGCGGGCTCGCCGGAAGCCCCGGAGTTTTTCGACACCACGCTGCCCGATGGCCGCGCCGTGCGCTGCGCCGGCCTGCGCTTCACGCCGCAGGACGAGGAGGAGGACGAAAAGAAAATACGCCGCGCGCCGAAAGTCGAAGCCCTGCTCGTGGTGGGCCGCGACCGCGCGCCGCTGGATCAGACACTCGCGGCGCTCCGCACCAGCCTGCTGCTCGTCGGCGCGGGTGCGCTCGCCGGGCTTCCCGGCCTCGTCGGATGGGGCGTGCGCGGCGGCCTCGCGCCACTCGCCCGCCTCGGCGAGAGCGTGGCCGCCGTGGATGCCGCATCGCTCGCCACGCGCTTCCCCGCCGGGCCGCTGCCGACCGAGCTGCAGCCCATCGCCACGCGGCTGAACGAACTCCTCGCCCGCCTTGAATCCGCCTTTGCCCGCGAGCGCCGTTTCACCGCCACCGCCGCGCACGAACTCCGCACGCCGCTCGCCGAATTGCGCGCGCTGGCCGAGGTGAATCTCACCACTCCCTCGACCGAAACCGAGCGCGCCGAATCGTGGCGCGACGCCCTCGCCACCACGCTCCGCATGGAATCGCTCGCGCTCCGCCTGCTCGAACTCGCCCGCGCCGAAGACCCCGCCCGCGCCCTGCACCGCGAACCCGTCGCCCTCGCCGCCGCCTTCGCCGCGGCGTGGCAGCCGTGGGCCGCCCGCGCGGTGGAGCGCGGCATCACGCTCGACGCCACATTGCCCCCGGAACTCACGGCCCACACCGACCCCGCGCTGCTCGGTGTGATCCTCGGCAATCTCTGCGCCAACGCCGCCGAACACGCCCCCGGCGGCACCCCGCTCCGCATCGCCGCCACCCGTGCGACCGGCACGGTGACGCTCCATTTTCACAACCACGCCGGAGACCTCACCGGCGCCGATGTGCCGCATCTCTTCGAGCGCTTTTGGCGCAAAGACACCGCGCGCACCGATGCCCACCACCACGGCCTCGGCCTCGCTCTCGCCGCCGAATTCGCCGCGCTGCTCGGCGGCACGCTCACCGCGCAGCGCTCCGCGGACGGGGATTTGGAATTCGCGCTCCGGCTCCCCGAGGCGTCCGGCACGCCTGAAAATCGCATCTGATTCACATGGGCATCCGCCGCCGCGAACCATTCATTTTGCCGCACGTCCATCCGCCGCGCGCCGTCTCCAGCAGACCCTGCCCGTGACGAAATCCTCATTCTCTTTTAGTGGTTTCCGAAAGCACCGCCGCTACTCTCGCCGCTCCATGAATCCCCCCGCGTTCCTTTTGCCAAGCCGCTCCGCCGCCCTCGGGCTGGCGGTGCTGGCGCTGGGCGGATGCGCGTCGTATCACCCGCAGCCGCTCACGGTGGAGCAGGGCGCGGCGGATTTGCAGGGCCGCACGCTCGGCGGCGGGACTTGGGATCGCGCGCGGCTCTCGGCGGCGGCGCTGAAGATGCAGCCGGACGTGGAAATCGCGCGGGCGAAGCTGGCGACGGCGCAGGCGGCGGTCATCACGGCGGGCGCGCGGCCCAATCCGACGCTCGGCTTTTCCGCCACGAATATCTCACGGCTGCTCGGCGGGGCGTCGCCGTGGGCGAACGGCTTCACCCTCGATGTGCCGATCGAGACGGCGGGGAAACGCGGGCGGCGCATCGCGCAGGCGCAGGCGCTGGTGAATGCGGCGGCGCTGAATCTTTCCACCGCCGAGCGGAACGTGGCCTCGCGGGTGTGCCGGAGCCTTTTCGCGCTCTATGCCGCGGAGCAGCGCGAGGAGCTGCTCGGGCGACAGCAGACCGATCAGGGGGAGGCGGTGAAGCTTTTCGACGCGCGCATTGCGGCGGGGGAAATCTCGCGCGTGGAGTCCTTGCAGGCGCGTTTGCAGTTCAACCAAAGCCGGCTGCTGACCCGCGAAGCGCAGAAGCAGAAGGCCGAGGCGCGGGCCACGCTCGCGGCGGCGCTCGGCGTGTCGGTGCATGCGCTGGACAAGGTGCAGCTTTCCTTCGCAGGGCTGGACATGCTGCCGCCGCCGCCCAGCGAGCGCACGCTCCGCCGGGCCGCGCTGCTCGCGCGTTCGGAGGTGCTCGCCGTGCTCGCGGAATACGCCGCGGCGGACGCGGCTCTGCGGCTGGAAATCGCGAAGCAATGGCCTGACCTGCATCTCGGCCCCGGTTACGCCTACGACCAGGGCCAGAACAAATGGACCATCGGCTTTACCCTCACGATCCCGCTGCTCGATCAGAACCGCGGGCCCATCGGCGAGGCTCTGGCGAAGCGGCGCGAGGCGGCGGCGAACTTCAACGCGCAGCAGGCCAAGGCGCTCGGCGAGCTGGAACTCGCGCTGGCGAGCTATCGCGGAGCCTTGACGAAACTCGACACGGCCAACCAGCTCCTCGCTTCGCAGGAGCGGCAGCAGCGCTCCGTGGACGCGCTTTTCAAGGCGGGCGAAAACGACCGGCTCACGCTCGTCAGCGCGCAGGTCGAGCTGCAAGCCGCGCGCCTTTTGCGGCTCGACGCGGTCATCGGCGCGCAACAGGCGCTCGTCGCGCTAGAGGATGCCGCGGGACTCCGCTGCACCATTGATTTCCGCCACCAACCCACCACCACAACCAAAGACCCATGAAGCTCCCATCCATCGCCCTACTCATCACCGCCAGCCTGCTCCCGATCTTCTCGTCGCGCGCCGACGATGCCGCTGTCGCCGCCAAACTCGCGAAGATTCCACCCGCCGCCGCCGAGGCGCTGAAGAAGGCCGCGGGCACCGCGAAGATCGAGAAAGTGAACATCGAGAAGGACGGCAAGACCACCGTCTATGAAGTGGAACTCGTCGAGGCCGGACAGCCGAACCGCGAGGTCTCCGTGACCGCCGACGGCAAGCTCAACGCCGAGGAGGAAACGATGCCGCTCGACAAGCTGCCGGAAGCCGTGCGCAAGGCCGTCGAAGCCGGTGCGAAAGGCGCGACGATTGAGCGCGTCAACCGCATCAAGCGCGTGGTCGGCGGGGTGACTTACGAGGCGGCCTACAACGCCAAAGGCAAGAAGACCGAGGTCGAATATCTCGAAGACGGCAAGGTCAAACCGGAGGCAAAGTGAGGGCCGCGATGCTCCAGCAATGCGCGCCACGGCGCGCGGTAGGGACGGCTCTCCGCAGCCGTCCGGGGCGAGCAGCGCGAGGCGGGGGGCTTCTAGCGCGTCGCTGCGTTTTCCCCTCCGCCTCACGGCGTTCGCCCGGCGGACGGCACGGAGTGCCGTCCCTACCCGGCGCTTGCGCGCCGTTCCTGCCGCTCATCAAATGAAAAAGATCATCCATTTCCTGGTCACAGCGACCGTCGTCATCGTGCTCGGCTGGACGCTGTGGATCGGCGTGCGGAAGCAAAAGGAAAAGCCGAAGACCGAGGCGGCCGCCGACGGAGCGCCCAAGGAAGAGGCGGCGAAACCCGAGGATTATGTGGTCAAGCTCGACAAGGAAAAGTGGCAGGCGCTCGACATCGAGAAGGGCGAGCCGGAGAAGACCGAGCTGAAGCCGCAGCGCATCGCCTTTGGCCGCGTGCTCGACCCCACGTCCATCGTCACGCTCGATGGCGATCTCGCCGCCGCCGAGGCCGCGCTCGCCGCGTCGCGCGCGCAGTTTGAGCGCTCGCAGGAGCTTTTCAAAAACGGCGAGAACCTCGCGCGGAAAGCGTTTGAGACTTCCGAGGCGCAGTTCCGCGCCGATCAGATCAAGGCCGACGGCCTGCGCCGCAGCGCGCTGCTCGGCTGGGGCGCGGCATTTTCCGCGCTTGATGCCAAGGCGCGGCGCGAGTTTGTCGAGCGGCTCGTGCGCGGCGAGTCGGCGCTCATCCGGGTGGACATCCTGCCCGGCGACGCGCTCGCCGAGGAGCCGAAGCGCGCGCGGGTGCTCGTGATCGGCCGCGAGGAGCAGCCCGTGGAGACGCCAAACATCACGCCCGCCGCCGACGTGGATGCGAAGACGCAGGCGCAGGGTTTCATCCTGCGCGTGGACCAGCCGCCCTTCCCGCTGCGCCCCGGCATGGCGCTGACCGCGTGGCTCGAGCTGCCGCAAAAGCCGCGCGCCGGTTTCGCCGTCCCGCGCTCCGCCGTGCTGCGGCACGATGGCCGCGCGTGGGTGTATGTGCAGGAGGAGGAGGAAAAATTCGCCCGCAAACCCGTGACGCTCGACACGCCGCTCGACGGTGACAAGGGCTGGTTCGTGGCGGAAGGCGGCGGCATCAAGGCCGACGACCTGCTCGTGATCACGGGCGCGCAGTCGCTCTTGTCCGAGGAATTGAAAGCGCAGGGCGGCGGTGGAGCGGACTAGGAGGCAGCCGAATGAAGTTACTTTTTTTCCGAGGTCACCGCCGCTGCGCGGGGCTGAACGTCCAACGTCCAACGTCCAACGTTCAACGTTCAACGACGCCGAGTGAACGTGGCTCGCGACTCCGAAGTTGGAAGTTGGAAGTTGAACGTTGGACGTTGGACGTTCAGCCCGCCGCAGGCGCGTTACGACTCGCAGCCGACGTTTCATGCTGAGATTCATCATCCAGCTTTCCCTCCGCCACCGCGGCATCGTCATCGCGCTGGCGCTCGGGCTGCTGGCGTGGGGCAGTTACATCGCCTCGCGGGCGTCGCTCGATGTTTTCCCGGAGTTCGTCGCGCCGCAGGTCACGATCCAGACCGAATCGCCCGGCCTTTCCGCGGAGCAGGTCGAGGTGCTCGTCACGCGGCCCGTCGAGAGCGCGGTGAATGGCGCGTCCGACCTCGCTTCCGTGCGCTCGGAGAGCATTCAGGGGCTCAGCATCGTCACCGCCGTTTTCAAGGATGGCTCGAACATTTACCTCGCGCGGCAGTCGCTCGCGGAAAAGCTCGGCACCCTCGCGCGCCGGCTCCCCGACGGCGTGCGCGCGCCCACGCTTTCCCCG
>JAYWEP010000005.1:0-56382 GCA_043779205.1 Chthoniobacter sp. | reverse complement strand
TAGCGCTGGGTGCGCTGCGCGTACCAGGTGTGCATGGAGTGGCCGGCCTCGTGCGCGAGCGTGTACACGTCGGAGAAAACGTCGCGCTTGTAGTTCATCATGATGAACGGCGGATTGCCGAAGCTCGACGAACTGAACGCGCCGCTGCGCTTGCCTTTGTTTTCGTAACGGTCGCACCAGCGCCCGCGCAGACCGGCCCCGAGCGTGGCCGTGTATTCGCCGCCGAGCGGCGCGAGGGCCGCCAGCACTTGATCGCAGGCCGCGTCCCACGGCACGTCGGTTTCGATTTTGTCCACGATTGGCACGTAGGTGTCGTAGGCGTGGATGTCGTCGAGCTTCAGCATCCGGCGGCGCAGCGCGTAGTAGCGGTGCAGCGCGGGGAGGTTGGCGCGGACGGTGGAGATGAGGTTGTCGTACACGCTCACCGGCATGTCGTCGGAGAAAAGCGCGGCCTCGCGGGCACTCGGGTAGTTGCGCGCGCGGGCGTGGAAAACGTCGGCCTTGACCGAGTTGGCGAGCGTGGAGGCGACGGTGAATTTGTGCGCGTCGAACTCGGCGTAGAACTGCTTGAACGCGCGCCGCCGCACCTCGCCGTCGCGCTGCACGAGGAACGACGAAAAGCTGCTCTGCGTCAGCTCGCGCTCCACGCCCTTTTCGTCCGTGAGCACGCCGAAGGTCATGTCCACATTTGTGAGCTGCGAGAAAGTTTCGCCATGCCCGCGCAGCGCGCTGGAGCCGAGGGCGAGCAGGCGCTCCTCGTTGGCGGTGAGCGTGTGCGGCTTGAAGCGGCGCTGCTTGCGCAGGGCGATGACCCATTCGGCGAGCGCCGGGTCTTGGAGAAAAGTCTCGAAGGCCGCGTCATCGAGCGCCTGGATTTCCGGCGCGACGAAGGCCGTCGCTTCGCCGATCAACGTCATCAGGTTTTCAAACTGCGCCTCGCGTCCGAGGTGCTCCGCGTTCGAGCTGTCGCCCGAGGTCAGCAGGCTCGCGTAATGGCCGAGCCGTTCGATTTGCAGGCCCAGTTCCTTTTCAAATTCCAGCACCGCGCGCAGCGTCGCCACGCTTTCGGCCACGCGCCCTTTCCACTGCGCCGCCGTCGTATATGCGCGCTGCACTTTTTCAAATCCCGCCTGCCAGTCCGCGGTCGTCGGGTAGAGCAGCGTGAGATCCCATGTATCGCCCGCCGGCACTTGATCCCGCGTCGGAATCGCGCCCGCGCCGCCTTCGTCTTTGTCGAAAAAATTCATCGCCGGAAATCAGTGCGCCGCTCCGCCGCCGCCGTGGTCGTCTTCGAGATCGACGGTGCGCACGCGCTTCGCGAGACGGCACTCCTCGACCTGCGCGCGAAACTTGTCCGGCAGCCCGAGCGAGGCCGGCACGCAGTCGAGGACGATGCTCGGCGTGGACGTGTCCGCCGTGAGCAGATGCACATTTTCCAGGCCGAAAAGCCGTGTCCAAAACGGCTGCGTGATTTGCAAATCGCGCACGCGGTAGAGTTCCAGCGTGTCCGTCGTTTTGTTCAAAATCCCGCGCTCGGTGATGAGGCGCTCGGTGGTGAGTTTGTAGGTCGTGGTCTTCACCTCGAGCCAGCGGTAGAGCGCCCAGGGGATCGGAATGACGAGCAGGCACGAGACGAACGGCCAGAAGTTTTTGACCTGCGACGAGTGACCTTCCCAAATGGTTTGTTCAGACATGGCGGCGAAATTACGCAGCCGCGCGCGGCGGTGCAAGACGCGCTCGCGCCGACGGAGCGCTCGCCCTTTTTTAACGCAGAGACGCAAAGACGCAGAGGACGCAGAGGGGAAAATCACAATCTCTGCGCTCTCTGCGTCTTTGCGCCTCTGCGTTTCAAAAAAAGCGCCGCAGCCGCTACCCGCGTTTGATGATGAGCGACTTCAGCTCCGTCATTTCCTCCATCGCGTAGCGCACGCCTTCGCGGCCAAAGCCCGAGTCCTTGATCCCGCCGTAAGGCATGTTCTCGACGCGGAAAGTCGGCACCTGATTGATGAGCACGCCGCCCACTTCCAGCGCTTCGTAGGCGCGCAGCGCGAGCGTGAGGTCGCGGGTGAAAACGCCGGCCTGCAAGCCGAAGTCCGACGCATTCACAAACGCCAGTGCCTCGTCGAAATCCGTGTAGCGATGCAGCGTCATCACCGGCGCGAAGGCCTCCTCCGCGCAGATCGCCAGCTCCGCGTCCGCGTTTTCCAGCACCGTCGCCTCCAGGCAGCGCCCGCGCATTTCCCCGCCGCAGACCAGCCGCGCGCCCGCCGCCAGCGCCGCGGCGATCCGCTCCCGCACAGCGTCCAGCGCCTCCGCGGTGATCATCGGCCCCACCACCGTCGTCCGCTCCCACGGATCGCCGGTCAGCACTTTCGCCGCGATGTGCGCCACCAGCGCCGCCTTCACCTCGTCGTAGCGCGACTCGTGAACCACCACGCGCTGCACGCTGATGCACGACTGTCCGGCATAGGCGAACGCCCCCGTCGCGATCATCGGCACCGCCGCCGCCACGTCCGCATCGGCATGCACGATCACGCCCGCGTTGCCGCCGAGTTCGAGGGTGATGCGCTTCTTCCCGCACAGCTCCTTCAGCCGCCAGCCCACCGCCGGGCTGCCGGTGAAAGTCACCTTCTTTACCCGCGCATCGGTCACGAGCAGCGCCGCGTCCTCATTGCCGCAGGTCACGAAATTCATCTGCCCCGCCGGCACGCCCGCCTCGTGCAAAACCTCCGCCAGCAGCAGCGCGGTGAGCGGCGTCTTCATCGCCGGCTTCACCACCATTGTGTTCCCCGTCGCCAGCGCGGGCGCGACTTTGTGGGCCACGAGATTGAGCGGAAAATTGAACGGCGTGATCGCGGCGATGACTCCCAGCGGAAAACGCCGCACCAGCCCGAGATGCCCGTCCCCGCTTGGAAAGGCGTCCACCGGCAGCAGCTCGCCGTGCGCCCGCCTCGCCTCTTCCGCCGCCGCCGTGAAAGTCATCGCCGCCCGCGCCACCTCCGCCTCCGCAAAGACCACGGGCTTCCCCGCCTCCGTCACGATCGTCGCTACAAACTCCGCCTTCCGCGCCTCGATCCCCGCCGCGATCCGCAGCAGCAATTCCGCCCGCGCATGCGCGGCGACGGCGCGCACTTGCGGAAACGCCGCGTGCGCCGCCGCCAGCGCCGCCTCGATCTCCGCTATCCCGCCCAGGGGCGCCCGGGCGATCTCCTCGCCCGTGTACGGATTGAAAACCGGCGCGCTCGCCGCCGCGGCGATCCACGCGCCACCGATGAGCAGGGAAGGGGAAGTGTTCATGCCGCGAATCTAACGTCCGCACCGCCCCGCGCGCCAGCCGCGAAGCGAAAGGCTGCGCGGATGCGGATGTGGCGGTGATCGACGTCGATCCGGGTTTCCTACACCGGCACGGCGTCGATTTTCCAAATCTCGCGGGCGTATTCCGCGATGGTGCGGTCGCTGGAGAATTTGCCCATGCGGGCGGTATTCAGGATGGCCATGCGCGCCCAGGCGGCGCGGTCTTTGAAGGCGAGATCGACGCGGGCGTGGGCGTCGCTGTAGGCGCGGAAGTCGGCGAGGCAGAGGTAAGGGTCGTGGTGGAGCAGGTTGTCGCGGAGCGTGTTCAGGCAGCCAGGTTCGTCGGGGGTGAAGTAGTTGCTGCCGACCCAATCGACGCAGGCGCGGAGTTCCTCGTCGGCGTCGTAGAATTCGCCGGGCTTGTAGTGCTTTTTCACGAGGGCGGAGACTTCCTCCACGGTCATGCCGAAGATGAAGATGTTCTCTTTCCCGACCTCCTCGAGGATCTCGACGTTCGCGCCGTCGAGGGTGCCGATGGTGAGCGCGCCGTTGAGGGAAAGCTTCATGTTGCCGGTGCCGCTGGCTTCCTTGCCGGCGGTGGAGATTTGCTCGGAAAGATCGGCCGCGGGGACGATGCGCTGGGCGAGCGAGACGCGGTAGTTGGGCAAAAAGACGACCTTGAGTTTGTCGTGGATGCGGGTGTCGGCGTTGATCACGGCGGCGACGGAATTGATGGCCTTGATGATGCACTTCGCGAGGTCGTAGCCGGGGGCCGCTTTGGCCGCGAAGACGAAGACGCGGGGCGCCACATCGAGTTCGGGGTTTTGCAAAAGGCGGCGGTAGAGGGCGAGGATGTGGAGCAGGTTGAGGTGCTGGCGCTTGTATTCGTGGAGGCGCTTGATCTGCACGTCGAAGAGCGCCGCCGGATTCACGGCGACATCGCAGTGCTGTTTGATGAGCCGCGCGAGGTCGATCTTGTTGGCGTGCTTCACGGCCATGAAGTCGCTCTGAAACTGCGGGTCCGCGGCGAAGGGCTCGAGCGCGCGGAGCTTGCCGAGGTCGCGCTGCCAGCCGTCGCCGATCTTGCCGGTGATGAGCTGGCTGAGCCGCGGATTGCACGCGAGGAGCCAGCGGCGCGGGGTGATGCCGTTGGTCTTGTTGTTGAATTTCCCCGGATAGAAGGCGTGAAACTCGGGGAAGAGGTCGCTCTTGATAAGCTGCGTGTGGAGCGCGGCGACCCCATTCACGGAGAAGCACCCGACGACCGAAAGATTCGCCATGCGGACGTGCTGGACGTGGCCTTCCTCGATGATGGACATGGCGCGCTTTTTTCCCGAGTCGCCCGGATACGCGGCCTCGACCTGATCGAGAAAGCGCTTGTTGATTTCGAGGATGATCTGGAGATGCCGCGGGAGGACTTTGTGGAAAAGCGGCACGCTCCACCGCTCCAGCGCCTCGGGCAGCAGGGTGTGGTTCGTGTAGGCAAAGGTGCGGCTCACGAGGCCCCACGCTTTTTCCCACGTCATGCCGTGGGTGTCGTGAAAGAGCCGCATCAGCTCGACGATGGCGATGGCCGGATGGGTGTCGTTGAGCTGGACCACGACCTTCTCGGGGAAGTCCTCCCACGCTTCGTTGTCCTTGCGGAAGCGGCGGAAAATATCGCGCAGCGAGCAGGCCACGAGGAAGTATTGCTGCACGAGGCGCAGCTCCTTGCCCATGTCGTTATTGTCGTTCGGGTAAAGGACTTTCGAGATCGTTTCGCTGGCGGTTTTTTCGTGGACGGCCTCGGCGTAACCGCCCCGGTTGAAGGCCTCCAAATCGAATTCCGCGCTCGCCTTGCACTCCCAGAGGCGGAGGTAGTTCACGGTATTGGTGCCGTAGCCGGGGATGGGGATGTCGTAGGGAATGCCGGTGAGTTTTTTCGTCCCGGTCCAGTAGGGGAGATAGCCGCCGCGGTCGTCGAAGACGTTTTCCACATGGCCGTAGATTTCGATTTCGTTGGTGTGCTCGGGGCGGATGATTTCCCAGGGCGTGCCAAATTTCATCCACTCATCGGGCAGCTCGACCTGGTGGCCGTTGCGAAACTCCTGCCGGAAAAGCCCGTACTGGTAATGGATGCCGTAGCCGATGGCCGGGAGATCGAGCGTGGCCAGCGAATCGAGGAAGCACGCGGCGAGACGGCCGAGGCCGCCATTGCCCAGGGCCATGTCGTATTCCTCCAGCCGCAGCACCTCCACATCGAAGCCCATCTCATGCAGGGCGTGCTCCATTTCCTCAAAGATGCCCGCGCTGTAGAGGCTGTTGGAAAAAAGCCGCCCCATCAGGAATTCCAGCGACAGGTAATAGACGCGCTTCACGTTCTGGCGGTGATGCACGCCCTGCGTGGCGATCATGCGCTCGATGATGACGCTCTGCACGGCCTTCGAGGTGGCCAGCCACCAGTCGCGCTTCGAGGCCGTCTGGGCATCGCGGGCCAGGCTGAATTTCAAATGCGTCTGCACCAGCGTCTTGAGGCCGGAGACCGATTTATCGAGGCCGGATTGAAAGGAAACGGAGTCGGACATAAGCCGCCGTGTGTCGGCGGAAAGGCCCGCGCACTCAAGGAAAAAACCGGCCGGCGGAGCGCCGCCGCGCACCACGGGCAAGACCCGCCCATGAGCATCGGCCAACCTCCCCGCATGCCCCGGAAAAGACGCCGCCGCCGAGCTTGTGGTTTTAAGTCGTCATATCTGGCGAGTATCAGCATGTAATGCCGACTACTCGCCTTAAACGGCGAATTAGCGTCCGAAGTCCTGACGCATCGGCATGAATTCCAAGGCAATCTGGGCGGCGCGGCGCGGGCCGCAAAGTCCGCGCTGATGAAACGGGGCCGTGCCAAAACGATCGTCGGGGAAGTGCAGGCGGCGGTGGCGCGCTGGCCGGAGTTTGCCGCGGAGGCGCAGGTCGCGGACGGATGGCGGGGGGGAAATTCAGAAAACCCACCGGCGGTCAATTCCGGCAAAATGAGGCGCAACGAATCCATCGCCAGGAGCATTTACCGAAACTCGCGCGGCGGTAATTTTTTTGACCACGGATTACTCGGATCACGCGGATTTTCAGAAAGCCAATCCGTGAAATCTGTGAAATCCGTGGTCAAAAAGCCGTCGGTTTAGAGGGCGTCTAAAAAGTCGTCTGCGTCCGATCTTCCCTCTTTCTCCGGCTCCTGCTCCTGCTCTCCCGCGGCGTACGAGAGCAGGAGCAGGAGCCGGAGAAAGATTCCAACGATCACGCCGACTTTTTAGACGCCCTCTTAGAATTTCGGTACACCTTCCAATCCGAGAACCCCGCGGTGAGCGGACTTCCGCGGGCGGCGCACTTTCCATCTTCACTTTCACTTTCGCCCGCCTACCCTCCGCGCCCTATGCCACGTCCCGACGGTCGCGCGAGCGATCAAATCCGCCCGATTTCCTTCACGCCAAATTTCGCCCCGCACGCGACGGGCTCGGTGCTCGTGGCGTCGGGAAATACGCGGGTGATTTGCAGCGCGATGATCGAGGAAGGCGTGCCGGGGTGGATGAAGGCGCAGCGCGTGGAGGGCGGGTGGATCACGGCGGAATACTCGATGCTCCCCTACTCGACGCAGCCGCGAAAGGCGCGCGACAGCTCGAAGGGGAAGCTGGACGGGCGCAGCGTGGAGATTCAGCGGCTGATCGGGCGCTCGCTGCGGGCGGTGATCGATCTGGATGCGCTCGGGGCGCGGACGCTGTGGGTGGATTGCGATGTTTTGCAGGCGGATGGCGGGACGCGGACGGCGTCGATCACGGGCGCGTGTGTGGCGGTGGCGCTGGCCGCGCGGCGGCTGCAAGGCGAGGGGCTGCTGAAAAAATCGCCGATCAAAAAATTCGCGGCGGCGGTGAGCGTGGGCGTGGTCGGCGGGGAAGCGGTGCTCGATCTGAACTATGTCGAGGACAAGGACGCGACGGTGGATCTGAATGTGGTGATGACGGACGACGGGCAATTCGTGGAGGTGCAGGGCGCGGGGGAGGAGAGCACGTTTTCGCACGAAGAATTCCTGGCGATGCTGGCGCTGGGGAAGAAAGGTGTTGCCGATCTGCTGGCGGCTCAGCAAGAAGTGCTGGCCGCGCTGGCCTGACGGCTGCTCTGGCTGCACACCCCATTTTTTATGAAGAAAGCTTTAATCACCGGCATCACCGGCCAGGACGGCTCGTATCTCGCGGACCTGCTGCTCGCCAAGGGCTACGAAGTCCACGGCATCATCCGGCGCGCGAGCACGTTTAACACCTCGCGCATCGACCACCTTTACGCCGACCCGCATGTGAACGGCGTGCGGCTGCATCTGCATTACGGCGACCTCTCGGACTCGCTGAATCTCACGCGGCTCATCGACCGCACGGGGCCGGATGAAATCTACCACCTCGGCGCGCAGAGCCATGTGCGGGTGAGCTACGACATCCCGGAGTACACGGGCGACATCGTGGGGCTGGGCACGATCCGCCTGCTCGAGGCGCTGCGCGAGACGAAGGTGCCGGCGCGTTTCTATCAGGCGAGTTCGAGCGAGATGTTTGGCAAAGTGCAGGCGGTGCCGCAGACGGAGACGACGCCGTTCTGGCCGCGTTCGCCCTACGCGGTGGCGAAGGTCTATGGCTACTGGGCGACGGTGAACTACCGCGAAAGCTACGGCATGCACACGAGCAACGGCATCCTTTTCAACCACGAAAGCCCGCGGCGCGGGGAGACATTTGTGACGCGGAAAATCACGCGCGCGGTGGCGGCGATCAAGCTGGGCAAACAGAAGGAGCTGTATCTCGGCAACATGGACGCGAAGCGCGACTGGGGTTACGCGCCGGAATATGTGGAGGGCATGTGGCGCATGCTCCAGCAGCCGGAGGGCGACGATTACGTGCTGGCGACCAACGAGACGCACACGGTGCGCGAGTTTGTGGAGGCGGCCTTCGCCCATGCCGGGCTGGACTGGCAGGAGCATGTGAAATACGACGCGCGCTACGAGCGGCCGGCGGAGGTCGAGCTGCTCATCGGCGATCCCGCGAAGGCCAAAGCGAAACTCGGCTGGGAGCCGCAGACGCGGTTCCGGGAGCTGGTGCGGATCATGGTCGATGCGGACATCGCCGCGCTGGGCTAGGCCGGCTGGCGCGCATGGCCGCGAAAAGTGAATTCGTCGAATACCTGACCGAACAGCTCCAGCCGCTCGCTGCGGTCAGTCCGGCGGATTTTTTTACTGCGCCTCGCGCGGGCTCTGGCAGTAGTTGCGGCCCGCCTCGCGGAATTGCGCGTCGGCTTTTTCCACACACGCCCCATGAAGCTCGCCGCCTCCCTCCTCGCCTGCGCCCTCACGACCACGCTGCTCGCCGACGATGTGCCCACGCGCATCGACGCGCGGATGATGCAGATGCCGGCGGTTTCCAAGACGCAGATCGCGTTTGTTTATGCGGGCGATATTTGGATCGCGCCGAAGACGGGCGGCGCGGCGGTGCGGCTGAGCACGCCGCGCGGGGCGGAGTCGTTCCCGCGCTTTTCGCCGGATGGGACGCAGATTGCGTTCAGCGGCAACTACGACGGCAACGCCGATGTGTACGTGATGCCGGCGGGTGGCGGGGAGCCGCGGCGGATCACGCATCACGGCGCGAATGACCGGCTGCTCGGCTGGTATCCCGATGGGCAGTCGCTGCTTTTTGCGTCGCACATGATGAGCTTCACGGATCGCGCGGCGCAGATTTTCAAAGTCTCCGCGAGCGGCGGGCTGCCGGAAAAACTGCCGGTGCCGTACGGGGAATTCGGCGCGATTTCGCCGGACGGAAAACTGCTCGCCTACACGCCGATCTCGACGGATTTCGCGACGTGGAAACGCTACCGCGGCGGGATGGCGCCGGACGTGTGGCTTTTCGATCTGGAGAAAAAAACGGCGGAGAACATCACGCACAATGACGCGAACGACTCGCAGCCGATGTGGCACGGCTCGACGGTTTATTTTCTCTCCGACCGCGACGAGCACGCCCGCGCGAATCTGTGGGCCTACGACACGCAGACGAAGCAGACGCGGCAGGTCACGAAATTCACGGACGCGGATGTGCATTTTCCGAGCATCGGGCCGGAGGAGATCGTGTTTGAAAATGGCGGGCGGCTGCATCTGCTG
Organism: Chthoniobacter sp.; assembly: GCA_043779205.1. Taxonomy (GTDB): domain Bacteria; phylum Verrucomicrobiota; class Verrucomicrobiia; order Chthoniobacterales; family Chthoniobacteraceae; genus Chthoniobacter. The sequence goes on along the minus strand of JAYWEP010000005.1, from coordinate 46,937 downwards.
GACCTCGGGACGGAGCAGTCGCACGAGGTGCAGATCACGGTCGTGACGGATCGCGTGACGCTGCGCCCGCACACCCTGAACGTGACGAATTTCATCCGCGATTCGGCGCTCTCGCCGACGGGGAAGCGCGCGCTGTTCGAGGCGCGGGGGGAGATTTTCAGCGTGCCGGCGGAGCATGGGATCGTGCGCAATCTCACGGAATCGAGCGGCGTGGCGGAGCGCTATCCGGCGTGGTCGCCGGATGGCAGATGGATCGCGTATTTTTCCGATCGCACGGGCGAGTATGAGCTGACGCTGCGGCCCGCGGACGGCAAGGGCGGGGAGCAGGTGCAGACGCAGCTCGGCGCGGGCTGGCGCTATTCGCCGCAGTGGTCGCCGGATGCGAAGAAGATCGTTTTCATCGACAGCACGATGCGGGTGCATCTGCACGACGTGGCGACGAAGCAGACGGTGGAGATCGACAAGGCGCTGTCGTTTTACCACGGGGAGCTGGAGCGGTTCCGGGTGATGTGGTCGGCGGACAGCCGGTGGATCGCGTATGAGCGCGATCAGGAAAATGACCAGCGGGCCATCATTCTCTACGACACGCAGGAGAAGAAACGGCAGCAGGTGACGAGCGGGTTTTTCGACGACGATCTGCCGGTCTTCGATCCCGAGGGAAAGTATCTCTATTACCGCTCGAAGCGGATTTTCGAGCCGCTCTACAGCGAGTCGGACAACACCTGGATTTACACGAACGGCGAATCGCTCGTGGCGGTGCCGCTGCGCAAGGATGTGGCGTCGCCGCTCGCGCCGCGCGATGACGAGGAGCCGGTCGGAAAGGCGGAAGGCGGAGGGCGGAAGGCGGAAGAAAAGCCGGCAGATGCGCCGAAGCCGGAGGACAAGAAGGACGAGCCGAAATCCGACGACGAAAAGAAAAGCGAGCTGGCGCTGAAGCCGGCGAAACCGGCACCTGGAAAATCGGCGGACGAGACGCCCGAGAGCGTGAAGGAATTTCAAAAGGAGGTGGAAAAACTCAATGCGAAGTCGGGCGAGAAACCGGAGGACAAAAAGCCGAAGCCGGTGCTGATCGACCTCGACGGTTTCGAGGCGCGCGGGGTGGTGCTGCCGGTGGGCGGCGGGCACTTCGACAATCTGCTGGCGGCGGCGGGCAAGGTGATCTTCCGCTGGCCGCCGCGGGTGGGCTCGCGCGGGGGGGCGAGTCCGCTGTCGTACTGGGATTTGGAGAAGCGCGAGGAGAAGCAGATTCTCGACGATTGCGGAGGCGCGGAACTTTCCGCCGATGGGAAAAAGCTGCTGCTCAAAAAGGGCGCGACGTGGGGGATCGTGAACGTGGCGGAGGGGCAGAAACTGGACAAGCCGCTGGCGACGGGCGGCTTCGATGTGACGATCGATCCGCAGGCGGAGTGGCGGCAGATTTTCAACGATGCGTGGCGGATCGAGCGCGATTTTTTCTACGATCCCGGCATGCACGGGCTGGACTGGAAGGCGATGCGCGAGCGCTACGGGAAGCTGCTCGGCGATGCGGTGACGCGCTGGGACGTGAACTACGTGCTCGGCGAAATGCTCGGCGAGCTGAACGTGTCGCACGCGTATCGCGGCGGCGGCGATGTGGAGGAGGCGTGGGTGCGCGGGGTGGGGTTTCTGGGGTGCGATTTCACGCTGGAGCAGGGGGCGTATCGGATCGCGCACATCCTCGAAGCCGCGCCGTGGGATGCGTCGCGTTCGCCGCTGCGGCAGCCGGGGGTGAAGGTGGCGGAGGGCGACTGGCTGCTGGCGGTGGATGGGCGGGAGCTGGACGTGAAGGAGGATCCGTGGGCGGCGTTCCAGGGGCTCGCCGACCGGGCGGTGGTGCTGACGGTGAACGACAAGCCCAACCGCGAGGGCGCGCGCGAGGTGCTCGTGCAGACGCTCGGCAGCGAGATGACGCTGCGGCATCAGGCGTGGGTCGAGGCGAATCGCAAGCGCGTGGACGCGGCGAGCGGCGGCACGATCGGCTACGTCTATGTGCGCAATACGGGGACGGACGGGCAGAGCAATCTCTACCAGCAGTTCCGCGCGCAGTTTTCCAAGCCGGGGCTGATCATCGATGAGCGGTGGAACGCGGGCGGGCAGATTCCCGACCGGTTCATCGAGCTGCTCGGGCGGCGGGTGACGAATTTCTGGGGCGTGCGCGACGGGCGCGACTGGCAGACGCCGCACATCGCGCACAACGGCCCGAAGGCCATGCTCGCGAACGGCTGGAGCGGCTCGGGCGGCGATTGCTTCCCGTGGCTTTTCCAAAAAAACGGACTCGGCCCGGTGATCGGCCAGCGCACTTGGGGCGGGCTGATCGGCATGACCGGCGCGCCGCTGCTGATCGACGGCGGGCATGTGACGGTGCCGACGTTCAGCATTTACGACACGAAGGGCGATTGGGTGATCGAGGGTCACGGCGTCGATCCCGACATCGCGGTGCCGGACGATCCGGCGGCGCTGGCCAATGGGGTCGATCCGCAGTTGGAGCGGGCCATCGAGGAGGTGAAAAAATCGCTGCAAACGAACCCGCCGCAGGTGCCAAAAAAACCGGCGTACCCCAATCGCGCGCCAAAGTAATCATCCATCCATGAACCCGATCCCCGCTTCCATCGAAACCGCCGCCGCGAGCGGCGACCTCACCGCCGCGCTGGCCGCGACGGTCGCGCATTTCGGCTGCCAGGCCGGCACCGTCCACCTGCTGCGCGACGGCGTGCTAAAATTGGCGGCGCACAAAAACATTCCGCCGCCGGTGGTGCAGATCATCGGGACGGTACCCATCGGCAAAGGCATCGCCGGGCTGGCGGCGGAGCGGCGGGAGCCGGTCACCATTTGCAATCTCCAGACCGACACCTCGGGCCAGGTGCGGCCGGGGGCGAAGGCGACGGGGATGGAAGGCTCGCTCGCGGTGCCGATGCTGGCCGGCGGCGAGTTGCGCGGCGTGCTCGGGATCGCCAAGGCGGAGGCCTACGATTGGTCGGAGGCGGAGACGGCGCTGGCGCTGGCCATCGCCGCGCGGCTCGCGCCGCTGTAGGGGGAAGCTGACAGCTTCCCCTACAGCGGCGCGGCGAAAACGACGCGCAGATTTCACACACCGCGAGACACTGTAATTCCAAGAATGGCATTGACGGGGGAAGGCGCGCGCCGCTATCCCATCGCCCCCAATGAGGGCAAACACTTCTTTCCGGTTAAAAACGACGCGACTCACAACGGGCTGCCTGCTTCTGGTCGCGGGCGCGCTGCTCGCCCAGGAACCCGAGCCGATCTTCGACCGGCCCACCCGGCTGAGCGATCCCTCGCCGATGCTGCCGATGACGCCCGCGCCGGTGCTCGATACCATGACGCTTTTCCCGGATGCCGCGGAAAACATGTCGATCGAGTCCGCCGTGGACAAACATCCGTGGAAATTCGTGCTCCACGGGAGCGCGACGGCGACCTACGACAGCAACATTTTCATCAGCCACGACAACGCGCAGGAGGACTTTATTTTCACGATCGCGCCCGGCATGGCGTTGGGACGCGGGGATTTCAAAAACGAACTGGCCAACCTCGGGAGCTACGAGGACCGGTTCAACCCGGACCGCTCCGAAATGGTCGAGACGACGAACTATATCTTCGTGCATTACGTGCCGAGCGTCACGCTGTTCGCCAATCACACCAGCGAGGACAGCTTCGACCACGATGTGACGCTCGACGGCCAGTATGAGTGGAAGCGGCTGACCATCGGGCTCAAGGCGCGTTTTCAGACCATGAACTTGCCGGATGTGGATATCGGGCAACGCGTGGAGCGGCGTCTTTTCACGGGCGCGCTGACCAGCAAATATGACTACAGCGCGAAGACCTCCTTCGAGTTGAATTTCTTCAACTACATCCGCGATTACGCCGGCAACCTCGTAGATACCCTGGAGTACCGATGGCAGGCGTGGATGAACTACCAGGTGCGGCCAAAGATCACCCTCGGGGTAGGCTTTACCTACGGGCTGGTGGACCTCAGCCGCGGGCCGGAGCAGAGCTATGAGCAGGTGCTCGTGCGGCTGCGCTACCGGGCCACGGAAAAAATCCGCTTCGATCTGACGGCGGGCGGGGAAATGCGCGATATTCACGGCATCACCAACCGGAACAACGGCATCTTCAGTCTGGGCGTCTCCTATGCACCGTTCGACGGCACCTCGATCTTTCTCCAAGGCTACCGCCGCACGGTGACTTCGGCGAGTTCTCAGCCTGCGAATTACAATGTGACCGGCATCGAGGCGCAGATTCGCCAGCGTTTCGCGCGGCGCTTCTATTTCGTCGTCGCCGCAGGCTATCAGAACGTGGACTACGATTATTTCGCATCGGCAGGCCGGCGTCGTGACGAGATTTTCTACATCCACCCGAGCTTGGGCATCGACGTCACGACCTGGCTGACCTGCGAGGTCGGCGCAGAGTTCCGGCAGGACCATTCGAGCTTGGAAACCTCGGGCTTTTCGGAAACGACCGCCTATTTCCAGTTCAACGTATTTTTTTAATCGCCTCCCCCAGGGCCGCATTCCTGCTAGACGGGAGCTATTATGGGAAAAACCACTGCATGTATTTTTGTTTCGCGCGTCCTGTGCGCGGGAGTGCTGTTCTTCGTCGCATTTTTCGGCGTGCCGCCGCTGCGCGCGCAGCAGGCGAACTATCTGCTCGCCCCGAACGATCTCGTTTCCGTCACGGTTTTTCAGGAGGACGACCTGCTGACCAAGGCGCGGGTGGGCAATGACGGGACCATCTCCGTCCCGCTCATCGGGTCGGTGCGGATCGGCGGCAAATCCGTGGACGAAGCCGGACAGATCATCCGCGCCCGGCTGGCCAAGGGCTACCTCGTCAATCCGCAGGTCAACGTGGCCGTGACGGAATTCGCCAAGCGCCTCGTGACCGTGCTCGGCCAGGTGCAAAAAAGCGGCACTTTTGAATTTCCCAATCAAGGGCCGCTCGACCTGCTCCAGGCGATCGGTCTCGCCGGCGGCTATACCAACAAAGCCAATCCAGGCAAGATCGTCGTCAAGCGCCAAGTGAACGGGAAGGATGTCATTTTCCAGGTCAATGGCAAAGCACTCGCCGCCAGGAAAGACACCCAGCCTTTTGAGATTCTCCCTGGCGATACGCTGACTGTCGCTGAAAGCATTTTTTGAAATGACCACACCGCGCCGCACACCCGCCGAATCCATGCCCGGCCGCCGGACCAGCGAAGACGCCCGCCCGCCCGCCTCCCTTCCCATCCTCCCAAAAGACACCGCAAATGTAGAAAAGGGTATTTTTTACTATGAGTGAGAATGAAACTCCGCCCGCGCGCCTCGACGGGGGCGCGACCGTGCCGGTCGATCTGCGGGCTTACTGGTATCTCCTCCTCGATCATAGGAAATGGGTTGTCGCCGCCACGCTTCTCTGCGGAGCCGCCGCCGCCGCTTACCTCATCGTCACGCCCCGGAGCTACGGCGTGCAGTGCGTCGTGCAGGTCGAGCAGGCCAATACGAAACTGGTCAATATCCAGGAACTCAATCCCGAGGAATTCAAAACCGCCGAGGCGCTGAAAACCGTGGAGCAGGCGCTGACCAGCAGTTCCGTGCTCCTCAGCGTCGCCCGCGCCAACAAGCTCTTTGACGATCCGGATTTTGTGGACAAGGACAAGGACGGCGCCCGCCTGACCGAAGAGCAGATGGTCAAAATCCTTGGCAGCGTCATCAAAGCCAAACTGCGGCGCGGGACGCGGCTCGTGGATATCTCGGTCGATGACATCAAAGCCGATCGCGCCGTCCTCCTAGCGAAATCCGTCGTTGAGGAATACATCGCCGCCGGGGCTCTGCAGAAATCCAACGTCGCCGGCGGCACCAAAGCCTATCTCGGCAAGGAGGCTGACGCGCTCAAAGAGAAGCTGCAAAAGGCCGAAATGGCCCTGCAGGATTACCGGGAAAAGCACGACGCCGTTTCGCTCGAGGAGAAGCAGGACACGATCAACGCCAAACTCACCCAACTGAACACGGCGGTGACCGAAGCCGAGAACACCCGGATCAAACTCGAATCGGCCATGAAAGCCGTCCGCGAGAGCAAATCCAAGAAGGTGAGCGACTTGATCGAGATTCCCGAAGTGGCCAAGCTGGACGAGATCGCGGGTTTGAAAAAGGACATCAAAGACCGGGAGGCCGAACTCGCCGACCTGCGCGAACGCTATCTCGAACTCCATCCGAAGATGATTGCCGCCCGGAGCGCGCTGAAGAAGGTTCAGGACAATCTGATGATTGCCGCGACGCGGGCGGTGAGTGTTATCGAAAAATCCTATCGCGGCGCCGCGGAGGACGAAACGAATCTCCGCAAAGCCCTCCGCGAACAGGAAAAGACCGCCTTGGAACTTTCCAAGATTTCCGTGCCCTATGCCGCCCTCCAGCGCGAGGTCGAGGCGGACACCACGCTCTTCCAGACCGTCCTCTCGCGGATGAAGGAAACGCAAATCGACCAGGGCATCCAGAACGCGAACATCCGCATCATTGAAGCGCCGGTGCGCCCGACGAAACCGAACAAGCCGAAGCGCACCCGCATCCTCGCCGCGGCGCTCGCCGCGGGGTTCCTGCTCGGGGTCGGCATCGTCATCGCCCTCGACATGCTGGACAGCAGCTTTCGCTCCGTCGATCAAGCCGAGAACATGCTCAATCTGCCGGCTCTCGCCGCCGTCCCCCGCGCCGACAAAAAGCGCAGCGAGCATCGGCTGGAATTGATCGCCGCGCCGGCCTCCGCCACGTCGGAGGCCTTTCGCGGTTTTCGCACCTCCATCGCCCTCGTTGGAAACCACGGTTCGATCAACGTCTGCCTTTTCACCAGTGCCGCCGCCGGCGAAGGCAAGAGCTACTGCGCGGCGAACTACGCCGTGTCGCTCGCCCAGCAAGGGCTGAAAACGCTGCTCATCGACGCCGACCTGCGCCGCCCAGGATTGACGGAGATTTTTCCCGAAACCGCCGATGCTCCCGGAGTCACGGGCTTTCTGCGCGGCGACGCCGGGCTGGAAATGAGCTGTCTCGATTCCTCCGTGAAGAATTTGTCCGTCATGCCCGCCGGGCGCGAAAAGGCGGCATATCCCGCGGAACTGCTTTCCTCGGGGCGTTTCAAGGATCTCGTCAAACAAGCCGCCGAAAAGTTTGAGCGCGTCGTCATCGATACGGCACCCGTGAACGCCGTGAGCGACACCCTGCTCATCGCTTCGCAGACCTCGGTCGTCTGTCTCGTCGTCCGCGCCGGACGCACGCCCCGCCGGGTGGTGATGCGTGCCTGCCACAGTCTCGCCCGCGCGAACGCGACGCCCACTGGATTCATCCTGAACCACTTGCGCACCGGAAGCGGAGCCAACTACAATTACTATTCCGAAGGAAATTATTCGAGCGCGGGCGTGTATGGAACTTGACCGTCCGGGAGCGCCGCCGACCTTTTTTAGCGCGAGCCCCACGGCCAGCCGCCGGTCGCGAGCCGTGGATGCGACGGCGGACGCAGCCTCCGCTGACGGGCCATCGGCCCGGCAAAATCACGCCATGAAACTGCTCATCGTCACGCCCACGCTCGGGGAATCGCCATTCCTTGATGAAACGATGCGTTCGATCGCGGCGGCGCAGGCGCAGGGCGTCGAAATCCTCCACATCCTCAGCGCGCCCGCACCCCGCGTTGCCGCCCTCGCCGCACGCTACCCGCGCGCGACCGTGCGGCCCGATGCCGGGCGCGAAGGCGGGATCTATGGCGCGATCAATTGCGGCCTCTTCGGCGCGGTGTCTCAGGAGTGGGATTGGTTCACTTATATTAACGATGACGACCTGCTCGGACCCGGCTTCGCCACCGTTTTTCGCGAGCACGCGAAGCCAAAAAACGAGCGCGTGATCGCGTATGGCGATGTCCGCAACATCGACGAAAAAGGCCGGTCGCTCGGCTTGCAAAGCGTGGAGCGGTCGCCCGCGTTTTTCCGCCCGCTGCTCTTCCAAGGCGTGAGTCTTTTCACGCAGCAGGGCTCGATCGTGAGCCGTCGTGCGGCTCTCGATTTGGCAGGATTCCGCCAGCAATTCTCGCTGTGCGCCGATTTGGATTTTTGGGTGCGCTCCATGGTCGCCGGTCTGCGCCATCGCTACTACGGATGTGAGGTCGGCCAGTTCCGCATCCGCGCGGGCCAGGCTTCGCACGATGTCGCCCTGCGTCTGAAGCAGCGCGCCGCGATCCTCCGGCAGATTCCCGGCACGCCGCCAGGGGCGCTTTCGCGGGGCTGCGCCCACGCCCGCTTTTACGCCTGCAATCTCCCGCGCTACGCCGCCCGCTTCCGGGCGGTGGGCTGGCGGCGGAGCAACCAGTTGCTCGCGGAAACAACCCTGCATTCCCCCGGAGTCGCCAAAACGTGAAGATTCTGGTCTCCAGCACCGGTCGCTTTGTGCAGACGCCGGACGGGGCGCTGTGGTCGCTCGTGCCGAGCGATCATTACGGCATCTGGCGCCGCTATCTGGAGGTTTTCGATTCTGTCCGCCTGCTCGCTCGCACGGAGCAGCGCGCCACGCCACCCTCCGGCGCGGTGCCAGCCTCCGGCGACGGCGTGGACGTCGAACCGCTTCCATTTTACGTCGGGCCGGAAGCCTTTCTGCGTCAATATCTGCCGCTGCGCCAGCGGCTCAGCGCGGCGATTCGCACCCGCGCTGCCGTCTGCCTCCGCCTGCCGTGTCCGATCGGGAGCCTCGCCCGCCGGCAGCTCAACGGGCACCGTCCTTACGGAGTCGAGGTCATCGCCGACCCGTTCGACAGCTATTCCCCCGGCGCGGTGAATCACCCGCTGCGACCGGTTTTTCGCGCCCTTTTCAGCCGTCGCCTGCGGGCCGAAGCGCGCCAGGCCTGCGCCGCTGCCTACGTCACGAAAGAAGCTCTCCAGCGCCGCTATCCGCCCGCCCCGTCGGCGTTCACCACGCATTACTCGACCATCGAATTGCCGGCGGCCAGCTTCGCCGCAGAGCCCCGGCGTTTTGGCCCGCGCGAGTCGTGGAAATTGATCACGCTCGCCAGTCTCGCGCAGCTCAACAAAGGGCCGGACGTTCTCCTCAAAGCCGTGCGCCGCTGCCTGGATGGCGGCGTGAAAGTCACGCTCACCTGGCTCGGCGACGGCGAGCAGCTCGAAGCGATGCGGGCGCTGGCCAGAACCCTCGGGATCGATGGCGTCGTGCATTTTGCGGGGCGGGTCATGCCAGGGCCGCCGGTTTTCGCGGCGCTCGATCAAGGCGATCTTTTTGTCCTGCCCTCGCGCCAGGAAGGCGTGCCGCGGGCGATGATCGAAGCGATGGCCCGCGGACTGCCGTGCGTCGGCTCCACGATCGGCGGCATCCCGGAATTGTTGCCGCTTGAAGACATGGTCCCGCCGAATGAACCCGAAACCCTCGCCGCGCGTTTGCTGGAAGTGCTGGGCGATCCCGCGCGCCTCGGACGCATGGCCGCGCGGAATCTCGAGACCGCCCGCCAGTATGAATCGAGTCTCCTGATGGAGCGCCGTCGTGCCTTTTACCGCGCCCTCCAGCAGCGCACGGAAGAGTGGATCAATGAAGCACCCGCCAGCCACCGCTAAAATGTCCCGCCTCCAATCTGCGGCCGCGACGGTGCCCGGTGCTGGTGACCGGGTGCCTTGGGTTTTCGCTTTGCGAACGTCATGTCCGGTTTGAAAACCATCGCGCTCGTGGACTACCAAATGGACGGCCACCACGGCGGATGGCTCCTCCAGTTTGCCGAGACGCTGCTTCGGCAGGGCAACCGCGTCGTCTGCCTGAGTCCTGAGCCGGAATGGATGCTCCGCGAAGTGCAGGCGCGCGCGCCGGATTTCGCGGGTGCGTTCTCGGGCATTGAACTCCACAATGCGGTGTTCCCGCGCATCCCGACTGTGCGATTGAGGGAATTTTTCGAGACGGTCGCCCGGTGGCGGAAGCTCGCAGCGCTGATCGATAAGCACATGAGCCGGCCACCCGACGTGGTCTGCTTCGGAATGCTCGATGGCTTGCTCACAATTGGGTTGACGCCGCGTCTGCTCACGGCGCTTTTTCCCCATCGCTGGACGGGGATCTACTTTCACCCGCGCGCCGAAAGGTTGCATGCCTCCCGCCGCCCACGCCCCGCCTTCCTGCGCAGCGATTACGCCCTGCAGGCGGCCAATTGCTCCGCCGTCGGAATTCTCGACGAAGGCATCGTTGAAAGCGTCGCGCGCTTTGTGAAACCCAAGCCGGTTCTGGTCTTCCCGGACTTTTCCATTCCCGCTCCGCAATCGCGGCAGGTTCCGGCGTGGATCTCCGGGATTCGCGCCCGCGCCGGGACTCGAACGATCGTCGGCTGCATCGGTGCGCTGAGTCAGCGGAAGGGCATTTTCACTCTTCTCCGGCTCGTCGGGAGAAAGGAGATGGCCGATTTTTTCTTCGTTTTCGCCGGGCGTTTCATCGACAGCAAAATTACCGCGGAGCAACGCCAGCAGTGGAAATCGCTGGTCACCAACCCGCCGGATAACTGCCTTATTCGACCTGAGAGCATTCCGAGCGATACGGCGTTTGACCGCCTCATCGACACCTGCGACGTGCTCTACGCCGCCTACCATCGCTTTCCTCACAGCAGCAATCTGCTGGTCAAGGCCGCCCAGTTCCGCAAGCCCATCATCGTCAGCAAAGGATACTGCATGGAAGAGCGGGCCCGGAAATTTTCCCTGGGCCCGACGATTACGGAAGATAGTGACCAGGAATGCCTGGCCGCCTTGCAGAGCCTGCGGGATGATTTGTCAAAGCCCGACTATCAACCGAGCGAAGGCTTTGAGCGCTATTTCCAGGAGCATTCGACAACGCGCCTCGCAGAATCCCTGCGCCAACTGGTGCATATCCCATCGTGATGAACGTGGATTCGACTGAACAACCGCCCCCCTTCACCGACACCGCGCCTCCCGTGCAGGAAGTGTCTGCTAGGCCGACCCGCTGGGTCGGCTGGGCCCCCAGGCAACCGGCAGAGCCGGCCCGGAGTAAGACGGTCCCTCCGATTCTCGCGCTCTTTCTCTATTACCTGGTGATCGCCCTGTTTGTGTATCAGGATTGCATCAACATCGGCACCCAGAAAAATGGTGAGGAGCGTGAAGTCGTCGCGGCTTTCGGCCTCCTGCCGCACGCGGACATCGCCCTCTTGCTGGCCCTTGGCTTCGTCATCTGTTTCGATCGTTCTTTCAGGGCGCTGCTTGCCAGCAAATGGAGCATTGCTCTGGTTGTATTCCTCGTTGCCTATTCCATGCTCGGTCTGCTCCTCGGCAATGAGACGAAATGGCTTCGTGTCGATCTCCGGATCTGGGGATGGTTGTTTGGCGGGCTCGCTCTTTTCCGCACCTTGATGAACCTTCAGCGACCGAGCCTGCACATCCTCAGTACATGTCTGATCGCCGGAGTTATCCTCTATCTTAGTGCCGCGTCCGGCCGCGATCAGATGAATGCGCAGCAGGCCGTGAGCAACGAACGGCTCTGGGATGTGAATGTCTTCAACTATGCCGGGATGATGCTGCCGCTTCTCGGTCTCGTCTTCGGTTTGCTGCCGGTGAGAAGTATCCTTGGATTCCTCGGCGCACTGCTCGCCTTCGGTCTGTTTTTTTACGGCGGAATCATTGTGGGAGCCACGCGAAGCCTGGCGTTTGCCGTCCTCGCCGTCTGTCTGAGTTCCGCCGCCGGACTTTTGTTTGAAAGGACTCGCACCCAGATCACCGCCAAACTGAGTCCCCGCGCCACATGGATCGGGCTTTGCATGCTCGGCGCTGGCTTTGCCGTCGTCGCCACACTCACGGGCGTCGCCTTCTCCGATAGCACGATCCTCGCCGACCGCTTTTCGAGCAATGGAGACATCAACAGCGGTTTCGACCGCATTGTGGAATTGCAGGACGCTCTGCGCCAGATTGGTCCGTTCAAAGCTGTCGTTGGCGGAGGACTTGGTTATACCTTTGACTCCATTTTTGACTACACCTCGATTGGAACCCACCTCGCGGTCTTCACCTTTCTGCTCAAGTTCGGCATCGTCCCATTCGTGGTTATGACGCTGTCATTGTATGTCTATTTGCCGGTCCGCTTTGTCCTGGCCGTGCTCAATCACCCGAGCGTCAGCCCTTCCGTTCGCACCGGGCTCCTGATCGTCATGCCAGGAGTGTTCGCCTGGCTCGCCATCCTCGCGACTTCGGGGGGATACGATGTCTATTATTCGCTCGGGATAGGCCTGTCGGTTGGCGCGTTCGCCGAAATCAAAGACCGTGGCTTGCTGCAAATATGTCGATAGAAACTGTGCGCCAAGACGCTTCCGCTCCTCAATCCGTGATCCGGAAGCCTCCCGGCGGCGCCACGCATCTTGGCTTTATCGATGCCTTGCGAGGCTGGGCCTTTCTCGGCGTGCTCCTCTGCCACGCGGGGCAGCATGTCGCCGGCCCCTACCTTCTCCTCAAACTCGCCGATCAAGGACAGTTTGGCGTGCAATTATTTTACATCGTCTCCGCCGCCACCTTGTTCCTCTCACTGAATGTCCGCTGGAGACAGGATCAGCGGCCCTACACCGCATTTTTCATCCGCAGGTTCTTTCGGATTGCACCCATGTTTTGGGTGGCCATTGCCTTCTATGTCTGGTGGGATGGAATGGGCCCCCGCTTTTGGGCTCCGAATGGGATTACGGCCGCGGACATTGCCGTCACCGCGGCATTCGCGCATGGCTGGCACCCGTTGCAGATCAACGCGGTTGTTCCCGGTGGTTGGTCCGTCGGCATCGAAATGTCTTTTTACCTGCTGATGCCTTTGTTGTTCACCTGGATCACGTCGCTGAGGAGGGCCCTCTGGTTCGCCTTGATGGCGATTGTCGCCGGTGAGGGAATGAGTCACGTTTTCCACCGCCTCATAGCCGCACACTGGCCTGCGGAGCAGCTCTATGTCGTCAATAAGTTCACGTCTTGCTGGCTCCCCTCGCAGTTACCGGTGTTTGCGCTCGGAGGCGTCCTCTTTTTTCTCCTGCGCCGGGAAACGGAGACCTCCGCCCCTGCCGCTGAGCGATCCCGACTCAACCCCGAAAGCCCCACCGGAAAAGCATGGCTCTTGTTTGCGATGGTCGCGATTCTCGGAGGTGCGTGCGTATCGTGGGTCAATCCCGTGCTCAAGCAGCACGTCGTTTACAGCATCGTCTTCGTGCTTTTCGCCTGGGCTCTTTCTCTCAACCCCCTCGGCTTTTTCGTGAATCGAGCGACGAAATACATCGGGATGATTAGCTTCAGCGCCTATCTCAGCCACTTCTTCGCTCTCGATGCTTGCGAAAAACTTCTCGACCACGCCTTCGGAAGACACTTCGGCAGCGGCGGAGGGTTGGATTTCACCCTCCTGTTGGCGATGAGCCTGCCATTGACTGTCGTCATCTCATCGTTCACCTACCGCTTCATCGAAAAGCCAGGACAGCGGCTCGGCAAGAAGCTGATCGCGATGACCGACCGACAACTCCCGATTCAATTCAAAACAACTCTTCCCGTATCTGGCACCGGTTCATGACGGCCCCATTTCATGTGACCTTTTCCCGAAGCAAGCAACGAAACCAATACACAAACTATGAACTACAAGGAATACGTTAATAGCATCTCATTCAAAGTCGTCCAGCCTGAGCGCCGGGTCAGAGGGTTCTTCAAGCTGGATGGCATCGCTACTCCGCTGGGACTTTCGCTCGAGGCGCTCAACACACGCCTGCCGGAATCCGATGCCCAAATGACCGCCAAGCTGCGCCAGTTGCTCACGATCCCACGCATGTCCACGTTCGCTATCGCCGCAATGAACAGCAAGGCGGTCTCGCAAATGAATGACGAGCATTGCTTTGTGAATGTCGGCGTCTGGAATGGGTTTTCCTTTCTCGCGGGAATGATCAATAACCCGAACAAGACCTGCATCGGCATCGATAATTTTTCCCAATTCGGCGGCCCAAAAGAGGCGTTTCTCCGGCGGTTTGAGCAATACCGCAGCCCCAGGCACGCCTTCCACGACATGGATTACAAGGAGTACTTTGCCAGCGTGCATAAGGGAAAAATCGGCTTCTATATTTATGACGGAGAACACAGCTATGAAAACCAATTGGAAGGCTTGCGTGTGGCCGAACCGTTCTTTTCCGAGCGCTGCCTTATTCTCGTCGATGACACTAACTTCGAGGAGCCGCGCCGTGCAAACCTCGACTTCATCGCCCAGAGCGCGAACAAGTACGAAATCGTGCTCGACCGCCATACGTGCAAAAATGGCCATCCGACTTATTGGAACGGCGTGATGATCTTGCAGCGCATCCCAGGCTGACCGGGTCAATGGATCGCCGCGCCTTTCATGCACCCCACCGCTTCCTGATTCATTGAGTCAGCTCCTCGCCAGCGCCGTTCGGAATTCCAGTTGGACGGGAATCAGCTCCCTGGGGAACGCCGTTCTTGGCTTTCTGTTCGCGGGAGTCACGATTCGCTGGCTCGGCCCTGCGGAAGCGGGGTTCGTGATCGCCGTGACGACGATTGCAGGCATCAACGCCGGATTGAGCGAGCTGGGGCTCGGGACGGCAGCGACCAGGCTCATAGCGCGAGCCCATGGAGAGCACGACACGCCTACTATCCTAAGGGTGGGCGGTGTCTGTTGTCTTGTTTCGCTCATCTTCGGCATTCTGGGCTTTGCGATCTTCGCTTTCGGAGCGCCCTTCATTGTCCACTGGGCGAAATACAGCGGAGATTCGCGGGCCGCCGTCATTTATTGCGCGCTCGCCGGATTCGTCTTTCTCCTTTCCCAACTGTCGGCGCTCTTTACTGCGCTCCTCTCCTCGGCCCAACGCTTTGACTGGACCACGAAGCTGAATCTGGGCCTGAATTTCGCGCAGGGATTGTGTGGCATCACGCTGCTCAAGTTCTTTCCCAGCGTTCTCACGGTCGGAATAACCTATTTCTCTCTCGCGGTGATTGGAGCGATTTTGCGTGCGCTGGCAGTCCACAAGGTTTTCAAGGTATTTCCCTGGCCCCGCTGGCATCGGTCCACCTTTTCGGAGCTTTGGGAATTTGGCCGATGGATTTACCTCGCTCAGATCACAGGAAAAATGGGAGACGGACTGGACAAGGTGGTTCTAGTCTCCCTCTTCGGCAGTGCCGCTCTCCCGTTCTATTCATTTGCCCAGCGCATCTACCTGATGGTGCATATGACATTGGTCAATCAGGCTACCTATCTGTTTCCCATGCTCTCGGCCCAGGGTCATAACCTTGAGGAGGTGGCCGAGCGCACCGAGGAGCGGGTGCGTTGGTTCATCGCCCTGGTCTCGGGACTTATTTTCTCCGGGCTGATTATTGCCGGTCCGGCCTTGCTGACTGCCGTCGTCAACGCCGCTTTCGCGACGCAGGCTTCGTTTCAACTCCTCGTCTTTAGCTTTGTCGGCTACATCCACGCCCAGTCGATCGTGCCCTATTTCTACAATCTTAGCAAAGGAGATGCGAAGGGAAATTCCATCTATCAGATCATCACGGGCTTCGGAATTCTCCCGACGCTGTATGCCTGTGCATTTTTCTTTGGTCGTCAATATGCCGCGCTCGGGCAATTGATGATCCTGGCCGGGGTTCTTTACCTCGGACACCGGACGCGGCCGGAAAAGGCGGGGTTCGATCTGGTCCGGTGGTTTTTCAAACCGCTTTACTCGTCGATCGCCTTGATGAGTGTAGCGACAGCGATTCATTTCGTGATGTTTTGGATGTCCGCGCCGATGGCGGCGCAAGCTGGCGTGGTGATTTTGTTCTACGTTGCGGTCGCTCTAAGCATCGCGCGTATTGAGCAGCACTTATTGGATGGACATCGCCGTGTGGAGACACTGGGCCGGGGCTTGTCCATCGTGCTGAAGAAAGTCGGTCTTTCCTCACGGGCACTTTTCTTCATTCTTGCCATTCCCCAGCATCCAGTTGAGGCGGGCACTGCGGAGATCAGGACAGATGTCTAAAGGAGCGGATCGCAATAATCGTCCATGGGGATTCTTCCGCGCCAGGAAAGGACTGAGCCGCCTCCGCCTTGTTCTCGCGAAACTCCCGTCCCTTCTGTCGAAGGATCTGGGTCGTAATTTGGTGAACCTTGCTGCTTTGACCGGACTTGATCAGACAAGGTTTGTCAAACGACTCAGCGAACGGCGGAGCCAAGTGAATGTTTCGGCATCGTTGCCCGCGGTCGGGCAGGGCGGGAGCGGCGGATCTGAATCGGTTCGGCCAGTTATTTTTGCATCGGCCTGCGCCGGCAAAGAGAGTCCCGGCGGTTGGAAGTACAACGGAGGCATCAAGCTTCTCAATAACTTGGTCAAGCTTTTGCGTCGGCATGGGTATGAAGCATATATGGTCACCTATGACGGAGACTACGAGCCATGGCTGATCGATCATCAACCTCATCTTAGTCTCGAGGAGTTTCGCATTAAGGCAAAGGCCGCTCCCGCTGTTCGTTGTGTGACGTCCTGGGCTCAGGCGGACGCCTTTTTGACGGAATGCGCGGAGGTTTATTTTTGGGACATGGAACTGGCGTGGACGGAGCATTCTCACTTTCCCGCTCTGGCCCGTCTTTATCGTGAAAAAATTAGGAAAGCGGCCGCCATCTCGAGAACCGTTCAGGCCTGGCACATGGCCCACTTCGATCGCCCCTGCGTGACGCTTCCTCTCCTCATCGACGAAGGGGTGTGGCGTTCCAGCCAATCTGTTCGGTCTCATCTGCGCATCGGTTACATGGAGGAGGGGCAGCTCACGACTGGCTATATCGAGCACATCCGTCAGAAGACTCGGTCGGCGGGTCTCGACTTGGAGTTTCACCTCTTGCACGGTGCGGAGGTTCAGATTCTTTCCGGGATGCAATCTTGCGAAGTGTTTCTCGGGATGAATGCGGGCAAGGATCCGCTCTGGGGAGAGGGCTGCCCGCTCGCGACCCTCGAATCACTTTCCGCAGGCTGTGCTTTTGTGGCGTTCGATATCCTGGGCAATCGCGAGATCATTGAGCCTGGATTTAATGGCCTTCTCGTCCCGACACGCCGACCGGACCTGATGGCCACGGCTCTGATCGAACTGTATCAAAAGGCCGGGGAAATTGCGAGGCTTCGCAATAATGCCGATCTGCTCCGAGTTACCTGTCAGACGATGGAAGCTCGCTGGCCGATTGTCCGCGAATTCCTAGAGCTGGACGAGCGACACTTCTAAGCAATGGATGTTACTTTCGCCATCTGCTGCCGAAACGGGGAACGACACCTCAAGGAAGTATTGGAGGCTTTGCGTTCTCAGAAAGGGGTGGAACGCGATCGTTGGGAAATCCTTCTGGTTGACAATGGGAGCACCGATGGGACAGCGGCGATCTTTGAAAGTGTCAGCCAACGAGCTGGCAACGCGCCCGCGATGCGCTCTGTTAGAGAACCCGAGGCCGGTCAGCGCGCGGCGCGGAAATGTGCGGTCCAGAATGCGCGAGGTGCATGGCTTTGCTTTGTGGACGACGACAATGTTCTCGATGAGCACTATCTGGCAAGGGGGCTGGTCTTCGCCGCGACAGCAAACAAGGTGGGTGCGTTTGGAGGGGCCAGCGTCGCCCGGTTGGATCGATCTCCTCCGCCGCATTTTGCAGGCTTTGCCTCCTCCCTCGCGGTGTGGAGCGGGGGCGGCGTCGCGAAAGACATCGGTTTAAATCGAAAGTTCACGGCCGGTTTGTTTGTCTTGCGCGCGGTGGCTATCGAAGCGATGAGCGGCCCTTGGCTGATGCCCGGCCGCACGCCTGCCTGCCCGTTTGGCGGCGAAGACGCGGAGTTGTGCATTCAGCTTGTGCGATTGGGTTGGAAAATCTGGTATGTGCCAGGTCTGGTGTTTGAGCACATCATCCCTGCCAATCGCATGCGACTTGGCTATCTCGCCAGCCTGCGCGCCAGGCAGGGTGGGGAGGAATTGATGCTCAATCTTGCCTACGGGCCGGGCGGCGCATCGCTCTTCGGACTTTGGCTTTTGCAAGTATTGCGGGCACTTCCAAGACTGGTATTCTTTCTGGGAATGTTTGCCGTTCCGCTCCGCGGAACGCGTTGGAAGAACCTGTCCATTGCCTTGTTCCAAGCCGGCTTCTTCCAGTACACTCCGGTAGCCTTGTCGAAAGCGGGGTCGTTTCGACGCGTAGCATGCAAACCGCCACGGTCAACGGCTGAAAGGAATAACGCCAGGAGTGAGACCACCTGACCTGCTTTTACGATGAAATCCTTCTATTTCTACTGCCTTCCAGCCGGTCGCCCGGAGCAGTCTGCCTTTCAACATGCGCCGATCTGCCTGGCTGAAGGCTTGAAGGAGTTGGATGTCCCATTTCATTCCTCCGTGAACTACTGGCGAATCTCGCCGGATTCCGATGAGTATTTGTTGAAGCATGACCCAGCGGTCACCGTGGATGATTGTGACGCTGTTGTCGTGACCCAGGAGTGGCTGGAGTACCATGGCCGGCTGCCGGAAAACCTTTTTCGCCAAGGCCGGCAGTATCTTACGATCTATCTCGATCATTCCGATGGTGGGTTCACATCCAGTTGGGCGCCTGAGGCCAGGAAGTTCGATCTTATTTTCAAAGCCCACTTCAATGACCGCTGGCGCTATCCGGCCAATTGCAAGATTGCCTGGCCGTTCGGCCTGTCGAATCGGCTGCTACGGGCTACAGCGGATGGCTTGCCCTTTGCCGGGCGAAGGAACGAAATCCTTTTCAATTTCCGGGTGAATCACTTTTTACGCCAGACGGCAAAGAAGGAGTTTGTTCGGCACTTCAGCCAACTGCTGCCGATAAACGATGCTGCGGAGGCGATGAATGCGGCACCGTCTGATCCTGCGAGTCATCTGGATTGGTGCCAAACGGGGAGGCGTCACAACCCAGCCTATTTCGACCGATTGAAGCAGGCCAAAGCGTGCGCCGCATTTTGTGGCTTCTTTCCTCCGCCCTGGCCGCTGGATTTGCACCCGCTCACTTCAAGGTTCGGTGGCGGTTTATTGCATCGATTGGACGGGCTTCTCAAAACGGCGGGTATGCGACCGCAAAGACTTTTGCAGTGGGACAGTTGGCGGTTGTGGGAGTCATTGTCCGCAGGCTGTGCAACCTTCCACGCGGATTTCGATAAATACGGAGTGCGGATGCCCATCATGCCGGAAAACTGGAAACACTACGTCGGCATCGATCTGGACGATGTGGATGGCGCTGTCGCACGGATCAAGGCCGATGCCGGACTGCTGGCGACTATCGCCACCAATGGACAGTCATGGGTTCGGGAGCATTACAGTCCGGTCCCGACCGCGCAGCGGTTTCTTGACATTCTCAGTCAGCAAGGATGCTCCTAACCGCCATGTCTCGCATCACTTTGTATTTCACTTTCAAGGCACCCGTGCTTCGCCATTTGGCGCAATGTGCAGCCGTCATTGCTTTACTGCATGCCGGATCTCGCCGTGGGGTGGCAGCGGAAATAGGCGACTTTGAGCAGGATCAAGACGGCTGGCAGCTCAAGTTAGGGACGGAATTTCCGGGAGCCAAGGGATCGGCGGAGCGGAGTCAAGCGGCAGTCAAGGCGGGCGGTCACTCGCTCAAGTTGACGGGCGATTTTGCGGGTGGCGGAAAGTATGTCGAGATGTCCCGGCTGCTGACCCCGGTCGTTGACCTGACCAGGGTTTCCTTTTGGGTGAAAAGTGAAGATGTTACCTCCATTGGTCTGCGACTTACCGATGCCACGGGGCAAATCCACCAGCAGTCGTGCCAACTTAGCATTGGCTCAGAATGGAAGCAGGTGATCGTCACGAAGTTTGCCAACGGCACCCATTGGGCCGGTGCCAACGACGGAGTATGGCATGGCCCGGCGACGGCCATCTCACTCCTCCTCCATGGGAATTGCCTCGCCGATCTGCGGGCAACCAAGGGCACAATCTGGGTGGATACCATTGTGACAGAAGGGAATTACGTGCTTTCGATGCCACGGCTCGAAAGCTTGGACGTTCGCCTTTACTCACCGAAGCCGCTGCTTTACTTCTGGGGGAAGAATGAACCTCCGAGTGTGACCGGGATTGAGATCGTTTCGGCCGGAAGCAAGACAGTGAAAATCCCGCCAATCCGATTGCTTAACTACCGGGGCGAGCAGATCGCCGAAGTCGTGAGCGGCGGAACGCTTCTGGATGCGGGGAAATCTCGACGCTGGAAAATCAGCCTGCACCCCCCAGGGTACGGATTGTTTTACCTGGCGATGGACGCCGGTGCCGAAAAGCTGCGCATCCCTTTCGCGTGGCTCGCGGAAGCTGCTCCGAGTTGGCCGGAGGGTCCATTTGGCGTGCAGACGCATTTCGCGCATGGCCCGGTCGGACGGCACCAGGTCTTTGGGGGCGCGAGCGGTGCGCTCGAAGTGATCAAAAAAATGGGTGCGAGTTGGTTTCGCGATGAAATCGGGTGGGGGCAGGTGGAAACGGAACCGGGCACATTCAGTGTCCCGATGGACGCCTCAAACCCCTACCACTACGTGGGGCCGGCGCAGGAGAAGCAACTGCGACCGCTGGTGATTATTGGGGGAGTCAACAAGGCTTATGACGATGGCCTGCCGCCACATACGGCAAAGGGTTTGGCAGGATTCCGCCGCTTTGTGGATTCGGTCGTGAAAAAATGGAGTCCAACCGTCAGGGCGTGGGAAGTATGGAATGAGCCGAATCTGCCGACGGGCTGGCATGGTCCGAAGCCGGACGCCGACCAATATGCGGCAATTCTCAAGACTGCTTATGAGTGCATCAAAACCACGGATCCGAATGCGACAGTGATTGGTGTTGCCAGTTCAGGAGTGGATCTCAAATTCATTGAGAGCGTCCTGAAGCGGGACGGCGGCAAGTATATGGACGCTATTTCCGTTCACCCGTATCTCACGGTGGCCCCCGAGGAGATCGATCCAAAGATCAAAATACCGGAAGGAATGGGGGTATCACCGAACGGCAGGAATTTCCTCGGAGAGTTACAAAGTTTGAGGGAACTGCTCGACCGGAGCGGAGCCGGCCATTGCAAGGTCTGGATTACGGAAATGGGTTATGGAGCTTGGAAGGATCGCGGCTATACCGACTGGCAGGCTGCTGCGCATGATATCCGGCAGTATTTGCTGGCCTTGTCCGTTCCGGGGGTGGAGCGCATTTTCAAATATAACTTTCAAGACAAAGCAGTCGGAGAGAATGCGCCGTGGGATAAGATCATGGGATTGGTTCGTTTTGACGGGGGGCCCAAGCCCGCTTTCGTCGCTTACAACACCATCGTGCGAATGCTTTTCAGAAAGCGATTTGTCGCGACGCATGACACTGCCCCGGAGAATCGGATTTTCGAGTTTTCGGGCAACGGCGGACGAACCTTTGCGGCTTGGTCGGTTGCTGGGGCGAGGAAGGTTTCAATCGAGACTAAGTCCGAATCGTTGGTGGTCACGGACCTGATGGGAAATGAACGAATTGTAACGACGAACGGTGGAAGTGTGGTGCTGGATGTTTCGGAAGAACCGATCTTCGTTAGCGCCAAGGGTGAGGCTGAGGCCGCGGTGCCGCCCAAGAAATGAGTGACTCCGTGACTGCCGCGCCCGGCCGCATGCGTATTTTGCTGATTGTCGAGCCGGGGATTGACGGCGTGTTTCGGCACGTCGAGAGCCTCGCGCATTTTCTTCTCGGGCAGCAGCAGGAGGTGCATCTGGCTTATTCGAGCCGGCGCGGGAGTGAGTCGTTGGGAAAGCTCGTCGCCGCGATTCAAAGTCGGGGTGGCGAGTGTTTGGATTTGAAGGTGGGGAATGCTCCTGAGCCGGGCGATGGGCATGCACTGTGGCGGTTGCGTGCGTTTGCGAAGCGACTGCACCCGGATGTGATCCATGCTCACAGTTCAAAAGCTGGTGTTCTCGGCCGCTCGCTGAAGTTACTTGGTGTGGATGCCGGATATTTTTACTCGCCGCATGCCTATTACGGTCTGGCTCCACGATCGGGGTATGCCGTGCATTTCTACAATTTTGTCGAACGTGTTTTCGGCAGAGTTGGAACGACGATCAATATCTCCAAGGATGAAGCTGACTTTGGCAGGCGGGTCTTGCGGATTGCACCATCCCGCGTTCGCACGATTCACAATCCGGTCGATGCGAGCGTCTTCAAACCTGTGGATGAGAAGGCGAAGGCTGACTGCCGGCGGAAGCTTGGTCTGCCAGAGACGGCGGTGGTGCTCGGCACGATCGGACGGCTTTCTTTTCAAAAGGATCCGCAAACGCTGTATCGCGCGCTGGCACCGGCGCTGCGTCAGCGGAGCGATTTGGTGCTATGCCATGTGGGCCAGGGGGAACTGGAAGGGACTTTGCACAGCCTGGCGGAGGAGTTGGGCATCGCCGGTCAGATTGTTCGCCCGCTTTACTTGAATGAGCCGGCGGTTTTCTATCAAGCGATCGACGGGTTGATCATGACTTCCCGCTACGAAGCTGGCTGGCCGATCGCGGTGCTCGAGGCGCTCGCCGCCGGACTGCCTCTCGTCGTCAGTGAGGCACCGGGGACGAGTGATATTGCTGCAGCCGGCTTGAGTCATTGCTGGACGGCGCGCTCCGGCGATGTGGGTGGATTTACCAAGGCGATTGAGAGCTGGCTGGGCGACCGGGCGCGGCCGCGTGCTTGCAATCACAGACAGGTGGCAATCGAGCGCTTTAGTCCTGAAAAAGCCTATGGGGCGATCCTTGCTGAATATCGCCGGGCAAACTGAGCCACCTGGCACGGTGCGGTGTTCCGCGGAACTTATACGAGTTACATCGGGACACGCGGCCACGCTCAGGGCCGCGTGATTTTCAACCGCAGGAACCGATGGTCATGCCCGGTCTGCGTTTGGCCGTCCACGACCGTCACGGCCTTGATCGGAGCGCCGCTTTCCGTCACGGAAAAGGCGCCGCCGAGATTGGTCATCGCACCGCCGGCGGTGCTGCGGGCGATGGGCGTCCACGAATTGGCCGTGAGATCGGGCGTGGCTTCGACGGTGTAGGTGATGTCGGCGAGCGCGGGGTTGCGGGGGAAAGCGATCGTCAGCCGATCGGCGGGATTGCTGACGACGGGGCGATTGGCGGTGATCGCACTGAGCGGGGAATTGCCGAGGGCGTAGTCGAGGAGATTGACCAGGCCGTTGGCGTTCGGATCGGCGGCGTCCGCGCCGAGGCCGGTGCCGTCGGCGGGCAGGCCGCCTTGCACGCGCCAGTAGCTGATCGTGTTGACCGCGGTGACGCTGGCGTTGTCGAAGGTGGCGGTATCGAGCGCGGACGGATTGTGCGAAGTGACGGCGAGCCCGGCATAGACGGCCTCGCCGACGGCGAGGGCGGTGCTGCCGACGAGCGTCCACGCGGTGCCATCGGCGGACACGTAGGCGCTGAAAAGATAGCCGCTGCGCACGAGCTTGACCCAATACGGACCGCCGGGCCACGCCGCCAGTTGGTAGCCGGTATTCACGCCATCGCTCGTGCGGTATTGGAAAAGGCTCCCGTGGCCCGGCGTGAGGGCCATGAGCGCAAAGGCCGAGGTGCCGGTGAGGCCCCCGCGCATCATCACGCCGACTTTGGCCCACTCATCGGTGTTGCCCACGGTGTTCACATGGGCGATCACCTGCCCGTCGCCGGTGAGCAGTTTCCAGACAAAGCGGAACTGATCCTGGAAGCCATTGATGTCCGCGCCCGCGCCTTGCACGGTGAAGATGCCATTGGCAAATGAGGATGCTCCGGCGAGGGCGGGCGCGCCCACGTCCTGGCTCGTCCAGACGGCGGAAGGCGGGGGGGGAGTGGATGTCGTCGCGGTCGTGCCGGTGAAAGAGATGTGGTCGAAGGTCGCGGTCGTGGCCACGGACTTATTGTGGGAAGTGGCCGCGAGACCGACTTCGATATTCTGTCCGAGATCGACCGCGATGCTGTTCACGAGACTCCAGGTGCTGCCGTCCGCGGAGACCCACCCGCTGATCGTCGCGCCGCTGCGGGTGAGTTTGAGCCAGGCCACGCCGGACTCCCAGCTCACGGTGTTGTAAGCGGTCACCGCCGCAAAGCTGGAGCGGGATTGAAAGGCGGCTCCGTGCCCTTTGGTCAGCGCGACCAGGATATTCGGCGCGCTGGGATCGAGGCTCGAGCGCAGCATGAGCCCGGCTTTCGCCCAGAGGTTCGTGTTCCAGATGCCGCTCACGCGGGCGATGATCTGCACGTCGCCGGCGAGCGGCTGCCAGACGTATTGGAATTGATCCTGCCAGCCATAGATGTCCGCGCCGGCGGCCTGGACCGTGAACGTGCCGTCGCGATACGTCGCGCCGCCCGCCACATCGGGCGAACCCACGTCGCTGGCGGTCCACGGTGCGGGAGGCGGCGTGGCTTGGGTCGTGGACGGCGCAGGCGGCGTGGCGCTCACCTCCGCGGAAAGGCCGCTCGCACCCGCGGCATTCACCGCAGCCACGCGGTAGTAATAAGTTTGGCCGGGCGTGAGATTGAGATCCGTGAAACTCGCCGTGGTGATGCCGGGATAGCTCACGCTCGCTGCGCCCCCCGGAGTCGTGGCGCGCGAAAGGCGATACGAAGTCGCCCCGGTCACCGCTGGCCAGGTGAGCGCGACCTGCGCTTCCCCCGGGGTGGTGCCCGGGGTGGCCGGGGCAGCGGGGATGCTGGCGGGCAGCGGGCCCGGCGCGCGCAGCGTCACGACCCAGGCTTCATGCAAACCGATCGCCGGCAGCGTGAGCGAAGTCTGGCCACCCGCCACCGGCAGATCGAGATCGGCGACGACGGGCAGCGCGGTCACGGCCGCTTCCTGCGTGTCCGGAATGCGCTTCACATTGACATGCACCGCGGCGGCGGTGGCAAAAGGCAGACTGCCCAGACCATTCAGGGTCAGCACCGCATGGATCGTCAGCGGCGAGAAGGCATCGTACTGATCGTAGTAACCCACGAGCACCTGCGCCTGGCTCGTGCCCGCCGCCGTGGAACTGCTCGCGAACGGCAGCATGTGGACATCGTTCGCCGTGCTCACGACCCGCGAGCCGACGCCATCCGCGTAGCTTTTATACGCCCACCACAAAGCCCGCGGCTGCTGCGGCGTGCCGCTCGTGAGCATGCCGCCGAGCGTGCCGTTGAAACAATTGGACTGCAAGCCATCGGGCGTGCTCCAGCAGCTCTTGCAGACGCCGTCCGCGTTCACCGCCGCGTCTTCAAAATTGTAGAGGTAGGAAAGGAGCGAGGCCGGGCGGTACTGCTCGTTTCCGCCGCCGAGAAATTCGTTGATCTGGATCTGCTGGAGGTGCAGCGCGGCATAGGCCGGGTTGTTCACATAGTTCGTGCGGATGTTATTGAAATGCTGCGGAATCTCGCGCACGTCGGAGGTGAACTCGTGCCAGGTGAGCACATTGACTTCGATCGCGTTGGCTTTGCAGAAATCGAGGAACTGCCCGAGGAAATCCGCGTCATAGACGCTCGGCGAAGGCCCGGCGATGAGCGCATTGGGCAGCTTCGCACGGATGCCCTGGGAAAAATGCCGGAAGGCCTCGAAGAACTGCGCCTTCGTCCCCGGCCAGCTCGCGCCGATTTTGGAATCGCGGAAGGTCAGCTCCGGCTCGTTCCAAAATTCCCAGATGAGATTGTGATTGTTTTGGATCGCCGTCGTGGCTTGCGCGGCGACGAATTGGTCGTAGGCCGTCCAGTCGCCGTTTTGGCCGGGGAGGACGATTGAATTGCCGCCGTGCGGGTAGCCGTAGGTATCGCTCGTCACGAAAACGAACCGCGCCCCGGAGGAGGTGACGCGCGCATAGACATCGTTATTTTGGTTCCCCTGCCGCCAGAGCGAGAAGTTCAGCGGCGTGGAGAAACCGCTGTCCGGGAGCGTTGCCGGCGAGTTGGGGCTCAAGCCGTGGAGCACGCCGGACATCGACTTCACGCCCGGCAGCGGCGTGGAGAAATCCACGCTCACTGCCGCCGGATCGGCGCGGGCCACGAGCCCCAGGCACGCGCAAAAAATCGCGAGGAAGGCCAGGCCTCGGCTTCGCTCCATGTGGAGCCGCCGCGGCTTTTTGGCCGGTGGGTGGCACCCTGCCGGCGAGACTGACTTTTTTCCCCGAATGAATCCCATACCCGAATTACGCCACGCTTTCGCCTACCCTCATGCGCCTGTCAACCATCCAGTCATCCCATGGGTGAAATCTCCGAAAAAACTGTGAGCGAAGCTGCCGACGACGATCGCGACGCGCGGCGGAGCGTTGAGGAGGGATGCCGGCGTGGCGGATGCACTCGGCGTGCTCCTCGTGGTCGCCAGCGCTTTCTGGCGCGCGGGTCATGCGGATATTTTCCGGCGGCGTGATCGTCGATTGCGTCATCGCCAATGCGCTGAGTGATTCGTTTGGCACCGCAACGATATGCCGATGTTTGTGGTCTTCGCGGCACCGGCCTTTTGCGTGAATCCGGAAAAGCGCCGGCCCGCGCCGGACGCAGCCGGGCACGAGGACGAAAGCCCATTTCCAGTCTCGCCAGAATGACCACCGGCATGGAGAATGCATCTGGTCGCGCCGCCGCCGCCGCCGAATTGCGCGAGCCAAATCCCAATTCCATGCAGACGCCAAAAATCCCGACTGTCGAACTCACGCCCGCGCAGATCGCCGAGTTTCATGAACGCGGTTTTCTTTCAATTCCGAACATCAGTCCGCCGGCGGAAGTCGAGCTGCTGCGCGGGATTTTTGACCGGCTCTTCGCGCAAAAGGCGGGCCGCGCCGAGGGCGCGCAGTTCGACATGGTCACGCATGACGACGATGACGCTGCCCCGCAGGCGCTGCCCGCGATCATCAATCCGGTGAACTTTGCGCCGGAGCTGCGCGCGACCGTTTTCCGCACGAACGCCGCGGGCATCGCCCGGCAGCTCCTCGGGCCGCACGCCTCCGCCGCCTTTGAGCAGGCCATCCTCAAGCCGCCGCGCTACGGCGCGGCCACGCCGTGGCATCAGGACGAGGCCACGCGCGTGGATGCGAACTTCGACTACGAGCAGCTCAGCATCTGGATGCCGCTGCAGGAGGCCACGCTCGCGAACGGCTGCATGCAATACATCGCGGGCACGAACAAGGGCGACGTGCTGCCGCACCGCTCGCCGAAGAGCGATCCGAAGATCCACGCCATCGAATGCGCCGGCGGCTTTGACCCGGCGGACGCGATTCCGTGTCCGCTGCCGCCGGGCGGCGCGACGATTCATCACGGCCGCACGCTGCACTGCGCGGGGCCGAACGGTTCGGACATTCCGCGACGCGCCTACATCCTCGCCTTCGAGGTGCCGCCCAAGCCCAGCACGCGGCAGCGGAACTTTTATTGGAACGACGAAAAGCAGACCGCCAATCTCGAGCGCAAGCGCCGGTGGCGAAAGCGCGGCGGCATCCTCATCGAGTTTGGCCGGAAAGTGCGCGCGGGCATGTGGCGGCATCCGGACCGGGTCGTCTTTGAAGCGCGGCGGGCGCTCCGCGCGCTGCTCAACCGCCAGACCTGACCGGACTCAGCCGGCGTTGTCCTTGCGGAAAAAGGTCATGCACATGATCTGGCAATCGAGGAACAGGCTCCAGTTTTCCAGATACCAGAGGTCGCTGTTGATGCGCTCCGTGAGGTCGGTGTCGCCGCGCAGACCCTTGACCTGCGCCCAGCCGGTGATGCCCGGCTTGGCATTGTGCCGCGCGTTGTAGTGCGGGATCTCGTGCTTGAAATTGCGGATCAGATTGACCGATTCCGGCCGCGGCCCGACCAGGCTCATGTCGCCCATCAGCACGTTCCAGAACTGCGGCACTTCGTCGATATTCCACGTCCGCATGAAGGTGCCGATTTTCAGCCGGCGCGGATCGTCCTTGAGCGTCCAGTGCCCGGCCGCCTCGTGCTCGGCATTGAGCCGCATGCTGCGGATTTTCCAAATGTCGAACTCGACCCCATGCTGCCCGAGCCGCCGCGTCCGGTAGAAAATCGGGCCGGGCGATTCCCAATAAACGAGCGCTCCGAAAACCGCGACCAGTGGCGCGGTCACGATCAGCCCGAAAATCGCGCCCGCCACATCCACCGCGCGCTTGAGGAGGATATTGACGAAGCGGTCCAGCGGCAGCCGCGAGACGCCGAGCACCGGGATGCCGCCGACCGTTTCGAGATGCAGGCCGGAGACGAGGATTTGAAAGTACGACGGGATGACCTTGAACTGCACCAGCTCGCGCTCGCAGGTATTCGCGAGGCCCACGATGTCGCCCTTCACGCCGTTCACATCCGTGAGCACGACCATGTCCACGGACTCGCGCCCGATCACGTCGGTCAGCTCCGCAAACGCGCCGAGCACCCGCACCTTCGGCTTGCGCTGAAAGCGGGCGCGCATCGAATTCACGCACCCGACGACTTCGTAGGCGCTGCCCGGATCCTGGCTGAACGCGCCCGTCAGCCGTTCCGCCTCCTCATTCCACCCGACAAAAAGGATCCGCTGGCGCAGGCTCACCGCGACCGACGAACGCTGGAGAAAGCCGTGGAAAATCGCCCGCCAGCCGAGCAGCGAGGCCGGCACCAGCACCGCCGAGATGGCCACGAAGATGCGGGAAATCGCCGGCTGAAATTTGAAAATCAACGCGAATCCCAGAAATCCCAGCGCCCACAGACAGGCGGCTTTCAAAATCTGCAGCGACACAAAGCGGAACCGCAGCAGCGCCTGCCGCTCGTAAATCCCAAACGCGGTCAGCGTGAAGATGAGCGCGATTCCGCCGAAGGCGATGTAGCCCGCGTAGTCGCGCAGGCTCATCGTCACCGGCACGCCGATCTCCTGGATGGGCGCCTGCACGCGAAACCAAAAACTGAACACCAGCGCGTAAATGATGACCGCCGAGTCGCAGAGCAGACTCGTGATGACGAGCCGTTCCGGGAGCGCCTTGTCCCGCATTTTCAGCCGCTCGGTCCGCGCGATTTCGTCGAAGGCTTCGCCCCCGGCGCGGTGCGCGAAAGCGAACAGCCGCTCGGAATTCCGGGCCATGCCGTTGAGGCAGCTTTCTTTTTTTGGACTAAACATAAACCGTCGTTCTCAAAATTTTCCCCTTGGTTTAGCTAGAAGCGTTCTAGCAGTTATGACTTATCGGTTGGCGAGGCTATAAATTTGCCCCTGGCCGTCAATGCAATTTTTCCCCCGGCCCGGCCTCAAAAATCGCTTGCAACGTTCCGGCCACCCTTCTACTTTCCGCGCCTTGCCAGTCGCGGGTGTAGCTCAGTTGGTAGAGCACTTCCTTGCCAAGGAAGATGTCGAGAGTTCGAGTCTCTTCACCCGCTCCCCCCTTTATCCAACAGGGGTTCCGGGGTCTTTCGCGCCGCGCGGGCCGCTCACTCGATTTTCGTTTTTCCCAGCACCTCGAGAGCGAGAGGAATGGTCGTGAACAGGCCGATCCCGGCGAGGATCGTCCCCGCCGTCCGCCGCTGTTCATCGCTGAGGCGCCTGGCCACGAGGAGGGCAATCCCAGCGCCGAGGAGCGCACGGGTGGCGACGAGAAGAAACAATTCCGGGAACGTGAGGGTGACGGTTTTCATGGGGCAATTTCGCGCGCGATCCACCGTCCGCAACTTCCCGGCGGCGCTCCTTTCATTGCCGAACGCGCGCGTGCTGGACTACAACTTCGCGATGCCCGCCCGCACTGCAAACCCTCCGAAGATTTCCAAATCCCCGACGCCCTATGTCTGGCGCAAACTCAGCGGGGCGCAGTGGGAAGACGCCTGGTGGGATCGGCTGGCGGGGGTGCGCGACCGGCTGGCGGTGACGGCGCTCGCCGGGGCGAAGACGATCCGGCTGGAGGCCTTCGCGCTGACGCGCGCGCAGGCGGAGCGGCTGCGCGCGGCGTTTGGCGGTGCGGTGCGTGTGCAGAAGGCGCAGCGTGCAGTGAGCGCGGCGGTGCGTGCGCCGATCCGGGTGCGGGGGAAGCTGGTGGTCGTGGGGAGCGCGGCGGAGAAGCCCGGCGGCGCGGGCCGGGTGCTGGTCATTCCGGCGGGGATGGCTTTCGGCACGGGCGATCACGCGACGACTTCGACGTGCCTGCGCTTTCTCGCGGATGTGAGCGCGGAGCTGGCGGGCGGGCCGTGGGAGATGCTCGATCTCGGCTGCGGGAGCGGCATCCTCGCCATCGCCGCGCGGATGCTCGGGGCGCGGCGCGCAGAGGCGGGCGACTTCGATCCGCATGCGGTGCGGACGGCGAAGGAGAATGTGAAACTCAACGGCGTGACCGGCGTGGTGGTGCGAAAGCTCGACGTGCGCGCGTGGCAGCCGGCGCGGACGTGGCCGGTGGTGGCGGCGAATCTTTTCAGCGGCCTGCTCGTGGAGGTCGCGCCGAAGATCGCCACGGCGGTCGCGCCCGGCGGACGGCTGGTTTTTTCCGGCGTGCTGCGGGCGCAGGAGGCGGAAGTGGTGGCAGCGTTGCAGCGCGCGGGGCTGCGGATCGGGCGCGTGGTGCGGAAGGGCAAGTGGGTCACGGGGCTGGCGACGCGCGGCTGAGGAAGAAGAGGAAGAGGCGGTCTTTGTCGAGCGAGGGCGGGACGGCGTCGAAGTAATACGGCGCGTCCGCGAGGAGCGCGGCGGCTTGGGCGGGCGGCACGCCGACGTGCGCGATATTCTCGGGACGCAGCGCCCAGCGCAGACGCGCCGCATTTTCGCAAAAGCCCGCGTAATGGCCGTGGCGCAGGACGAAACGGTGCTCGGGGAGCGCGAAAAGATTCCCCGCGACGAGCGCGAAGACCGCGAGCTCCAGCCAGCGCGCCAGGTCCGGACGGCGGCGGGCGCAGGCCCCGAGCGCCACGGCGGCGGCGAGGAACCAAAGCGCCGTGACTGGCAGGCCGTAGAAAAAGCGCCGGTGCTCATTGGAAAAAATCAGCGGAAAGAGCATGAGCATGGCGGCATAGACCGCACCGACGAGCGCGGCGAGCGCGGGAAAAAGCCAGCGCGGGGCGAGGACGCGACGCCAGCCGGTGCGCACCGATGCGGGCGCGGGACGGGCGGCGATTTCACGCTGCATCCACCAGGCCGCGATGAGGGCGAGGCCGAGGGGGAGGTTGCCGAATGGGAAGCGGAATGAATCGACGGCCAGCACCGGCGCACCGCCGAGGACGGTGGCGAGAAAGCCGGGTTGCGCGAGCAACTTTCCCAGCGGCACCGAGGCGTAGTCGCGCTCGATTTCGTAATGATGGAGGTGCGCGATCATCCACGGCCCGAGGACACGCTGGTAACACCACGCAAAGGCCAGCGCCGCGACGCCGGCCACGAGCAGGTGGCGTTCGCGCGCGATCCGATGCACGAGAACCTGCCGCACGAGGAAGAGAACGAGCGCGCCGAGGAAGATGAGGCCTTGCTTGTCGAACATCGGCAGGAGGACCGCGGTCACGCCGAAGAGCGCCACCCACGCGCCACCCACGCGCCGCTCGCACGCGGTGCGCGGGCGCGAAACCACGCCCACGCCGCGAGCAGCGTCGCGAGCAGCAGCCCCATTTTCGCCACGCGATAAAACGCCGTGTAAAGCATCACGCTCGGCCCGCTCCACAGCAGCAGCACGAGCGCAAAGGCGAGCACGCGACGGACTCCGCAATACCGCGTGGCGATGCGCCACAAGACGAGGCCCGCCGCCAGCAGCAACAGGTAGTGCATCGCCGAGAAAAAATGCGGATGCCCGTGCCGCCAGCACCAGTCGATGAACTGGCCGTCCGCGTAATCGAAAACGAACGAGAGATCCCGCGCCTGATAGTGCCCCCAGTCGGTCACGCGGTTGTCGGTGATGATCTCGAAAAACGGCTGCCCGGAAAGGTAGTGCGGCAGGAACGAATAAATCTCCGGATGCACGAATCCCGACCCGCACAGCGCCAGCGACACCGCGACCACCCCCAGCCACGCCGCGCCCAGCGCGAGCAGCCAGAGCGGCTCGGGAGCGGCCTCGAGTTTTTCACGCATGGGGAGCAAAGCGCGCGCAGCAAACATGCGGAGCGCCCCGCATCACAAGCCCTTTTGTCGCCGGTAAATCGAGGGCGCGTGAGCAGCAGCGCGCGCGAAGGTGGCAGGCTGGCGCTATTGAGCCTGCTGGCTGAGGAGGAAGTCCGAAACCTCGCGCCACCACGGCGCATCGGGATCGAAATCGACGGTGTTGTGCGTTGCGCCTTCCTCGACCCACAGCCGCTTTGGCCCGGCGTAATTGTTGTAAAGCGCGCGGCCTTGCGCGGCGGTCACGACTTCATCATGGCCCGCGATCAGCATCGCCAGCGGGCGGCGATACGCGCGCAGCGCCGCCACATTATCCCAGCGATCGTGGAGCAGCAGCTTCACGGGCAGGAACGGAAACTGGCGCGCGCCCACATCCGCAAGGCGTGCGTACGGCGTGACGAGGAAAACACCGCGCACCTGCTCGGGATGACGCCCGGCGAGCGCGCTCGCGAGCCCGCTGCCGAGCGATTCGCCGGCGAGGAAAACCGGCCGCGAGTCCGCCTGCGCGAGCGCCGCGAGGGCGCTGTCTCCGGCGGCGATGAAGGACGGCTCGCTGATCCCGCCCGGCCGCGCGCCGTAGCCGGGATACTCGAAAAGAAAGACCTCCCACAGGCCGCCGCGGTCGAGCTTTTCAAAGCCGCGAAGGTAGTGCCGCCGGTGGAGCGCGTAGCCGGTGTTGCCGTCAAAGACCACGAGCCGATTCACCGCGCGCGGTCCGTTGCGCGCGCTCTTCCAGCCGATGATCGCGCCGCCCGCATCGCGCCACGGTTCGCAGCCGAGCGCCCGCGCCTCACCGAGCATCGCCGCCTCGGTGCGATGGATCGGATGATAAATGAGCAGCCGCTGCGCGCAGCCCACGAACACGAGGAGCAGCGCGTAGATGAGCGCCGCCGATCGTGCCGTTCGGAGCAGCGTCCGCTTCATTTTCCCGCGGGGCGTTCGGGGCTGTGCATGGCGGGGACGGTGCGCTACGCCTGAGATTTCGCCAAACCTTTCCCGTGCATCTCTCCCCGCGCTTCCTGTGAACGACAACAAGTGAAACTTCAGCCTCCATTTCGTGAGCCGGTTCGAGTGCTTTGGCAGGGCGACGGAGGCGTCACTTATGTCCAACTCACACGCTACGACGGTTCAGCACGAGGAGCGCGAGGGGCGAGGAGCGGGCGCGCGTCAGGAAGAACTGCCGGCTTTTCTCAGCGACCGGGATGGCGTACGCCCCGAGGATGATGTCCCGCCGGCCTTTTCTCCCGCTCCTCCTCGCCCTGGCCGTCAGCCTTTCGCAGCGCGCGGTGGGCGCGGAGGAGACCGGGCGGACACGTTTTCCAAATCTCCGCGCCTCGGCGTCCCGGCGTTTATTCCGGGGGGAAAAATGCGTTGACGGCGCGCGCGGGCCGCCGGTAGGTTGCGCGCCCGAAAAAAACCCGAAACATTTTCCACAAAACCCCTGCCTGCGTGGGTGTCACGCCGTGAAATACCCGATTTCCCGGCGGTCCACGCGGGCACTTTTTATCTATGGCCGAAGAACTTTCCTACGTGCTCGTCACGCCTTACTCGATTCGCAAATCGAGGACCGGCGGCATTCTCGCGCGGTTGATTTCGCGCACGGGGCTGGAGGTGGTGGCGGCGCGGATGTTCGCGCCGAGCGCGGAGCTGGTGGCGAAGTACGCGGAGGGCATCGTCAACGATCCCGAGCCGGGGCATCGCGAGATCCAGGAGCGGATCAAAAAGTACGTGCTGAAAAACTTCGGGCCGGGCGCACCGGACGCGCATCCGCGGGTGCTGATGCTGGTTTTCAAAGGCGAGGACGCGGTGAGCAAGCTGCGCTCGACCGTGGGGCACATCGTCAATGAGCGGACGAGCGGCGAGACGATCCGCGACACGTATGGCGACTATCTCGCGGACGAAAACGGGAACGTGACCTACTTCGAGCCGGGCGTGCTCGCGCCGCCGGATGCGGCCAGCGCGGAGAGCGATCTGAAACTCTGGGCGGCTTACTCCGACAAGGATGGCGGGCTGCTCGATGAGGCGGTCACCTTTCCCGCGGGCGCGAAAGTCGAGAAGACGCTGGTGCTCATCAAGCCGGACAACTTCCGCTTTCCCAACGCGCGGCCCGGCGGCGTGATCGATCTTTTTTCCCGCACGGGGCTCTACATCATCGCGTGCAAGGTGCATCGCATGAGCGTGGCGCAGGCCGAGGAATTCTACGGGCCGGTGCTCGAGGTTTTGCAGGACAAGCTGCGCGGGCGCTCCGGCGAAATCGCGCGGGCGCTGCTCGAAAAGGAATTTTCCCTGACGCTCGGCGAGGAAGTGCAGACGAAGCTGGGCGATCTGCTCGGGCCGATCAACGGGCGCGACAACTGGGAGCAGATCGTGAAATTCATGGCCGGGCTGCGGCCGAGCGACTGCCCGCCGCACCGGCGGCAGGAGCCGGGCTCGGAAAAGTGCATCGCGCTCTGCTATCAGGGCGTGGATGCGGTGCGGAAAATCCGCGAGGTGCTCGGGCCGACCGATCCCTCGAAAGCGCCTCCGGGCACGATCCGGCGCGAGTTTGGCCAGACGATCATGGTCAATGCCGCGCACGCCAGCGACTCGGCGGACAACGCCAAGCGCGAGATGGGCATCGTGCAGATCAAGGAAAACAATTTGCAGCCGCTGATCGAAAGCTGGTTTGGCAAGTAGCCACCGGCTTTTAACCCAACCCAAAATCCCAACCACCTAAATGACCATGGAACTCTCCGAACGCGCCACCATTCTCACCCCATCGCTGACTCTCAGCATCGACTCCAAGGCCAAAGCGATGAAGGCGGAAGGCCTCGACGTCTGCGGCTTCGGCGCTGGTGAGCCGGACTTCGATACGCCCGCGCACATCAAGGCCGCAGCGCAGGCGGCGATCGAGATGGGCTTTACGAAATACACGCCCAGCTCCGGCACGCCCGAGCTGCGCCAGGCCATCGCGGACAAATTCAAAGCCGACAACGGGCTCGATTACAAACCGTCGCAGGTCATCGTCAGCAATGGCGCGAAGCACTCGTGCTACAACGCGATCCTCGCGACGTGCCAGCCGGGCGATGAGGTCATCATCCCGTCGCCTTACTGGCTGAGCTATCCCGAGATGGTGCGCCTCGCGGGGGCCGATCCGGTTTTCGTCCAGACGAAAGAAGCGAACGGCTGGAAGATGACGGCGGACGAAATGCAGGACGCGATGACCCCGCGCACAAAGCTGGTCATCATCAACTCGCCCGGCAACCCGACCGGCGCGGTTTATACGCGCGAGGAATTGCAGGCCATCGTGGATGTCTGCGCGGACGAGGAAATCCTCATCCTCTCCGACGAAATCTACGAGAAGCTGACCTACGACGGCGCGGAGCATGTGAGCGTGGCGTCGCTCCCCGGCGCGGCCGATCTCACGATCACGATCAACGGTTTCTCGAAGGCCTACTCGATGACCGGCTGGCGGCTCGGCTACCTCGGAGCGCCCGAGGCGATTGCCAAAGCGATCGACGCCATCCAGAGCCACAGCACCTCGAACCCGTGCAGCTTTGCGCAAAAAGGCGGGCTCGCCGCGCTCAAGGGCGACCAGCAGCCCGTGGCCGACATGCGCGATGAATTCGACATGCGCCGCAACTACATGGTCAACCGCCTCGGCGCGATCTCGCGCATCAGCGTGGTGAAACCGCAGGGTGCGTTTTACGTCCTCGTGAACATCGGCAAGCTCGGGCTGAGTTCGTCGAACTTCGCCGACCGCCTGCTCAGCAAGCATCAGGTCGCCGTGGTCCCCGGCGTCGCCTTTGGCAATGACGCGACCGTGCGCCTGAGCTACGCCACGAGCCTCGACGTGATCAAGAAGGGCCTCGATCGCTTCGAGGAATTCTGCAAGACGCTGTAAGCACTGCCGACGACCAATTCCAAACGCGCCGCTGGATTTTTCCGGCGGTGCGTTTTTTTTGGGAGAAGTAACCGCGGCACTCTGCGCCACTTTTTTCCGCAAAATGAAAACGCTGGAAAAACCCGGATACTGGACGCAACCGACTGGCCGGGGTCGCGCGATCCCCCCCGTATGCAAACCGGTTTCACAGACCGCAACTATCCTACCTATGATCCCAATACTGCTCGCATCTACTCCTATCGTCGCGGCCGCCGGACCGGCCTTTCTCGTTTGGCTATTCGGCGGCGGCTTCGGTTTGGCTCTGGTCGTATTCGTCCTTCTAAAAGTGATGGGAAAATAACCCCGGCCCACCGCGGGAGCTGGCTGGGTGCGGGCTGCTGGGGAAGATGGAACCTTCCCCCTGCAGCGCGCGCGCTTCCCCAAAAAAACGCCGCGCTCTCTCACGAAAGCGCGGCGTGGAAATTTCCGGTGCGCGGCGTTTAGGCGAGCGCTTCGAGCTTTGCGACGATGTCGCCCTTGGAGCGGGTATTGAGCTGCTCCCGCAATTCGCCGCCCTTGAAGACCAGCAGGGCCGGGATGGAATTGATGCGATATTTGGACGCCACCTGCTGGCACTCGTCCACATTCACTTTGGCCACCTTGGCTTTGCCGGCTGTGGCATCGGCGACTTGGTCAATCACCGGCCCGAGCTGGATGCACGGCCCGCACCAGGGAGCCCAGAAATCCACGAGCACGGGCTTGTCGGACTTGAGGACTTCGGCGTCGAAGGTGGTGTCGGTGACGTTGAGGACGTTGGGGCTGGCCATGAATGATTTCTAGGAGAGCGAGGTGGCCTGAAAGGCGAGAAAGGTGAGCGCCAGCCCGACGAGGGCGAAGACCATCAGCACGATGCAGAGGATGCTCACGGTTCCGTCGGCGGCGTTTTCAGCGGGGTTGGACATGGGCGGATTTTCTTAGGACATCGACGTCGCCTGATAGGCGAGGAAGACAAGGATGAGGGAGACGAACGAAATCACGAGGGCGACGATGGCGAGGATATTCACCATGCCGTCCGGCGCGGCCTCCATCTGCATGGCGGGCGAGGACGATACCGCCGGGGCCGGGGTCATGGCCGAAGACTGCGTCAGGGTCGGGGCGGGCCGGCTGACGAGCGGCTGGGTCTGCTGCATCTTCACCGTGGCCTTGGGCAGCGGCGGCTTGGCCCCGCCTTCCGGGGGCAGGGTGATGCGGGCGGTTTCCTTTTTCGGCGCGGCGGCTTTCATCGTCACCGGCGCGGATTGGACCCCGCTGCCCATCGGCAGCGGCGCCCTGGGCGCAGCGCCG
The DNA here is from genome assembly GCA_043779205.1 of Chthoniobacter sp. Classification (GTDB taxonomy): domain Bacteria; phylum Verrucomicrobiota; class Verrucomicrobiia; order Chthoniobacterales; family Chthoniobacteraceae; genus Chthoniobacter. Next base: position 9,741 of record JAYWEP010000005.1, on the reverse strand, counting down.
CTCGGAGCGGGTGCGGGCTTGAGCGGGACGGTGGGACGCGCGCCGAGGGCGGGCGGCTTGGGCGGCGGATTCACGCCACTCATCGGTTTGGCAGGCGGCAGCGGCATGCCGGCCTGCGAGGGCGGGCGCGGCGGCGGTGGCATGAAGGGTCTGCTTGCGGAGGGCGGCGGCGATGGCGGCGCGGCCGGGGCGGGTGCCGTATCGAGTTCCGCGGTGACGATCTTGGTGGTCTCCTTTTTCGGGGCGCCGCCGAGGGGCGGGGCCGTGGGGGCGGGTTTGCCGGGAAGATTGATGCGCACCGTCTCGCGTTTCACGGTCGTCGGCTGGTCGGGCTTCGGCGGGAGAGTGATGCGGATCGTCTCGGCTTTGGAAGCGTCGTCATCAGAGGCGGCGGGGGAAGGAGGGAGTTCGTCGGACATAGAAGGTTTAAGAGTGGGAGCGTTCATCTCACTCCGCTTTTCCCGTGTCAACAGTTTTGGCCGGGGCTCGCGCAAAAATTGCGACATCCCCGCCGAAGCCAGCATTTCCGGCCCTCCGCAGCCGATTGGGGAACTTTCCCTTGCCCGCATTTTCGCGCTTCGCATACGGTGCGCGGATGAAAGTCCTCGTCACCGGCGGCGCCGGTTTTATCGGTTCCAATTTCGTCGAAAAACTCCTCGCCGACGGGCACGCGGTCAGCGTGCTCGATGACTTCAACGACTTCTACGATCCCGCGATCAAACGCGCGAACACCGCCGCCTTTTCCAATCACGCGGCAGTCCACGAGGCCGACCTCCGCGATGGCCCGGCCGTGGATCGCATCGTCGCCACGGAAAAGCCCGACGCCATCGTGCATCTCGCCGCGCGCGCCGGCGTGCGCCCTTCCATCAAGGAGCCGAAACTTTACATCGACACGAACATCACCGGCACCTGGCACATCCTCGAAGCCGCGCGCGTCCACGGCGTCCCGCGCGTCGTCTCCGCCTCCAGCTCCAGCGTCTATGGCGTGATCAAGACCGCGCCTTTCCGCGAGGACATGCTCATCGACCAGACCATCTCGCCTTACGCCGCGACGAAAATGGCCACCGAGCAATTCTGCTCGAACTACACGCACCTCTACGGACTGCGCACGATCTCGCTGCGCTTCTTCACCGTCTATGGCCCCCGCCAGCGCCCGGACCTCGCCATCCATTCCTTCACCCGCGCGATCGACGAAGGCCGCCCCATCCAGCAGTTCGGCGACGGCTCCACCCGCCGCGACTACACCTACATCGACGACATCCTCCAAGGCATGTCCGCCTGCCTCGCCTACGACGGCCCGCTCTGCGACGTCTTCAATCTCGGCGAAAGCCAGACCACCACGCTCAGCGACCTCATTGCCACCATCGAGCAGTCGCTCGGAAAAAAGGCCGTCATCAACAAAATGCCCGAGCAGCCCGGCGACGTGCCTCTGACCTACGCGGACATCTCGAAAGCGCGCGCGCTCCTCGGCTACGACCCGCACACGAAAATCGCGGAAGGCATCCCGAAATTCGTGGAGTGGTACCGCGCGACGCGGCGCGGCTGACGGTTCCGCGTTCAGCCCTGCGTGGGAGAGGGCGCGGCTTTGGGGAGATGCTCCGTGCAGTATTCGTGGCCGTCTTTCGCCACGCGAAACTCCAGCTCCGGCGCGACGTTTTCCGTCCGTCCGCAGACCTCGCAGCGGTGCAGCGCTTCGTCGTCCGGGCGCTGCGCCTTGGCAAACTGGGAGCGCCGCGCGTGGACCTCGCGCCGGTGGACGGCGTCCTGAAAAATCTCGCGTCCGAAAAAGAGAAAGTAGTTGGCGAACGCCGCGACGAGCGCGAGGCGGTATTCCCATGCGCCGGAAATGAAACCGACGACCAGCCCAAACCCGGACAGCCAGGCGAGCCATTTCACTTTCACCGGGATCAGCCCCATCAGGTAGATCATCATCTCGGGATAAAAGCGGGCGAACGCGAAGAAGAGCGAACTGTTCAGCATGGCGGTGGCAAAATTCGCGTGCGTGAAGAACGCGGCGGCAGTCGTGCCGATCATGCCGAGCACGTAGAAGAGATTGAGGCGGAAGCTGCCCAGCGCGCTTTCGAGGCCGTCGCCCAGCCACCAGAGATACCAGATGTAGAGCGCCGCGAAGAGCCAGTCGGTGATCGGCCCGCCGATCGAGGGGATGAAAATGTAACTCACCAGCCGCCAGACCTCGCCACGCATCACCGCCGCCGGATCGAGCGTGATCGCGTCGAGGAAACGCGGGCTGAACTTGTAGAGCACGAAGACCAGCGCGTTGAACGCGGCGATCACGCGGATCAGATTCGGAATGGCGAGATGGCCGAAATCGCGTTCGGCGCGGTCGATCCACTTCATGGTTTTTTCAAAATGAGCGGGGACTCTGGATGCGTCCATTTGAATTGCAATCGGCGAATTATCCGCACGCCGCGACGCCTTGGATTGACAGGGCACGGCCAACTTCTACCCTCCCTCACCGTGTCCGCCGCCACCACTCTCAAACAAACCCCGCTCCATGCCGAACACGTCCGTCTCGGCGCGAAGATGGTCGATTTCGGCGGCTGGTCGATGCCCGTGCAGTACACCGGGATCATCGCCGAACACCATGCGGTGCGCGGCAAGCTCGGCGTCTTCGACATCTCGCACATGGGCCAGTTTTTCGCCGAAGGCGCGGACGCCGCCGGCTGGCTGAACCGGCTGCTGACGAACAACGTGGACCGGCTCGGCGTCGGCGAATGCCAGTACACCTTTCTGCTCAATGAGGACGGCGGCGTGATCGACGACCTCATCGTCTATCGCATCGCCGACGCGCGCTACCTGATGGTCGTTAACGCCTCGAAGATCGACGAGGACTTCGCGTGGATGAACGCGCACCTCGCGCCCGGCGTCACCTTTGAAAACCACAGCGACCGCTACGCCGGCCTCGCCGTGCAGGGGCCGCGCTCGGCGCAGCTTTTCGACTCCTTTTTCAGCGGCAAATACTCGCGCCCCGCACGCAATGAAATCCTCGCCATCCAAATCGAGGGGCTGACTTATTTCATCGCCCGCACCGGCTACACGGGCGAGGACGGCTTCGAGGTTTTCTGCCCAGCCGAGCGCGCCGTCAAATCGTGGACGGACATCCTGTGCAAAGGCGCGGAGTTTGACATCAAGCCCTGCGGCCTCGGCGCGCGCGACACGCTCCGCCTCGAAATGTGCTACCCGCTCAATGGCGCCGACCTCGGGCGCGACACCACGCCGATCGAGGCCGGGCTGAGCATTTTCGTCGATCTCGGAAAGCCGGAATTCATCGGCCGGCAAAAGCTCACCGAGCAGAAGCAGAACGGCGTGAAGCGCCGGCTCGTGCCTTTCAAAATGACCGGCCCCTGCCCGCCGCCGCGCTCGCACTACCCCATTTTCAAAGGCGACCAAAAGATCGCCGAGACGACCAGCGGCTCGCTCTCGCCCACGCTCAAGGCCGGCATCGGCATGGCCTACATCCCCACGGAATTCGCGCGCATCAATGAGCAGATCGAAATCGAAATCCGGGGAAAACGCTTCCCCGCGGTGATCGAAAAAAAGCCGCTCCACCGCGTCACTCCGCCGGCCAACTGACCTCATTTTCACTCCTCAACCCATGAACGTCCCAGAAGATCTCCAATACGCCGCAACTCACGAATGGCTCCGCCTCGACGGCGAGAGCGGCACTGTCGGCATCACCGACCACGCGCAGGCCGAACTCACCGACGTCGTCTATGTCGAGCTGCCGAAAGTCGGCGCGCAAGCCAATGCGGGCGAGCAGATTTGCGTGGTCGAGTCGGTGAAAGCGGCCAGCGATATTTACGCGCCCATCTCCGGCACCGTCACCGCCGTCAATGACGCACTCGCCGCCAACCCCGCGCTGCTCAACACCGACCCGTTTGGCGAAGGCTGGATTTTCAAAATCAAGATCGAGGCTGGCGAAGACATCGAGCATCTCAAAAGCCCCGCGCAGTACCGCGAACAAATCGGCAGCGCCGACTCGGGCGGCGAGGTGTGAAAACGCAACTCGCGGGGCGATGAATTTTTTGACCACGGATTTCTCGGATGACACGGATTTTCAGAAATCTGAATCCGTGAAATCTGTGCAATCCGTGGTTAAAAAATATCCTGTGGGTTTCTCTCGCGGGCTGCTGTTTTCCTGCGCTCTTTTGTGGCTCGCGCCCGTCCGCGCCGATCTCGTCATCGTCCAGCATGTCGATGGCAGCGGGCAGTCCGGCGACCAGACGATCAAAATCAAAGGCGACAAGGCGCGCACCGATCTGGCGCAGCAGGTGAGCATGATCACCAACGGGGCGGGCGGCGACACGGTCACGCTGATGCATGCGCAAAAGACCTTTTTCAAAGTCTCCGCCGCGCAGACCAAGGCGATGATGCAGCAGTTGCAAAAGCTCGCGCCCAGCGTCGAGCCGCCGAAGCTCATGGCCACGGGGAAGAAGGAAAAAATCGGCAACTACGATTGCGAGATTTTCACCACCAATCTCGGCGCAGTCAGCGTCACGTATTGGATCGCGAAGGATTTTCCGAACTACCCGGCGGTGCTGGAGCAGATGGGCAAACTGCAAGGCGGCAGCATCTCCGCGATGGGCAAGGGCGTGATGCCGGAGCTGAAGGATTTCCCCGGCATGCAGATCAAGACCGAGATGGATCTGGGCGGGAAAAAAATCAGCACCGTGCTCATCTCCGCGAAGGAGGAGAATGTCGATCCGGCGAGCTTCGAGATTCCGAAGGACTACAAGGAAATCAGCGCCCCGGCGCTGAATTTTCAGAAGTGATCGGCGCGCGATGCGGTCTGGCTCCGCGCCGCTGCTGGGAAAGCTGACAGCTTCCCCAGCAGCGGCGCGGAGCCGGAGGTCACCTCACCGCTCGTCGAACTGCCGGAGCAGCACGCGCTTGTGCTCCGCGGAAAGCTCCAGCGCGCTGACAATCCACGCGCGGGCGGCCGGCTGGTCGCGGTAGGACCACGACTGGACGACGTACTCAAATGTCATTTCGCGCGCGGCTGAGTCGCCTACGCGCCGGGCGAATTCCAGCGCCCGGCGCGGGTCGTTGCGGGAGAGAGTCGTGGCGATGGCGCGCGTCGCGGCATCGCGGTCGGGGCCTGCGGGCCACGCGTCGGCGAGCGTGTCGAGACGCTCCGGGGCGTTGTCGGCCTGATGGTAGGTGAGGCTCTGCACCGCTGCCGCGCGCACCGCGCCTGCGGGCAGGGCTTTCACCCACGCCTCGGCGCGCTCCGGTTTGTCGCTGTAGAACGATTGCACCAGGTTCCCTACCGCATCGGCCCGGCCTTCCGGGGTGAGTTCGGCGTAAATCGCGATCTTCTGCTCCTCCGTGCCGCTCCAAATCCCGTCGCGCAACATCGCATCGCGCTCCGGCGACGCGGGCTGTGTGCGCAGCCAGCCGAGCGTCTTTGTGCGGTCGCTGTCGAAGGCGGTACCCACGAGCGAATTCCAACTGACACTCCCGCTGTCGTCGAAGGACCTGATGGCTTTCGCCCCGGCCACATCAACGCCGTTGGCCGCGGCCCATGCGAGCGCCTCCCCCGGATGTTCACCCGCCCAGCCGACGAGCACGGCCCCGAGAGCCGACGTGCGCATTTCCTCCGGCAGTCCATCGGCTGCGGCGAGCGCGGCGGCAGCGTCCTTTTTCGCGGCGGCGCTGAGCACCTTGCTGGCGAGCAGGGTGCCGGCTGTGCCCGGCGTGAGATCGGGCGCGAGGGCGGCGAGCCGCGCGAGGCCCGCAGCGGGATCGCGCTCGGCGAGCTTGCCGAGGATTTCCGCCTGCACCCGCGCGCGCTGCCGCGGCTCTGGCAAAAGTTCGAGACCGGCCTCGGCTGCGGCGCTGTCCTTGGCCGCGATTTCCTGAATCACGCTCTCGCACATCTCCGCGCGCAGGCGGTTGGCGGGCAGGTGCGCGAGCATGGCGAGCTGCCGCGCGGGATCGCCCTCGGCGAGCGCCCGCACCGCCGTCCACGCGGTGTCCCGCGCCCACCGCGCGTGCGGCGCGGTCATCGCCTCCGCCAGCGCGGCGTCGGGCTGGGCCTGCGCCCACGCCTCGTTGACCGCCGATTCCACACTCCGCCAGTCGTTCCGCGCTGTGGCGCGAAAACGGTCGCGATACGGTCGCACGGCCGCCGCCGCCGCGGGATCGAGCGTGGTCCAGCGGGCGAGCAGCGCGCCGAGCACCATGCCGCGCCGGTCGCGATCGTCCACGCGCGCCACCCGGTCGAAAAGAACCGCCAGTTCCGCCGAGTCGAGGCGGCCCAGGAGGGCGTGCAGCCGGTGGGCGCGGAGCAGCGGTTCCTCCTCGGCCACCGCGCTCATGAGCGCGGTGAGCATTTCCTCTTCGGAGGGAAAACCGCGGCCCGCCTTCGAGTCCGTCGCGACGGGGGCGTTCGCGCTTTCCGCAAGACGCCGCTCGACACCCTCAGAAAAAGCCGCGGCCCGGCGTCCGATGGAAAACCACGCGCCTGCGGCGAGCCCGAGGCAGAAGACGAGAACCGGCAGGATGAAGCGGGCAAGGCGGCGCATGGCGGTTCAGTTGCGGGTGTCGCGCAGGGTCATGCGGACGACCTCGGCATCGACATTGGGCAGCGCGGAGAGCCACGCGCGCGCGGCGGCGGGATCGCTTTGCTTTCTCTGCCAATAACTCGACCGGGCAGCCTGGGCGCGCCGCCACGGGTCGTCGATCAGGTCGAACCATGCGTCGAATTCCGCGATCCGCTCCGCTTTCCCCTCGGACCACGCATTGTGGCGCCAGAGGAAGGCGCAGACTGAGCGGTCGCGCGCCTCGCCGGCCGGAAACTGCGCCAGCCAGTCCTCGACGCCGTGCGGGTCGTCATTGGCCCAGGTGCCGACGATCCCGGCCAGCGCGCTGTTTTGCGCCGGCCCCGGCTCCTGCGCGATGGCCCAGTCGGCGGCGGCCTGCGGATCGCGCCGTGCCCACGCGCCCGCGATGTCGGTGATGGCGCCCGGGTCCGCCGCGCGGCCGAGTCGGGCGAGCACTTGCGTGGCCTCGGCGGCCTCGCTGCGGTCGGCGAGCGCGCGGGCAAACTGCGCCTGCACGGCGTCGCGCGTGGCCCCGGCGGGCAGCGCATCGGCCCAGGCCCGCGCGTCGCCCGACGCACTTTTCGCCCAATCGGCAAAGCCGGTCAGAAGTGTGTCATTGGTTCCGTAGCCCCAGCGGTGCGGATTGGTTCGCTCCGCCTTGGGCCGCGCCGCCAGCCAGGCCAGCGCCGCCGCCGGTTCGCGTCCCACCCACTCGGAACCGATGGCCGAGACCGCGTCGGCGAGCGCCGAGCCAGCCAGGCCTTCCATCTTCGCCATGGCCAGCGCTGGATCGCGTTTCGCGAGCGCGTAAAAGGCGTCCTGCAGCCCGGAGCTGTCGTTCTTTCCATCTGCGCCGGATTTCACCGCGAGATCCACCGCGAGCGCCGGATCGCGGTTGGCGAGCTCATTGATCACACTCCCGAGCATCCACGGCGGCATCGGCGTCGTCGCGAGCTGGCGCAGCACGCCCGTCCCCATCTTCGCCGCGCGTTCGGCGGCGGCGCGGATCAACTCGCGGCCCTCCTGCCGGTTCTCGATTGAGCCGGCCAGCTCGACCGCGCGGAGCGGGTCGGCCTGCACACTGCCCAGACGCATGGCCCTTTCCGCCACACGCCGGTCCGCGGGATCGGTGCAGCCCGCGAGCCACGCGCGCGCTTTGGCCGGATCGTGCGCCGCCAGCTCGCGGAGCGCGCGGGAAATGAACTCCGCCCGCTCCGCCGCGTCCTTGCGCGTCGGCACGAGCGCGAGCATTTCCTCGGGCCGTTTCGCGGTGAGCGCGTCGAGGACGATGTTGCGGGCGTTTTCCTTCGCCGGGATGAGCTCGAAGACGCGCGGTGCCCACGTCAGCACGGTGCCGGGATCGACCGCCAGCCAGCGCGCGATCAAGGCGGAACCCAGATCGCGGCTCGTCTCCCAGTCGATGCCGCCCAGCTTTTCCGCCATCGCTTTCAGCGCGCCCGCATCCGCCACGAGCCGGCGGAAATCCTCCGCCGTGAACGCCTCGATGGCGAGATACAGCTCATTGTCGCGTTCCATCCGGCGGCCTTTGCGCAGCGCGGCGGCGATGAGCCGCTGCGCCTTGGCATCTGTGGCCGCGGGCGAATCGGGCCACGCCGCGGCGTCCGTGGTGCGTTCCTTTTCGCGCAGCGCCGCTGCCGCCGTTGGAGTGAGCGGGGTCGGCCCGCGGAAAAATGCGAAGCCCGCGCCGAGTCCGGCGACGAGAGAAACGGAAAGCGTGACGGGCAAACGCACGGCGTCATGCGTGGCCAAACCTGCGCGCGAAAGCAACGCCCTTTCCGCGCCGCAGGCCGGCGGGTAGGGTCGGCACTCCGTGCCGTCCGGGGCGAGCGCAGCGAGGCGGCGGGATCGGGCCGGGTGGAGCACTCGACCCGAGTGCCGTTTGCGGCGACCCGCCGCAAACTCCGGTGAGCGGGCGGCTGCTGCTGACGCGCGCTGGCAGGAGGCTCGTCAGGATGCGGCGCGCTTTCTCGTGCATTCGGCGGGTCGCCGAATGCAGCACTCGGGTCGAGTGCTCCACGCGGACGCACCGCCTCGCTCCGCTCGCCCGGCGGACGGCACGGAGTGCCGTCCCTACCACGGCTGCACCGCTGCCCGGCTGTGCCGATCAGGCCGGATTCGTCTTCGGGTAGGTGCCGAGGATTTTGACGAAGGTGCAGTGCTTTTCGAGTTCGTCGATGGCCTGCTTGACCTTGTCCTCGCCGGCGTGGCCGTCGATATCGACGAAGAAGAAATACTCCCAGGCCTTGCGTTTCGAGGGGCGGCTTTCGATTTTGCTCATCGAGATTTTCAGCCGGTTGAAAGGTTCGAGCGCATGGAAAAGCGCGCCGGGTTTGTCCTGCACGCAGAACATGATCGAGGTGCGGTCGTCGCCGGTGGGCGGCGAGGCGCTGCGGCCGATGACGAGGAAGCGCGTGGTGTTGGTGGCGATGTCCTGAATGGCCGGCGCGAGGATTTGCAGGCCGTGGACTTCGGCGGCCATTTTGCCGGTGATCGCGGCGGAAGCGGGCTCGCTGGCGGCGAGTTCGGCGGCGCGCGGGGTGCTGGAAACCTCGACCAGATCCGCGTCGGGGAGATTCAGCCGGAGCCAGTTGCGGCACTGGCCGAAGACCTGGGGATGCGAATAGATTTTGCGCACCTTTTCGCGCGGGATTTTCGCGACGAGATGGTTTTCGATCTTCATCAGGATCTGCGCGCAGATGCGCAGTTCGCTGTCCATGAAAACGTCGAGCGTGTGGTTGACCGCGCCCTCGGTGGAGTTCTCGATCGGCACGACGCCGTAGTCGGCGTTGCCGCGCGCCACCACGTCGAAGACATCGGCGATGCTGACCTGCGGCGTGTAGTTCACGCTCGCGCCGAATTTGCTGCGCGCGGCCTGGTGGGTGTTCGTGGCCTCGGGGCCGAAGTAGGCGATGGTCAGGTCTTTTTCGAGGGCGAGTGAGGCGGACATGATTTCGCGGTAGATGGCGCGGATGGCTTGCTCCGGCAGCCGGCCCTTGAGGTCGGCGTTCTTTTTCAAAAGCGAGCGCAGGAGCGTCTCCTCGCGTTCGGGGGCGTAGATTTCGGTGCCCGCGGCGCGCTTCACGAGCCCGACTTCGTGGACGAGATCGGCGCGCTCGTTGAGCAGCCCGATGAGCTGGTCGTCGAGGTGGTCGAT
>JAYWEP010000004.1:0-30329 GCA_043779205.1 Chthoniobacter sp. | reverse complement strand
TGTTCGGCGTGTCGCCCTGCTTGCGCATCCGGTTCCAATCGGCCAGCCAGCCGTCCACGCCGAGTTCCTTGCCGAGGGAGACCACCACCACGTCCCGCGATTCGTTGCCGCGCGCGTCGAGTTCCTGCTTCACGTCTTCCAAGTCCGTGAGCGAGAGCGGATGGCCGAAGGGGATGATCTTCACGAGCTTCTTGCCGAGCGTCCCGTCGAAGAAGGAATCGGTGAGCATCCGCGTGACGCCAATGTGTTCGCACGCGAGGTTCACCGCCTCGTTGTGCTGGATCGCGAGGTCGTAGTCGTTCACGCGGTGGATTGAAAACGAAAGCTGTGCCGGGGCGGGCGGCACTTGCTTCGCTTCGTCTGGAAGAAGCTCGCCTTGTTTGTTGTCGTTCCCCAGCGTCGTCGCTTGTGCGGAAGCGATCGTTCGCAATCGGTTTGCCGATGTCTGAATTGCGCCTTTGTTAATATCGCATCCAATCCAGCGTCGGCCCAAACTTTGCGCAACTACCGCCGCTGTGCCTGATCCACCGAAGCAATCCAACACGACTTGCCCTGGATGCGAACACGCAGTGATGATGCGCTCCAACAACGACTCCGGCTTTTGAGTCGGATAATCACTCCGCTCATCGGCTTGACTGTTCACAACGAAAATGTCGTCCCATAGCGAGGAAACAAACCTCCCGCGCATCTCCTCAGCATACCGTTTATAGCGAGGAAAACCTGCCCCTCCTTTCGGCCAGTAGATACGCCCCTTAGAATCCAAATCGTCCAAATTCTCAGTCGTGAATTTCCAGTGGCAGCCTTTCGACGCAGGGTTAAAGCCTCGCCAGATTTGCCCGGAGGAACCAGAACGCAGCCCGGCGGCTAGTAAATTGTCCGCCGCATACTTGCGGCCATCACCATCATCCATCGTGTAGTAGCGGTCGAGATAGCCTTGCTCGTACTCGGCAAACTGCGGATTCCAGACGTGCCCAGCCCCTTTAACCACATAGAAGAGGGTGTCGTGAACATGTCCAAATGCCTTGGCATCGTTACGCGATGCGGTGCGTTGCCAAATGATTTCGTTGCGGAGGCTATTGTCCCCAAAAACTTCCTCCAGCAAGCAACGAAGAAGGTGGCTCCGATGCCAGTCACAATGCACCCAAATCGTCCCGCCTTCTGCAAGCAACTCACGGAGTAGAATCAACCGCTCATACATGAACTGAAGGTAGTTATCATTTGCCCAGATGTCCGTGTATTGGATTTGCTCGCCGAGAGAATATGTCTCGCCGCCAAGCTTTGCCGAACCGCCGCTACCTCGAAGGGCGACTTTCCGCACATAGTCCGCGCCGCTATCCCAAGGTGGGTCAATGTAGATGAGCTGAACCTGTCCGCGAAAGCCATTGGCGAGAAGGTGCGCGAGCACTTCCTTGTTATCGCCGTGGAAAAGCAAGCCGCCTTGCGGGTAGCGTGCGGGCCAGTCTTTCCATAGCTCGGGATTCGGCGGGAGCAGTTTGCCCGCTTCGGGCGCGGCGAAGCTTTCGACGTGTTGCGCGGGAAAGGACGTGACAGCTCGCAGTGGACGTTTGCCAACCCAAGTGAGCATCGGGCGGCCCTTGGCCTTCGCGATGACGACATTCTCTTTCGGCTTCGGTGTCGGCGTTTCCTCGACGCGCGCCGCAGTCTTTGCGGGCTTGGCCGAGGGTTTCGCTTTCGTCGCCGCTTTGGCGGGTTTGGCCTTTGCTTTTGGGGTGGGTGTCTTCTTCGCAGCCATAGGTTACTTCTCCACAAACTCCCGTGCGTCGCGCGTCTGGTCGCTCGCCAGCACGTCGTCTTTCACGAAGATCATTTCATATTTGAGCCGGTCGGGATTGAGCTTCTCCCACTGGCGCACGGCCAGCGCCTTGCGCCCGGTCTCGCCATCCACGGGATGCTTGCGCTCGCGCTCGGCTTTGATTTCCACGATGAGGCAGCGGCCATCCTTGCGGCGGATGATGAAGTCCGGCGTGTAGCGGTGCCAGCGGCCATCCTCGCCGAGATACTCGACATAGAAATCCGACTTCTGCGGGTCGGTGATGGCTCCGGTGAAATAGATGTCCTCGACTTGATCCGCGTGCAGGCCGACGTGCTCGAATAGCTGCTCGAAAAAGCTGAGTTCGGGATTCGAGTCGAAGGCGTAGGGCGTGTAATGAAAGCCGAAGGCCGCGCAGCTTTCGCCGTGGCGCGTCTGCCAGTCGTGGAAGTGCGCCAGCAGCTTCTCGCGCTGCACAGGGTAGCGGATTTCGGCAGTGTAAATCTCATTGCCGTCAGCATCGTGCCCGAGGTCGAAGCCTTCCGGTTTCACAAGCGCGAGCGCGCGGTCGATCTGCTCGGTCTTTACTTCGTAGTGGCAGGTCTGCGCTTCGATCTGTGCGCCGAGTTCGGCGAGATGCGCGAGCGGGATTTCATCGTCGCCGGGATAGACGCGCCGCAATTCGTCAAGCACGGCCCACTCGTCGAGGCGATAGATGGCGGCGAGTTCCGTGGCGGCAGTGTAGAGGTCTAGGGTATCGGGCTCGGCCGCGATGGTGATGGTGTCGCCGGTCTGCTTCAAGAGCGCGCGGGTGGCCGACTGGCGGGCAATGCGGAAGCTGGTCTTTTCGAGCAGTGCGGCGGTGACGTGCGCCGGCTTCTCGAAGCGCAGCGGCGCGGCCGTGCCGTCGTCCTTGCGGATGACGGTGCGGACGAGCTGCCGGATGACGAGCGGCGGGAGCTTGAGCTTGCGCAGGGTGATGGTGGCGGTGCGGCTGTTGCTGCGCGATTTGCGCAAGTCGTCGAGCGTCTCGCCGTAGGTCTCGGCGAGTTCCTTGTCGAGGGTGCGGCGGTTTTGCACGGAGAGGTAGATGGACGCCTCCACGTTACTGCCCGGCACCTGGCGGAGGCAGCGCGAGGCGGCCTGGAGCACGAAGTTGTTGGAGGTTCTCAGCTTCCGCGCGAGCGCGCAGGCGAAGAGGCTGGGGACGTTCCAGCCCTCGGTGCCCATGTTCACGAGGAGGATGACGCGATGCGGCGAGTGCGGGTCGTTGATGCGCTCGAAGGCCGCTTTTTCCGCCGCGTGCGATTCGCTGTGCCTTTCGAGCACGAGGTCGGTGGGCAGGCCAAGATCGAGGAGCCTGGCCTCGACGACGGGGCGCAGCTCGCGGAGGTCTTCGGTCTGCGGGAAATACATGGCGAGCTTCGCGGGCGAACCGTCCGGCAGTTTCACGTCGCGGTATTTTTTGAAGAACTCGCCGACGACTTCCGCGACCATCTGCTTCGCGTCGTCGTCGAAATCGTAGGCGTGGATATTGTCGCCGACGGATTTCAGGATGTTGTCGGCGATGCCTTGGGAGAGGCCATACCAGATGACGACATCGCGGAGCGGCTGGCGCTTGAAGTAAGGCGTGCCGGTGGTGTTCACCACGCAGATGAGGTTCGGGCTTTTCTCGTGCAGGTAGTCAACGGTCTTGCGCACCTTTTTCAGCTCGGTGTCGAGCGCCTGCCCGTAGGTGTGGTGCGCTTCGTCGGAGAAGATGCCGAGATGCGGCAGGCCGGCGATCGAGAGCAGGCGGAGGTTGGCGATTTCCGCGCGCGCTTCGTCCTCCTTCTTTGGATTGAAGAGCGTGCCGATGTCGCTCTTGCGGATCGTCTCTTTTTGAATGCGGATCTTTTCGGTGTTGGTGACGACGACGTTGAATGAACTGCCTTTGATCACCGGGATGTCGCGCTCGCCGTCGCGGGTGAAGATGAGCTTCACGGTGGCGGCAAATTGCTTGAAGAGACGCGGCGGCAGAATGCGCTCGTAGGGGATCGCGGCGAGTTCGCGGAGCGAGCCGAGGATGGTGGTGCCGGGTGCGAAGACGAGGGCGTTTTGCACGAAAGGCCCGTCGGGATATTCGAGCGCCATCGCAAACTCCGTGGCGATGATCGCGCCGATGAGGGCGGTCTTTCCCGCACCCATCGCGAGGGCGAGGATGTAGCTCGGGTATTCGAGGGCGAGCGTTTCGCGGAGGGCTTGCAAGCTGTGCTCGCGAACGAAGTCGTCGTTTTCGGCGATGTTTTTCCAGAGAACGGGGAAGTTGTATTTGGACGCCTGAAATGCGGCTGGTGGGATGCCGAGCGCTTTGAGGAGCGCATCGGGTTCATCGGCTTCCGGGAAGTAGCGTGAATAGAGATCGGCAATCTTCGGCGTGCCTTCCACGAGCCGGAGATACCAATAGACTTCCAAGGCACGCATTTGCGGCGCACGCAGCCGAAAACCCGCGCCGTCCGGTTCCGAAGCCCATGCGAGAATTTCCCCAGCGGCCGGGAATTTCTCATGCGGAAAATCGTCACGCCGCCACGCCTGCGCTTTGTCGAGGAGGAGGGAGAAAAGGGCGTTCACGTTCGAGCGGAATGTGGGGTTTCTCCATTGAGCGATGCGAGCAGAAATCGGCGGAATGTGATGCGAGCGTTCGCCGCATGAGACGCCGCCGCTTTCACCCGCCGACGTGGACTGCCGCCATCGAAACGGTGCTGCATTCGATCCTTAGCCTCGCCATGAGCGTCCTTGTCGCCGCGGATTCCGCAGTTATTCTCCCGGCATGGCGCACACCATCCAACTCCGTCTCCATGCTCCCGGCGACCTCGGCAAGTTTCACCTCCCGGCGGGCGTGCGGCGGCGGCTGAATGAACTGCTCGACCGCCAGGATCAGGGCACACCCCTCACCGCCGCGGAACGCCGCGAAGCGGAGGGTCTGGTGGAACTGGCCGAAATGCTTTCGCTGCTGAAACTCCGGGCATCGGGCGCGCAGGCTGCGACGGCATGACGGTGCCGGTCTCGTTGAAACGCGCGGTGTTTCAGCGGGCGAGCGGGCGCTGCGAATACTGCGGACTCTCCCAAGCGGGGCAGGAGGCGCAGTTTCATGCCGATCACATTCACCCGCTCGCCGACGGCGGCGCGACCGCGCTCGAAAACCTCGCCCTCGCCTGCGTTTCCTGCTCCCTCCGAAAAGGCGCACGCCGCTCGGCTCCCGATCCGGCCACGGGCAAGCGCGCCGCTTTCTTCCACCCGCGCGCCCAAGTCTGGTCCGATCACTTTCAATGGAAAGGCTGCCGCCTCATTGGGCGGACGCCCACGGGGCGCGTCACGGTGGACGGGTTGAAAATGAACCGGATGCTCGCCCAGGCCATTCGAGCCGAGGAATCGCTGCGCGGCCGGCACCCGCCTGAACGCCATTAAGCATTGTGCTACGGTGCCGGGCATGAGACGCCGCCGCTTTCACCCGCCGACGGGGACTGCCGCAATCGAAACGGTGCGGCATTCGATCCTCTGCCTTGCCGGGAGGACGCCGCCGATGACCGACGAGCAAGACCGCATCCTGACGGACGTGTATTTGCGTTGCGACGATCTCCGCACGCGGAGGCATCGGCCCGCCGAAAAGACGAACCGGGAGCTGGCGGCGAAATATGGAATCAGCCCGCGCACGGTGACGAACTGGCGGCGCGAGGGTTGCCCCTTTGCGGGAGGGCAAAGGCGCGTGCTCCACTGGCTCTTGTACCGCCGCTGCGCGCCAGCGGGGATCGAGGCCAAGTTTGGCAAAGGATGGAGGCTCGGGCAGGCCGGGGCACTCCTCAAGGACGTGCTGGCGCATGATCGCTCGTTCGCTCTGCGCTGGAAAGAACTGCACCGGACGCATGGTGTGGAAGTGCCAGATTGGGCGCGGCGCTACCGCAACCGGGCGCGGTGAGTTTTTTGGCGCGAATGGTGGCAAAGTGGTTTTTCGCGTGGTGACAGGGGAAAGCGGCGCTCAGTACGGGCCGCGAAAACCGCCGCCGCCCGCATGGATAAAGGAACGGCGGGCACTGGCACGGCGTTTCTGGACGTGCTCGCGCATGCACCCAATGTCCCCAGTGGTGACACCGCCGACAGGGAAAACGTGACAGGCGAGCGGGGCTTATCTCGACAGGATCCCGCCGGAACGTGGCAAAGCGTCGCGCGAACGGCTGAAAACCGTTGGCGAACTGTTGACGAATAGACTGCGCTTTTCGGCAATTTCGTGCGCGACGGTGCGCAACGCGATTTTCAGCGAATCGCCTGCGAATCCTTTGTGAAGGCTGATTGCAGAGTGATTAAAGAAGCGCGCCCGGCGGGACTCGAACCCACGACCGGCGGTTTAGAAAACCGCTGCTCTATCCGGCTGAGCTACGGGCGCAAAAAAACTTGCGGACAAGGACGGGGATATTTCGCGCGTCCCGCAGTGCGGGGCAAGCAAATCAAACGGCGTCCGGCGTTTCGCCCCATGCGCCGCGCCCCGCCTCACCGCCCCTGCTGGATCTCCTTGATGATCTTGTCGAAAATGTCCGCGATCTCGCCGCGCTGCTGCTGCTGCACGCCGAGCTGGCGCTGGAAATAGTCGTAGGTCAGCCGCGGTTGCGCGGCGGCAATGTCCGAACGGCAGGCGACCCGGAGGAAGGAGATGAAATTCTGATCCACCGCCGCGGCGTCCTTCGGGCTCATGCGTTTCTTTTTGTCGCCCAGCCATTGGTCGATGCGCGTCTTGATCGCCGGATTGGTATGGGCCCCGGCCGTCACGCGGCTGTCTTTGCCGAGATCGACGAGGAAATTATCGAGATCGCCCGTCAGCGTCTCGATGGCCTGGACCTCCGCAGCCTGCGCGTAAAAGGCCGGCCACGCCACCGGCTGCCACGTCTTCACGCTGTCCAGCCGGTAGCCGAAGCGGCGGATGACCGGCGCTTTCAGCACCTCCTTCGTCGCCGCGTCGTATTTCTTGATCGTGAGATAAGTCGCCACGCCAATGACCTTGCCGGTCTTCAAATGGATGATCGGGCTCCCGCTGTTGCCCGGCTGAAACGGCGCATCCACCTCCACCAGGTTTGGCCCGACGCCCACCACCTTGCCCTTGATCGTATTGATCACCCCCGCGCCTTCGGAATTGCCGAGCACCACGACCTCGTCGTCGATCGTCACCTTTTCATCCACGCCCAGCATGATCTCGAAAGGCGTGCCTCCAGGCCCGAGCTGCATGCGGAAAATATCGTGCCCCACGGCAATCGTCGGCGCACCGCCCGTCACCTTCGTTCCGTCGAGCGACTTGAATCCCGCACCTTTGATCCCCGCCGCGACATGGGCATTGGTGAAAAGGAAATTTGCCTCGTTCAGTCTCGCCACAAACCCGCTCCCCGACCCATCCGCCCCGGTGACGAAGACGAGGCTGTTGCGATAGGTTTTGACGAGATCGCGGGACGTAGGGTCGCTGAGCGTCGGACTTGGGAGAGCAGGCGTGGGAGCCAAGGGCGGCTGGGTTGCCGTGGCTTGTGCATTGCCGACCTCGGGCGACCGCTGAACTTTCCCGGTGCCGGTGAGTTCTTTGATTTCAACGGAATGAAAATGAGTGTTCGTAGCGTCGCAGCCCAAACCCAGCAGGTTCTTACCCCGCAAGGCCCAAAAAGGTGCGCCGGCAATGTCGCTGTAATCGGTGTCCCATTTCGTCATCACATAACCGTCGAGCCGTGCTTCCACGCCATTTTTCCGCACACTGACTAACGAAGTGTAGAGATGGCCGTCCCTGAGCCCCGGCGGTTTCTTGACGCTCGTTTTATTGGGACCGATGCCGGTACCTTTCAAATACAAAAAGCCGTAAGAACCATTGGCCCCCATCACCCAGATGAACGGTGATCCCATTTTCGAAAGAATTTGGATAACGCAGTTGGTACCCGTCTTTGTGAAGGTCACGCGGAATTCGTATTCGCTCGGCGGCTGATATGGGATTTCGATACGCTCCTGGCCATTACCCGAAGACACAAGGCCGTCTTTTTCGATCGTCCACTTCCCGGCGACGACATCCTTCGTCGGATCAATCAATGGCAGCAGATTCTTGAATCCGCTCGCATCGGAGGCAAGCTCTCCGGAGATGTCCGACGCTCCCGCTGTGGCCAGCGTCAGCGCGCCGCAAAGCGTGAAAGAGCACAGGACGATAACGGCTGGGAGTTTCATAGGTGCCGACGAGAGGCGATGAGAGGTAGCCGAAGAAAGGCAGGCGCGGAAGGTGAAAGATTTCCGGGTGGAGCACTCGACCCGGCAGCAGCGAGCGAGCCGCTCACAAAGTTCCCGCTGGTTGGCGGGGCAAATATTTCACTTCGTCCCGGGCAATAGCAGATCGAGCGCGCTTTTGATGGTGTCCTTGCCGGTCTTGACCGCGTCTTCCACCGCGCCTTTCACGGTCTCGATGGCGACCTCGCCGGCGGCTTTCGCAAGACGGGCGGTGAGGTCTTCATTGGGCTTGTTCAGCGGGCCGGTGAGGCGCATGGGAGCCCAGACGTAGCCGGCCCGGGATTCGGTGAATACTTTCTCCCGCGAGCCGGGGATGAAGGCGAGGCTGGAGGGCGTGACGCCGACCTGGAAGGTGCCGTCGATGGTGGAATTCTCGACGATGAAATCGCCCTCGATGCGGATCAGCCCCTCGCTTTCAGCGACGAATTTCGTGACGCGCAGCTTTGCGCCGTCCTGCCGGAAATCCGCGGACGCGCGGCTGAGCGAGAGCCGGCGGAATTGCTGCGTGCCGGTGAAAAGCGCGATCTGATCGAGCACCGGGAGCGCGGTGAGTTCGCCGCGCGCGAGGCTGATCGAGCCGGCGATTTCCGGCCCGGCGGCGGGCAGCGGGAGCGGGCCGCGGATGGTCACGTCGCCGGAGAGCTGGCCTTTGAGCCGCACGCGCCAGTCGTCGGAGAGGAAGGGCGTGAGGTTCACGTCGCGGATCGCGACCTGGAGATCGAGGCGCTCGGCGAAATTGATTTCGCCCGTCGCTTTCACCGAGCCCACGCCGCCCTGGCGGAATTCGGCGGTGTTCACGTAGAGCGACGGCGCGCGGTAGAGCAGCGCGAGCGCCTGCACGTCGAGCGCGGGCAGGCCGGCCTGCTCGATCTTTCCGCCCTGGCCGGCGATCTTCCAGCCGCCGTTGTCGGGCACGGCGGTGACGGTGGTGTTGCGCATCCCGCCGCCGCTCCACGCGAGGTTGGTGTCATGCACGGTGGCGGAGGCGATTTCGACGCGGTTCGGCAGCCAGCCGCCGGATGAGCTGCCCGCGGAGCTAGTGCCGGTGCCCACTGGCGGCGCATCGGGCAGGTCGGCGCGCGGGCCGGTGAGCGAAAGATTCACGCGCTGCACATCCACCTGCTCGACCTGCCAGACCTTTTCAAAAAACCGCCGCAGGCTGATCTCCGCGCGCATCTGATCGAGCGCGAGCGAGGCGAACGGCGCGTCCTTTCCGCCCTGCGCCTTGAAGCCCTCGGTGTAGATGTTCGCGCCGGTGAATTGCAGCGGCGCGATCTCGCACTCGGCGCGCAGGGTGACGCCCGCCTTTTGCGCGACGAACTTCCGAAATCCATCGCTCCGCAGATACGAATACGCTGCCGCTTTCACGCCGAAGTAGCCGAGAAACGCGAGGACGAGGAGCGCGAGCGGGGACCAAAGCGCGAGGCGTTTCCAGCGGCTCGGCGTGGTCGGGGCTTGGCGTCGGGAGGGTCGGGGCATGCGCCACTTTTGCGACTGACAAAGCCGCGTCAATGCCCAACGCTCCCGCCAATGCTCGAACTCCAGCAAGTCTCCCTCCAACTCGGCGATGAGCCCGACGGCCAGCTCCTCCTCGCCGAAGTCTCCACGCGTTTTCCGAAGAAACATTTCGCCGCGATCCTCGGCCCGTCGGGCTGCGGAAAGAGCACGCTGCTCAAGGTCATCGCCGGTCTCCGCGAGCCCACGCTCGGGCATGTGGAGTGGGACGGGCGCAATCTTTCCGACGACGGCGACATGGACCCGCACGAGATCGGCTACGTGCCGCAGTTCAGCATCGCGTATGATCTGCTGACGGTGTGGGAGAGCGTGGAGAGCGCGCTGCGCCTGCGCGTGAGCGGGCTGGATCTCGACGAGCAGGAGGAGCGGCTGGAGAAAATCCTCGGTGAAGTCGGGCTCGAAGAAATCGCCGACCGCGAAGTGCGCGTGCTTTCCGGCGGGCAGAAACGCCGGCTCGCGATGGCGCTGGAAATGGTCAGCTCGCCGCACCTTTTGCTTTGCGACGAAGTGACCAGCGGCCTCGATCCGAAGGCCGAGGACGAGATCGCCAAGCTCATGTATCAGCTCTCGCGGCGCGACGACCGCATCGTGCTCAGCGTCACGCACAGCCTGCGGCACCTCGCGCTCTACGACAGCATCGTGGTGCTCTACCAGGGCCACGTCGCCTACCACGGGCCGGCGCAGTTTCTCTATCATTACTTCGGCGTGGAGAAGCCCGAGGAACTCTTCCCGCGCCTCGCGCAGCGCAAGCCCGAGGACTGGCACCGCTCGTGGCAGAAGCACCGCAACACCTACTACGCCGAGAGCCACCTCGACGGCGACGAAGCCGCGGAGGCCGTCGCGCCGAAAGATGTCGCCGATCACCCCGCCGCCGAAGATGAGGCGGCGAAAAAGCGGATCGAGAAGCTCCTGAAAAAAGCGCAGGCCGACGGCGACGAGGACGCGAAGAAAGATGCCGGGGACGAAGACGACGCGGAGGAAAAAAAGCCGCGAAAAAAGAAGCAGGAGGAGATTGAGCACGAGGGTACGCCCTCCGCGCTCACGCAATTCGCGGTGCTCCTCGCGCGGCGGTGGAAGATTTTTTTCCGCGACCGCGGCGGGCTCTGGCTGCAACTCGCGCTGCTCGTCGGCTTCCCGATCCTCGTGGTCATCTTCGCGCTCGACGGCCTCCCCCAGATCAAAAATCTCAACGGCGTGGTCAGCACAAATTTCCTGGAGACGATGAAGCGCGAGATGGAGCAGGGCCAGGAACTCATCAAGACCGGCGGGCTGGTCTCGGGGCTGATCATGTTTCAGGTCGTGCTCCTCGCGCTCATGGGCTCGAACAACGCGGCGCGCGAAATCGCCGGCGAGCGGCTGATTTTTGAGAAGGAGAAATTCTCCGGCGTGCGCCCGTCCGCCTACGTGGCGTCAAAGGCCGCATTCCTCGGCGTGCTCGTGCTCGTGCAGTCGGTGTGGATGGCCGTGTTTGTGAATGTGATCGTGCAATTCCAGGGCAGCCTCCTCACGCAGATCGTGCTGCTCACGCTCGTCAATGCGTCGCTCACGTCCGTCTGCCTCGGCCTTTCGAGCCTGATGAAAACCGCGGAGCAGGCGTCGCTCGTCTCGGTCTATCTCGTGGGCTTTCAACTCCCGCTGAGCGGCGCGGTGCTCGCGCTGCCCAAGGCGCTGAGCATGCTCACGCAGCCGTTCATCGCGTCGTACTGGGGCTGGTCGGGCTTCATCCAGACGATGCACGACACGCGTTTTTATGAGGCCGTGAAAAAGGTCACCACGACCGACATCTCGCAAGCCCCGCTCTGCATCTGGTGGCTCTGCTGCCACGTCCTGCTCGGGCTCATCATCGCCTACACCGGGTGCAAAAATTCGCGATGGGAGTAGCAAAAAGCAGCTTGGGCTTTAGCCCAAAGTCGGCGGGCGCTTTGGACTAAAGTCCAAGCTACTTTGCTTTCCTTCCGCCGGCCGCTTCGCTAACTCTCCCCGCATGGCACTCCTCGCGTTCGCAATCCCCGCCGCGCAGTTCCCGTGGCTGGTCTGCGGCGCGCTCGGCGGCTACCTGCTGCTCATGCTCACAAATCCCGTGCGCGCCAGTCTGCGCGACGGCTTCCGCTGCCTCCGCCGCTATTCCGCGCTCTGGCTGACGCTCGGCATTTTCGGCTTCGCCGGCGCGCTCTTCCAGCTCGCGGTGCGCTGCTACTACGCGTCGGTGCTGCCGTTCGAGGAAAGGCCCGCCTTTGTCTGGATGCGCGCGGCCTGGCGCGATTCGAATCTCTGGCTCCACGGCTCGCCGGAGTCGCTCTGGCACCTCCCGCCGTACGCGCTCCACGACGCGATCCGCGAGAGCCCGCTGCCCGCGCTGGAATCCGTCGCGGGCATTTTCAACTGCGTCTTCTCCACCTTCCCCGTCGCCGCGCTCGCCGCGCTGCTGCTCCTCGTGAACTGGCAGGGCCATCACACCGTCATGCGCCGCGCGCTGTGCCAGCGCTTCCGCGGTTTCGGCTGGATCGTCTATGCCGGCGTCCTCGTCTGCGCGCTCGGGGCGCTCGCCAAGCCCTGTCTGTATGCGGCTCCGCAGCTCATCATCGCGTCCGGCGGCGGCCCGGCGGCGCAGTTGACGTGGTTCCAGTGGGCGCCGGTGGTGGCATGGATCGGGTTCCTTTTTGAATACCTCTTCGGCGTGTGCATGCAGATCTACCTCATCCTGCTCGCCTACGTCTGGGTGCGCGGCCTCACCTTCACGCACTCGCACCTGCTCGATTTCGCGATCCGCCGCTGCACCTTCGTTTTGAAATGGGCGCTCGCCGTCATGCTCCTCAGCAGCGTCTTCATCGACCTCCCGCTCATCCTGAAAAACTTCCCCGCGTTTCAGGCGTGGTTTCCCGACAATGCCGATGTCAGCGAAGGCCGCCAGCAGCTCGCGCGCACCCTGCTCACCGGCATCCTGCTGCTCTCCGCGTCGGTGCAAATCACGCTCGTTTTTCACAGCGAATCGCTCATCGAGGCAGTGCGCGACCACCTGCGTTTCGTCGCGCGGCACGTCTGGCCGTTCGGGTGGTTCCTCATCATCGCGGCGCTGCATTTCTATCTGCTCCAGGTCGCGCTCGGGCTGGTGCTGCGCGGGCTCGGGGAGGAAACGGCGGCGGGGATCGTCTGGGGGCTCATCGCGCCGTGGCTGCGCGCGCTCGTCGCGGCGTGGCTGCTGGCGGGCTGGGTCTGTCTTTTCAAACGCTGCGACACCGGCCGCTCCGAGTCGGAGAATTGGATTCAGTTTTAGTGAGCTCGGAAATTTCCAACGTCCTCGAAATCCGCGACGTGTCCTGCGCGAGCGGCTTCGGCCTGCCGGTGAGCGCGGACTTTGCGCCGGGCCGCTTTCATGTGCTCACCGGCGACGCGGGTGGCGACAGCCAGGCGCTGCTCCGCGTGCTCGGCCTGCTCGATCTGCCGGAGTCGGGCGAAGTCTTCGTCGAGGGCCGGGCCACGCGCGCGCTCGACGAGGATGCGCGCGCGGAATTGCGCGCGCAGCGGTTTGGGTTTGTCTTCGCCGCGCCGTTTCTGCTCGCGTCGTTTTCCGTGATCGAAAACGTGGCCATGCCGCTTTTCAAAATCTCCCACGTCGGCCCGGAGGAAGCGCGCCGCCGCACCGAGCGCCTGCTCGCTTTCACCGAGATGTCCGACGCCGCCGAGGCGGTGATCGATGAACTGACGATGCGCGCGCAGTACCATGTCGCCGTCGCGCGCGGGCTGGCGAATGAGCCGGCGATCCTCGTGGTCGAAAACCTCGACGGCACGCTCGCGGGCGAGGAGCTGGCCGGCTTCGCGGCGCTGCTGCGGCGCGTCCCCGCGGAGTTCGGCACGACCGTCATCGCCACGGCGTCGCCCGCGTTTGCGGTGGAAAAGGAAGACCGCGTGCTGGAATTCGTGCGCGGCGTCATCGTGCGCGACTCCGCGCTCCTGCCGGAGCCGGAAGCGTGAGCAACACCGACGCCGACGCCCGCGCGATCACGCGCGCCAGCAAGTCCAACCTCGCGCTCGCCTTCGTCTCGCTCCCGCGCGAACGGCGCGATGACATCACCGTTTTCTACGCGTGGTGCCGCGTGATCGACGACATCGCCGACGATCCCGGCCAGACCGTCGCGCGCCGCCGCGCTGCGCTGGATCGCTGGAAACAAGCGCTGTCCCAGCCGGTCGCCGATGAATCCGTGCTCGCGGTTCCCGTCCGCGCGCTCATCGCGAAATATCGGCTCGGCCTGGAAAACTTTCTCGAAATCATCGCCGGCGTGGAGATGGATCTCGACGCCGTGAGCTATGCGACGTGGGACGACCTCCGGCTCTACTGCTACCGCGTGGCCAGCGCCGTCGGCCTCGTGAGCATCGAGATTTTCGGCTACCGCGACCCGGCCTGCAAAACCTACGCCGTCGAGCTCGGCCTCGCGCTCCAGCTCACGAACATCCTCCGCGATGTCGGCCAGGACTTCGCGAATGGCGGGCGCATCTACCTCCCGCGCGAAGACCTCGCGCGCTTCGGCTACACCGCCGCGGACCTCGCCGCAGGAACCCGCAGCGACGCCTTCCTCGCGCTCATGCGCTTCGAGGCGGAGCGGGCCGTCGGCTTCTATCGCAATGCCCAGGCCGCTCTCCCGTCCGCCGACCGCCGCACCATGGTCGCCGCCGAGATCATGCGCGCCGTCTATCGCCGCCTGCTCGACCGCATGCAGCGCGACGGCTTCCGCGTTTTCACCCAGCGCTACTCGCTGAGCAAGCTGGAGAAAATCGCGCTCATCGTGACGACTACGCTGCGGAGCAAATTCCGAGGGTAGCGCACGCGCCCTCGCGTGCTGTGGCCGGCGCCCTCGCCGGACACCTGCGGCAGATTGACTCCATCGCCCGGTCGCGCCGTGAAATCGCGGACGAATCGGCGAGGGCGCCGATTCCAGCACGCGGGGCGCGTGCGCTACCCAGGGTGAGATGCCGTGGCCAATTTTCCCATGAACATCCGCCGCTTGCCTCCCGTCCGATTCCGGCAGTAACTCCACTCACCCTATGAAAAAGCTCATCCCCACCACTTCACTCCTCCTCCTCGCGGCCTGCGCTTTCTCCGGCTGCGAGACCACCGGCCAAAATGTGCTGCTCGGCGCGGCCACTGGCGCGGTCGTCGGCGGTGCGCTGCATGGGCGCGGCGATCAGGCGCTGGCGGGCGCGGCCATCGGCGCGGCGGGCGGCTACCTCATCGGCAAGGCGGTGCAGCACGACCGCCGGCGGGTTTATAGCGAAGGCTACGATGACGGCCGCGGCGACCGCTCCTACGACGACCGGCGCGATGACCGCTACTCGCGCGACGACCGCGAGGACGACCGCCGCTACCCGGTCGGCCGCTTCACCGCCCGCGGCGGTTTTGTGACGAGCCCGCACTATCCCTACAACCGCATCGACGTGCGCGGCATTCCCCACGGGGCGCAGGTGGTCGATCCGTCCTGCGACAAGATTTTCGTCAATCCGTAGTCTCCCGCTCGCCGACGGTCTCGGCCGGCTGGAGCACGCCGATGCGGCGGATTTCCGGCCATTTCCACGCGACTCCCAGGACGACGAGGATCGTGCCGATGCCGCCGCCAATGACCGAGAGCACGGGGCCGAAAAGCGCGGCGGTGACGCCGGATTCGAGCGCGCCGAGTTCGTTGGAGGAGCCGATGAAAATGTTGTTCACCGCGGAGACGCGGCCGCGCATCGGGTCGGGCGTGAGGAGCTGCACGAGGGTGTGGCGGACGACCACGCTGACATTGTCGCACGCGCCGGTGGCGACGAGCGCGGCGAAGGACAGCCAGAAGGTTTCCGAAAGGCCGAAGACGATGGTCGCCAGGCCGAAGCCCGCGACGGCGCAGCACATCGCGACACCCGCCTGACGCAGCGGCGGGCGGTGCGCGAGCGCGAGCGCCATGAGCACCGCGCCGATGGACGGCGCAGCGCGCAGCCAGCCGAGGCCCACCGCGCCGACGTGCAGGATTTGATCCGCGAAAATGGGCAGCAGCGCGGTCGCTCCGCCGAGCAGGACGGCGAAAAGATCGAGCGTGATGGTGGCGAGGATGACCTTCGATTCGCGGACGAAGTGCAGCCCGGAAAACAAGTCCTGGAGCGGGTGCGGACGGATCGCGGCGTGTTCCTGCGGGGCGTGGATCGGGAGGACAAAGGCGAGGCACGCAAGTGCGCAGGCGGCGTCGATGGCATAGGCGCACGGCACGCCGTAGTGCGCGATGAGGAGCCCGCCGAGCGCCGGGCCGACGATGCAGGTGAACTCGAAATTGCCGCTGTTCCACATGACCGCATTCGAGAGCGCGGCGCGCGGCACGAGGTTTGGAAAAAGCGCCCCGCGCGCGGCCCAGCCAAAGGCGCGGGTCACGCCATTGACGAACAGCAGCGCGTACATGAGCGGCAGCGCGGGCTCGAAGACGACCCCGCTTTTTTCCCCGCACCACGCGGCCACGGCGTAGAGCCCGCGCACCGCGGCGGCGAGCGGTGCGACGGCGGGCACGGCGAGGTGCTCGACCGCGAGGATGGTCAGGCCGATGGACGCGAGCATGGTCACGAGCTGCGTCGCGAGGATGATGAATTTGCGGTTCCACCGATCCGCGGCGAGGCCCGCCGGAATTGAAAGAAAGACGATGGGGAGCGCGCCCATGAGCCCGACCAGCCCGAGCGCGGTGGCGGAATGCGTGCGCTGGTAAATCTCGTAGCCGATGGCGATGCCAAGCACCTGACGGCCAAAGGACGAGATGAGATTGCCGACGGCGTAGCAGCGGTAATCCGGCGAGCGGAAAGCGGCGTACGGATCGCGCTTGGGCGCGGGCGGGTCGGCGGGCATGGAGGGCGGAGGGTTGGGGAGCGAGGGTGAAAGGGAAAGTGGAAAGTGGGTCGCGGCGGGTGGAATGGTTTCGGACTCTTCCTCTTCCTCTTCCGCTTAATCTTCCTCCTCGGCGAAGGAGAGGAAGTTTAAGCGGAAGAGGAAGAGGAAGAAAAAGAGCGGCGGAGCCGGGAGCACTTTCCACTTTCCCTTTCACCCGCCACTTTCCACATTCCGCCACCGCCCAGCTTTCTTATGAAATACCGCACCTATCTTCTCTTCGGAGCGCCTGGCAGTGGCAAAGGCACGCAGGGCAAAATCCTCGGCGCGATCCCGCGCTTCTTTCACTGCGCCTGCGGCGATGTCTTCCGCCAGCTCGATACGCGCACGCCGGTCGGCCAGGCTTTCCTCGAGTATTCGAGCAAAGGCGAACTCGTGCCGGACGACATCACGGTGCGGCTGTGGATGGCGCGCATCGGCGACATGGTGGGCTCGCACACCTTTAAGCCGGACATCGATTCGCTCGTGCTCGACGGCATCCCGCGCAGCGTGCATCAGGCGGAAATCATGCGCGACATGATCGAGGTGCAGCGCGTCTTTCATCTCTCCTGCCCGGATCGCGATGCGCTCGTGTCGCGGCTGAAAAAAAGGGCGCTGAAAGAGAACCGTTTCGACGACGCCAACGAGGAGACGATCCGCCACCGGCTCGCGACCTACGACGAGGAATCCAAGCCCGTGCTCGCCTTCTACGGCCCGCAGATGGTCAAGGACATCGACGCCACGCAGACCCCGGTGAAGGTGCTGATGGATATTTTGCAGGCGGTGAATGAGTGAAAATCCGAAATCCGAATATCGAAATCCGAAACAAATTCTAAAAGTGAGTAAGTCGAAAAACATCTGGGGCGCGCGTCTTCCGACAGGCGACGCTTTTCCCATTTCAAGCCTTTCGGATTTGTTTCGGATTTCGATATTCGGATTTCGGATTTTCCGCTGATGCGTGTCGTCTTCATGGGCACGGGCGAGATCGGCGTGCCCTCGTTTCGCTGGCTGCTCGCTTCGCCCGAGTGCGAAGTCGTGGCCGCGGTGACGCAGCCGGACAAGCCCGCCGGGCGGAAGTTGGAGCTGCGGGCGTCGGCGATCAAAGAGCTCGCGGTGGAGCGCGGTGTGCCGGTCTTGCAGCCGGTGAGAATGCGCGCGGCGGAGGCGGTCGCGGAGATCGTGGCGCTGCGGGCGGACGTGATTGTGGTCATGGCCTACGGGCAGATTTTGCCAAAGGCGGTGCTCGAAGCTGCGCGGCTCGCGTGCCTGAATCTGCACGCCTCGCTGCTCCCGCGCTGGCGCGGGGCGGCACCGATTCAGGCGGCGATTGAGGCCGGTGATTCCACGAGCGGCATCACGGTGATGCACATGGCCGAGGGGCTCGACACCGGCGACATCCTGCTGCTGCGCGAGACGCCGATCACCGGCACCGACACCGGCGGCTCACTGCACGACCGGCTCGGCGAAGTCGCCGCCGCCGCGCTCGCGGAAGCGCTGCCGCTCGTCGCCGCCGGGAACGCGCCGCGCACTCCGCAGGATGAAGCGCGCGCGACCTACGCCGCCAAACTCTCGCGCGAAAACGGGCTGATCGACTGGCACGCGACGCTGCCGGAAATCGACCGCCGCATCCGCGCGATGAACCCGTGGCCGGCGGCGCACACTTTTCTCCCGATGCCCGCCGGCCCGCGCCAGCTCAAGGTCTTCGCGGGCTCGCCGCAGCGCGGCATCTCCGGTCCGCCGGGCGAAGTGCTGCGCGCGGATGACTCTGGGCTGCTCGTCGGCGCGCCCGGCGGTGCGGTGCTGCTGCGGGATGTTCAGCTCGAAGGAAAACGGCGGATGAGCGCGCGGGATTTTCTGCGCGGGCATCCCGTGACGGCGGGAGCGGTGCTGGGCGTGGCCGCAGGCTCGTAATCGTAATCGTAATCTCCCCGATGAGCCGTCGCCCCACTGCACTGCCGATTACGATTACGAAACCGCCGCGCCTCCAGCGCACCCTCGACCAGCACGTCACCGCCCTGCGCGCCTGCACGCTGTGCCCGCAGATGCACCGCCCGGCGGTCTCCGGCGGCGCGGTCGTCAGCCGCGTGATTTCCGTCGGCCAAGCGCCGGGCACGAAGGAACCCGTGCTCGGACGGCCCTTCGCGTGGACCGCGGGGAAGACGCTCTTCGGCTGGTTCCACCGCGCGTGCGGGATGAGCGAGGCGGAGTTTCGCGCGACGATCTACATGGCGGCGGTCTGCCGCTGCTTCCCCGGCAAGAACGCCGCGGGTGGCGACCGCGTGCCGGACGCCGGCGAGATCACGAAATGCGCGCGCTGGCTCGATGCGGAAATCGCGCTGCTGCGCCCGGCGCTGGTCATCCCGATTGGCAAACTGGCGATCCGGCAGTTCGTCGAGTTCGACAAACTGACCGACGTAATCGGCAAAACGATCCCCGTCGCGGTGGGTGGTCACACTTTTGAAATCGTGCCGCTCCCGCATCCGTCCGGCGCGTCGCCGTGGCACCGGATGGAGCCGGGGAAGACGCTGCTCGATCAAGCACTGAGGCTGATCGTGAGCCACCCGGCGTGGCCTAGGTAGGGACGGCATTCCGTGCCGTCCGCCGGGCGAGCGCCAGCGAGGTGGTGGGCGAATGGGTTGAGCAAACGCCAGCCCACCAGCCGCCTCGCTGCGCTCGCCCCGGACGGCACGGAGTGCCGTCCCTACCCGAATTTTCCGCCGCAGGTGCTACGGCACCGCGCTCTGGCGCCAGCAGTAGTCGAAGAGCCCCTCGAACTCCACGCGCTGGAGCTTCACGAGTTGCGCCACGCTTTCCTCCGCGCCGAAGCGCGCCTGCTCGCACTCGCCGGTGAGGAGATACGGATCCCAGTTCGCCTGCCGCGCCATGTCCGCGGAGAACTCGCTCGCCGCCCGATGCAACGCGGCGAAGCACGGCAGCACGCCGGCGCGGCGGTACCAGTAGCGGGCGTTTTCAAAATCGCCTTCGCGCCGGTGCAGCATGCCGTGCCAGTAGGAGCCGAGATCGCCTTTCGCGTCCTGGAAAAGGGCGTGCGCGTCGTCGAGCGCGTCGATGGCGTAGAACAGCCCGCCGCGCACGAGCGCAAAATCCCCGGCGTCGCCGATCGCCTTGCCGCCGCTTACCGCCGCGTCGTCGGCGGCGCGGACGCGGAGCAGCAGCGTCGTGCTCAGCGGCTCGGCGGGCGTGAGTTTTGCGAGCAGGCCGTCCTGGAGAAAAATGCGGTCGATGAAGTCGGAGTAACTCTTCATGGCGCGGGAGCGTGGCCGGGCGCTCCGCGGGCGACAACTATTTTTCCACACTGGCAGGAGGGCTGCTTTCTACAGAGGAGTTATGAAGACAAAAACTTTCTGCGCCATCCTTCTGCCCGCGATCGCAGTCGGCGGACTCTCCTTTCTTCCGGGAAAATCCGGCTTCTCGCTCCCGTCGCCATCGCTGAGACAGGCGGCCCTCGTGGCTCTGGCCGTGGCCGCGTCTCCCGCGCACGCGCAGGCCGCGCCGCTCACCGCCGCGATTCCGCCGGAGGAAATGGATCTCGCCGCCGGTCTGCGGCAGGGCGTGTTCAAGGCGGAATTCAAAGGCAATGGCCGCGAGAAGCTGCGCGCGGTGATTTCCAATGCCGGCAAAGCGCCGCTCACGGTGCGCGTGCGGGCCGGTCAGGTTTTTGAAAACGAACGCAACGCCGTGATCGCCGTCCGCCCGGAGGTGCTGGCGCTCGCGCCGGGCAAGAGCGGTGAGCTTTCACTCCAAACTGCGGCGCTCCGCTCGAACAACAAAGTCGTCGAAGCCGCCTTCCGCCTTTCGCCCAGCAGCGCGCCGAAGATCGACGTGCTCCTCGGCTACATCCAGGACCACGCCGACTTCACGCCCGGCGCGATCCAGACCGCCGTCCTCGCCCTCACGGAAAACCTGCCGCTCAGCGCGGTCGCAAAGTTCAGCTCGTCGGGCGGGCAGTTGCCGAGCCGGTTCGACACCACGGCGTTTCGCACCGGCACCGCCGACATCATCGCCGCGCTCCTCGCGCTGCGGGAGACCGGGCGCGCGGATGACGACGTGGCCATGAGCATTGATCCGCAACTCAAAATCGAGGCGATGATCGACCCACTCGCCCACACCACGGCGATGCGCTACTACGGCCTCACGCCCGAGACGGAGTGGGAGTATTGGAAAAACGAACTCGCCACTGGCGACACCAGCACCCGCCACTACGCGCTCTATGGCATCGCGCGGTACTACCCCGACATCGCCCTCGACATGCTGCCAAAGTGGGCGCGCGAATCCCGCACCAGCGCGATCTTCCGGCTCTCCGCGATCCAGGCGCTGGCCGACACCGAGCGCACCGAAGCGCTCCCGATCCTGCGCCAGCTCGCCGACGATCTCGGCCGCTACACCGACCTGGGCCGCGCCGCCACGAGCGCCGCGCAGTATCTCGACCGGCATTTGTCGAAAGTGGCGGCGAACTGAGTCGTGAGAACGGCTGCGCAGCAGCGGTAGGGACGGCGCTCCGTGCCGTCCGGGGCGAGCGCAGCGAGGCGGCGGGTGAGAGCGATGCGCTCGCTGAAGCGCTCCCCGCCTCGCTCCGCTCGCCCGACGGACGGCACGGAGTGCCGTCCCTACCCGGCTTCGCTGCTCTTTTACATCCCGGCCCCGCCGGGGACGTGGATGGACGCGAGGAGCGAGAGCGTGGCGGTGAGAAAGACAAACTCGCCGAACGCTCGGTGATTGGGTTCGGACGCGGCGTCTTTTTCAATCGCGCGCCACACCGCGAAAATCAGCACGAGCATGAGCATGCCGACGCCGCTGATGAGCCACGCGGCGAGGACGGTTGCGACGACCATCCAGCGCTGCATGCGGGTGAGCGCGCGGAAGGCGTGCGAGCCGTCGAGCTGCCAGATGGGCGTGAGGTTGAAGAGATTGATGACCGCGCCGATCTGCGCGATGGCGGCGAACATCGGCGACTCCAGCGCGCGAGAGAGCGCGAAGGCGGCGACCGCCGCGCCGAGGCCCCACATCGGCCCGGCGAGGCCGACGAGGGCTTCTTCGCGCGCCGTGGGCAGATTCGCGCGGAGCCGGATGAGCGCGCCGAAGCCGGGGATGAACATCGGCGCGGTGCAGGGAATGCCGAGCCGCCGGAGCATGGCGATGTGCCCCATTTCGTGGATGTAAATCGAGAGGACGAAACCCGCGGCAAACTGCCAGCCCCACAGCGACCAGTAGAAGCCGAAGGAGACGAACATCGACAGCAGCGTGCTCATTTTCGTCAGCCCGAGCAGGAGCAGCTTGGCTTTCGTGAGGATGAAAAGGATCGCGAATTTGAACTTCAGGAGCAGGACTCCGACGATGCCGAGACTGCCGGTGATCCGCGCCCAAAGCGACTTGGGCGCATGGGGATCGGCTGTTGGCGCAGGTGCGGTGAGCGCGGCGTTTTCCGGCAGACGCGCCAGCTCATCCATCTTGCGTTCGACCGTCTCCCGCTGCCGCGAGCCAGGCGGCAGCAGCGCGTGGGCGCGACGCCAGGCGGCGAGCGCCTCCGCGGGCTGCGCGGCGCGGGCGGCGGTGTCGGCGAGGCGCTTCAGCTCGTCCGCGTGGACGAGCGCGCCGCAGCCGGGGCAACTGAGGAGAAACGCGGCGAGTTCCGTGCCGCACTTGGGACACGCGAGGGACGGCTCAGGCACCGGCGGGAGGTGTGGCCGGTGCGCCGGGCGCGAGCGGATGCGGGCCGGTGATTTCGAGCGCGATGCCGCGATTCATCTGCCACGCCTGATACACGCCAAAGCCGATGATGAGGATGCCGATGACGTTTTCAAAACCCCGGAGGAAAGGCAGCCGATAGGCCGCGAAGATCAGCCCGGAGATGTCGTCCGCCGTCGGGTCGGTGAGGCCGTGGTAGTAGAAAAATCCGTAGGCGCCGCAGACCGAGGCGTAGGTCAGCGCGGCGGCGAGAAGCTGATAGCGCCAGCCTCCCCGCTGGCCGGAGCCTTTGCGCACGGCCTTGCCCACGACGATGCCGACGCCGATGGAAATCAGCGCGAGTTCGACGTGCATGTAGGCCATGACCGCGCCATAGACCGCGCCGCCGAGCACCGCCGCACCGGTGCCGAAAGCCGCAGCCTGCATGAAACGCCCCGCGCTGCTGCCCGTGCCGCCGAGCTGCGCGCGCAGGCTTTCCGCGCACCGCGCGCAGAGCACCTGGCCGTTGGCGCTGAAATACTCGCCGAGCAGCGGCTGCTGGCAGGCGCTGCACTTCGCGGCCACCGGGGCGGTGAAATCCGCGCGTTCAAATTGCAGGTCGTTTTCCATGGGCCGCTAGCTACCACGCCGCCCGCCGCGCGCAAGCCGCGAAAGCTCCGGCGGCGCAGCCGCGGTAGGGACGGCACTCCGTGCCGTCCGGGGCGAGCGCAGCGAGGCGGCAGGGCTTCGGGGAGCGCACGCGTCCCGCGTGCTGGCGAAGTCGTCCCGACTTCGCGAACTTCCGCAGCGCATCGAATCCGGGACGCGCGCGCTACCCGGCACGGACCACCTCGCTCCGCTCGCCCGGCGGACGGCACGGAGTGCCATCCCTACCCGACCACATGCGCCGGACGCCCCGCGGCGAAGGCGGTGATGTTTTCCACGGTCATCTGCTGCAGGCGCTCCACGGCCTCGATGCTGTTGAAGGCGACGTGCGGCGTGCAGACCACATTGGGCCGCGCGAGCACGGCGTCGCCGAGCATGAGGTCTTCGAGTTCGCGAATGCGGTCGGCGTCGCGCGCGTCGTAGGCCAGCGCGTCGGAGCGGAGGTGCGCGATGATGTCGGCGGCGATGATTTTCGAGGCGGGCGCGCGCAGCACGCGCTCGTCCTCCAGCACGTCGAGCCCCGCGCCGCCGACCTGGCCGGAGTCGAGCGCCTCGCGCAGCGCCAGCGTGTCGATGAGCGAGCCGCGCGCGGTGTTGATGATGAAGACGCCGGGCTGGCATTTCGCGAGCGTCTCGCGGTTCAGGATGTGCCAGGTGGCGGGCACGAGCGGCGCGTGGAGCGAGATGATCTCGGCGTGCGCGAGCAGCTCGTTGAGCGGCACGAAAGTGAAGCCGAGCGCCGAGGCGACGTCCGCCGGCTGCTCGATGTCGAAGGCGAGCACATGCATTTCAAAAGCCTGCGCCAGCCGGGCCACGCGCTGGCCGATGTGGCCCATGCCAATGACGCCGAGCGTTTTCCCCGCCAGTTCAAAACCGCGCGTGGCCTCGTAGGAAAAGCGCCCGCCTTTCGGCGCGAGCATGACCTCGCGCATCCGCCGGGAGAGCGCCAGCATGAGCGCGAAGGTGTGCTCGGCCACCGTCGTCTCGGCGTGAAACGGGACGTGCGCCACGACCACGCCATGCGCCTTGCAGGCGGGCAGATCGAGGTGATCGGTGGCCGTGGAGCGCGTGGCGATGAGGCGCAGCCGCGGGTGCGCGGCGAGAAAGTCGGCGGTGACTTTCGCATTGATGAAAGGCGCGAGGATTTCCGCGTCGTCGCCGATCTCGGCGAGCGTGGCGACGAAGCGGACATCGTGGTCCGGCAGGCCGTGGGCGTAGAATTCCTGCTCTCCCGGTTCGGTTTCGACGAAGTAGATAATCACGACGCCACTATGCCTGCGCGCTGCGAAAAAGGGAACCGCGCGCCCATTTCGCGGGATGACAAAACGCCGCCGCGATGCGAAGCAAGGCGCTGATTCATGGACTCGCACGCCGGTCACGAAACGCACGATCACGATCATCACCACGACCACGGCCACGAGGGCGAGTGGAAGGAGCAGCTCGTGGCGAGCGGCGTCTGCGCGGTTTTCGGTCTCGCGGGCTGGTGGGCGGCGGGCGCGCACGCGGGTTTCGCGCCCGGTCTGTTCGCCGCCGCGTATTTCGCGGGCGCGTGGTTCACGGTGCAGGAGGTTTGGGAGCGACTGCGCGAGCGCGAGATCGACGTGCATTTCCTCATGGTCGCGGTCGCAGCGGGTGCGGCGGCGATCGGCGAATGGGCGGAGGGCTCGGTGCTGCTCTTCCTGTTTTCGCTCTCCGGCGCGCTGGAGCACTACGCCATGGAGCGGACGCAAAAGGAGATCAGCTCGCTCATCGACTCCGCTCCGAAATCGGCCACGGTGCTGGATCCGGCGGGCGTCGAGCGGGTCGTGCCGGTGGCCGAATTGCAGGCCGGGATGCGGCTGCGGATCAAGCCGGGCGAGCAGTTTCCGGTGGACGCCGAAATCGTCAAAGGCGAGACGGCGGCGGACGAATCGAATCTCACCGGCGAGGCCACGCCGGTGGAGAAACGCGTGGGCGACGGGCTGCTCTCGGGCACGCTGAATCTGTGGGGCGTGGTCGAGGCCGTGGTCGCGCGGCCGGCGCAGGAGAGCGCGCTGCAAAAGATCATCCACCTCATCCAGACCGCGCAGCGCAACAAGGCTCCCGCGCAGCGTTTCACCGACAAATTCGGGACGCGCTACACCTACGCGATTCTCGCGCTCACGCTCGGCATGTTCTTCGTCTGGTGGCTGGCGTTCGGCCATCGCCCGTTCGTTTCCGTGCCGGGCGATGTGAGCGCATTTTACCACGCCATGACGCTCCTCGTGGTCGCCTCGCCGTGCGCGCTGGTGCTCTCGATTCCGTCGGCGATCCTCGCCGCCATCGCGTGGGGCGCGCGGCGCGGAATCCTCTTTCGGGGCGGTGCGGCGGTCGAGCAGCTCGCCGAGGTGAAGATCGTGGCGATGGACAAAACGGGGACGCTGACGACGGGCGATCTGCGCGTGGAAAAGGTCGAAAGCTTTCCACCCGGCCACGAGAACGAAGTGGCGCAACTCGCCTACTCGCTCGATCTCCACTCGAACCATCCGCTCGCCCGCGCGGTCACGCGCTACGGCAAGCGCGAGCAGATTTCCCCGCTCCAAATCACCGACTACGAAGCCGTCACCGGCATGGGCAGCCGCGCGCAGCACAATGGCGAGACGGTGCAGCTCGGGCGGCGCAAGTGGGTCGTGGACGGACACGCGGACGCGGCCATCGCGGCGGTGCCCGAGACGGCATTTGGCGTATCGGAAGTGTGGGTCGCGAACCGCGCGATCGTCGGGCGCATCCTGCTCCGCGACGACCTGCGGCCCGAGTCGCGCGGCCTGATCGGGCAGCTCCACCGGCGCGGCCTGCGCTGCGTCGTGCTGACTGGCGACAAGCAGAGCGCGGCGGATTTTCTCAAGACCCAGCTCGGCCTCGACGACGTGCGCGCGGAACTCAAGCCCGAGCAAAAGCTCGCCGTCATCGAGGGCTTTGCGCAAAGCGGCGAACTCACCGCCATGATCGGCGACGGCGTGAACGACGCGCCCAGCCTCGCCGCCGCCCACGTCGGCGTGGCCATGGGTGCGCGCGGCAGCGATGCGGCGCTGGAGCAGGCGGAGGTCGTGCTCATGCACGACCGGCTGGAAAACTTCGTCGCCGCCTACGAGTTGAGCCGCCGCGCGCGGGCGATCATCCGGCAGAATCTCGCGATCTCGCTCGGGGTGATCGTGATCCTCGTGACGCTCGCGCTGTTCCAAAAAATCGCGTTGACGCTCGGTGTCGTCGGGCATGAAGGCAGCACGCTCGTGGTCGTGCTGAACAGTCTGCGGCTGCTCTTTTTCGGCGGGGCGGAAAAATCGCCGTCATCCTGAGCGGAGCTTCGGCTTTGCGAAGCGCAGTCGAAAGTCGAGTCCGCGAGACGCCGCGTGGGCGTCGGCGGGCAGCGGCAAACCTCCAACTGTTTCTTTGGGCAAGGCGGTGGGGAAAAGAGCGTCGCCATGCCTTCATCCTCCCGCAAATCGTTACGGATCCTTCGATTCCGTTCCGGGTGGCGGTGCGTTAGGCATTGTATTCAGAAAGTGGGGATTGCTCATTAGGTATTGATCGCGACTTGGTGATCCCTTTCCCCGCTGGTCCTGCCGCACCCTCGGCACAGCGAGCGCTGCCTGCCATGTCGGCTGCTCCCGTTTTTCACCACTTCCTCACTTTCACGATGTTGGCATTTCATTCACTCTGCTGATCCGCTTCTCTCGCGCCGTCAATACCTATTGAGCAATCCCCGATTCTGGACGTAGCGGTTCACTCGACGGAAACCCCGCCAGCCCCCCACTCACGGCTCCGCAAATTTCACCGACTCCAGCTCCGTCCACACGCTCCCGACGAAGACCTCCGCCTGCACTTTCAGCAGCATCCGGTCGCTGTCGTCCGAGACCCAGATGGAGGCCCGCTTGAATTTGGCGTGCGGCTCCAGCGCCAGCGCCTTCGTGATTCCCTGGAGCCGCAGCGCGCACTTGATGGCGTCGTATTCCTTTCCTCCCACGGTCATTTTCTCGCGCCCGGCGACCTCGATTTCCGCGAGGTACGCGTCGCGCGCCGGATAGACCACCAGCCGGTAAATGTCGCCCGCGCGCATCGGCTGGCTGCGCGTGAAAAGCAGCGCCGTGTGCAGGTCGAAAACATCCGCGCATTTGAATCTCCGCCACTTCGGCGGCGAGGAGCCCGCCGGCTTCGACTCCCGCCAGCCTTGCACCTCATCGGCCGCAAAGTTCACCTTCGCGATCAGCGTCTTGGCTTTGTAGGTCTCCGTCTGTTGCAGCGAAACGGGGCGCAGCGTGGCGGCATCGCACAGCGCCGTGTGCTGCGCATCCATCTGCCAGAGCTTGCGGATCAAACCGATGGTCTTCGCCTTCACCGACAGCTTCAGCAGCCCGCCGTTTGTCTGGGTAAAGTCGAAGTCCGCCTGCGCCGCCGTGATCGCTCCCCAGCCGAATTTGTAGGTCGCCTTTTGCGGACGCGGGGGTGGAAACCCGCCCGCCTGCGGCGGCGTCAGCGTCTCCCGCCAGTCGTCCGCAAATGCTGACAGGCACAGCATCCAGCAGACGATGGCGAGCCCGCGCATCATGCGCCTCCCAGCCTCACGCGCGCCACCGCCTGCTGCGGAATCCAGCCCCGCCCCGCGCCCGGCAGCACGCAGTAAATCCACTCGCCCCGCTCGCTCAGCACCTCCACGCGACTGCCCGCGGGCAGCGCCTCCGCCAGCCCCGCGCTATCCGCCGGCGCGAGCCGCGCCTCGGTCTGCTGCGCCACCACAATCGCCATCGCCCGCTCCGGCCCGCGCCACCACAGCACCCCCGTGGCGTAGGCGCCGATGAGCACGGCGGCGAGCGTCGCCAGCCACAGCCCGGACTTCTCCGCGCGCTTGCTCGTGCCAATGAGGGCGAGTGCGAAAATCGCGAGCCAGGCCGCCGCCGTCGCCACGATTGTCCACACCTCCAGCGACTGCCCCGCAAACACCGCGTCCTCCCACGCCGCCGCGCGCCGCCGTGCGCCCGTCTGCTTCCGCAGCACCGCGAGATTCGCCCGCGCCTCCGGGTGCGCCGGATCGAGCGCCAGCGCCCGTTCGTAGTCCAGCATGGCCCGCCCCGGCGCCCCGAGCCGGTAGTCCGCATTGCCCAGATTGTAGAAAAGATTCGCGCTCCATGCACGGGCCTCGACCAGTTTTTCGTAGCCCATTTTCGCTTCGGA
Source organism: Chthoniobacter sp. (assembly GCA_043779205.1). GTDB lineage: Bacteria > Verrucomicrobiota > Verrucomicrobiia > Chthoniobacterales > Chthoniobacteraceae > Chthoniobacter. The sequence continues at coordinate 2,355 of JAYWEP010000004.1, read as the reverse complement.
AAACTTCCCCTGATCGTAGGCCTGATTGGCCGCTTCAAAATCCCCGCCGCCCGCCAAAGCCCGCCCACAAAGCAACGCCAGTGCGCACAACCAAAAGGCGGCGATTCGCAAATCAACCCTTCGCATGATTCCTCCCCAAGGTTTCCAGCGCCGCCAGCACCCGCGTCCGTTCGTCGCCCGCCACGCGGCCTTCGTCGCGTCCGCCGCCCGCGAAGAGCAGTTCCGCCCGCGCGTTGAAAACCTCCTCGAGCACTTCCGCCGTGGCGGCATCCGCTCCCGCGAGCCCCCGCACCGTTGTGGCATCCACTCCGGCGGGATCCGCGCCCGTGGCCAGCGCCGCCTCGATCTGGATGACCCGTGCCGCCGCGTCGAAAAACTCCGTGTGGGCGAGTTCGCTCCGCCGCAGCTTCGCCAGCAGCGCCGCCTTCTCGCGCCGCAGCGCCGCGCGGCGGGCGGCGTCCGCATCTGGCCGGCCGCGCACGCGGAAACCGGCGAGCGCGAGCAGCGCCGCCAGCAGGCCCGCCTGCGCCAGCCAGAACTCCCGCCGCTCGTCCAGCGGCGCGAAAGACTTCCGCGCCCCCAGGTCGTAGCGCGGGCCGAGAATGTCCGTGGGGTCCGGCGGGTTTTTCGGCGTGTCGGACTCGGTCTTCGGCTCGTCCGCCGCTGCCGTCGCGTTTGGTGCGGGCGGCGGCGCGGCGACTTTTGCCCCGTCCACTTTCAGCGCCGCGGGTTCGCTCACCAGCGTCACGTATTTTTCCGCCTCGGGATCGAAAAACGAAAAGGTGAACACCGGCATCTGCGTCTTCTTTTCTTCGGGAATCACCGCCATCTCGAAGGTCTTCGTCCCGCTCATGCCGATCTCGTTGGTGTCCTCTTTCTTGAAAGTGCCGGACGGCGGATAGCTCCGCCAGCCGGCGGAATCCTTGAGCGCGGGCGCTTCCACCCGATCGAAATTGCCGCGCCCGCTCACGCGCAGTTTCATCGTCACGGGATCACCCACTTTCACCTGGCCCGGACTGCCCGCGGCGCTGAACTGAAACGTGCCCACGGCCCCGGAAAAATCCCGCGGCTGGCCCGCCGCCGGCAGCGGCCGCACCGTCACTTCCACGGGCTCGGCCTTCCCCTTCATCTGCTGGATCTGCGCATAAAACGGGTCTCCTAAAATGTCGTCTTCAAACGACCGCGGGCCACTCCGCCGGGCTCGCGGCACCTGCACGTTATAGGCCACCTCCCCCGGCCCGATGCTGATCTTGCCAGCCTTTCCCGGCGTGATCGCCGTTTTGAAAACGAGCACGTCGCAGTCGCGCCCGTCCTTCATCACCCGTCCCGGACGGCGCGGCTCGGGGATCTTCTGCTTGGTGAAACCTTCGCCGGAAAGCTCCGGCATCGCCACCGCCTGCCAGCGCACGCGCGCGTCCACATAGAGCCGCAGCTCCACGGGAATCATCTCCCCCACGAAGGCCGTTTTCTTTGGCACGATCAGCTCCAACTGCCCCTGCGCCTGCGGCCGCGCCGCGTCCTCCACCGCGCTCGCCTGCACCGTCAGCGTCACCGGCTCGGTCTTGTATTTGTGGCCGTCCAGCTCCAGCTCCACCGCCGGGATCGTGAACGTCCCGTTCTTCGCCGCCGTGACCTGATAGACCTGCACCGTCGTCGTCTCGGAGTGGAAACCGTTTTGATCCAGCCGCATCACCGAGTTTGTGGACGGCCCGACATAGCGGATGTCCAGTCCCTCCACCGCCAGATCCGGCGGATCACCCGCGCGCTTCGCATTGGCGATCTTGATTTGCAACTGCACCGGCTCGCCGATGACCGTGACGCTCCGGCTCAAGCTCGCCTTCACCGAGACCTCCGCCGCCTGCGCGGCAACGCCGAGCACCGCGCAAAACGTCAGCAGCCAGACGCGGATGATCCGCCACATGGGATTGGAAAAAATCGCCGTCATTCGTTCTACCAATCCTTTAAGACGCGCCCGCCGGCCTTGCGTTCACCCGGCTTGAGCAATTGCACCTTCGAGTCCTCGCCCTTCAGCGAATCCAGCAAGCCCTTCGCCTGCGCCTCCGTCATCTTGCCATCCTCGGCGGCCTGCATCTCCTCGGCCTCCTGCTGCTGCGCGTCTGGCTTTGGCTGCTGGCCATTCTGCGGCTTGATCTCGCCCTCGCGCTTTTTCCCCGGCTGGTCGGGTGAAGGCGCGGGCTGCTCGCCCTTCTGGCCGTCTTTGTTCTGCGGATCGTTCTTCGCCTGCCCCTGTTTCTGCGGGTCTTTCGAGCCGTCGTTTTTCGAGTCCTTCTTCTCGCCTTTGTCGCCGTTCTGCTGCTGCGAATCGTCCTGCTTCCCGTCCTTCTTGTCTTCCTT
>JAYWEP010000003.1:0-21657 GCA_043779205.1 Chthoniobacter sp. | reverse complement strand
GGAGCGGTTCATTCACCGGCGGTGGGGCACGGTGAAGTCGTGAGGGTAGGGGCGGCACTCCGTGCCGTCCGTCGGGCGAGCGTCAGCGAGGCGGCTGGTGTGATTTGCGCGGCATCCGAAAGCCCACCGCCTCGCTGACGCTCGCCCGACGGACGGCACGGAGTGCCGCCCCTACCCTCACGACTTCACCGTGCCCCACCGCCGGTGAATGAACCGCTCCCACGGCGAGAACAGGATTTTGTCCGCCAGCAGGCCGATGACCACGATGACGAGCATGACCCCCACGACCTGATCCATCGCCCCGAGTTCGCGCCCGTTGTGCAGCAGAAAGCCGAGGCCGTAACCCGTCAGCACCGTCACGTAAATCTCCGCCGCCATCAGCGAGCGCCACGCGAAGGCCCAGCCCTGCTTCACGCCGCTGACGATGAACGGGAGCGACGCCGGCAGGTTCACCATCACCCAGGTGTGCAGGCCGCGTGAGCCCATGGTCTGCGCGGCGCGCTGGTAGATCGGCGGCACGTTGCGCACGCCGTTGTCGGTCGAGATTTGCACGGACCAGAGCGTGCCCATGATGACCACAAACTGCATCGCCGCCTCCGTCTGCCCAAACCACAGCAGCGCCAGCGGCACCCAGCACACGCTCGGCAGCGTCTGCAGGCCGAGCCCGAGCACGCCGATCGTGTCGCTCGCCCACTTGAACCGCGCCGTCACCAGCCCGAGCGGCACGCCGAGCGCCACGCCGATGAAGTAGCCGAGCAGCAGCCGTTTCACCGTCACCCACAGCGCCTCGAAAAGCGTGCGGTCATCGACCGCCTCTTTGAGGTAAAGCCACACGCTCCACGGATCGGGCACGAGCACCGGCGACCACCGCTTTGTGCCCACCATGTAGTCGCGCCCGAAATGCCAGATCGCGACCAGCGCCGCGAAAAACAGAACCGCATTGAAAAAGCGTTTCATGGATTATTCGGCGACGTCGGCATCGCCCGGCTGGTGCGATTTCAGCGCCTTGGTAATCTCCGTCGCGTAGGCTGCGAGGCTCGGACTGTTGATGTCGCGCGGACGCGGCAGGTCGATGGTGAATTGTTCGCGGATGCGTCCCGGATGCGGGGAGAAAAGAACGACGCGATCCCCGAGACACGCCGCCTCGCGGACATTGTGCGTCACGAAAACGATGGTCTTTTTCCGCGCCGCCCAGATTTCCTGGAGATCGCCGTAGAGCTGCTCGCGGGTCATCGCGTCCAGCGAGGCGAAAGGCTCGTCCATGAGCAGCACGCGCGGGTTTGGCGCGAGTGAGCGGGCCAGCGCCACGCGCTGCCGCATCCCGCCGGAAAGCTCATGGATATTGGAGCGCGCATATTTCGCCAGGCCCACGAGCTGGATGTAAAACTGCGCCACCTCGCGGCATTCCTTCGTCGTCAGATTCGGCTTCAGCTTGAGCCCGAACATCACATTGCCCAGCACGTCGAGCCACGGAAAGAGCGCCGATTCCTGGAACATGACCATGCGGTCGCGCCCCGGCTCCGTGACCATCCGGCCATCGGACATGATCGAGCCCTCGTCAGGAAATTCGAGCCCCGCGATCATCGCCAGCAGCGTCGATTTTCCGCAGCCGCTCGGGCCGACGAGGCAGACGAATTCGCCCTCGTCCACGCTCAGGCTCACATTGTCAAGCGCATGCGCGACGACCACGCCCTGGCGAAACGTCTTCGACACACCGTCGATCGACAGCTTCACCGGCTTGATGATTTGCAGCTCTTCGAGGGGGCCTTTCACGGCGTTGGCGGCGCGGGTTTCATGCGGGGCGGAAAGCGTTCGCAGCCCGCCGGGTGCGGGACAAGCCTCAATTTTCTCCACTGGATTACTTCGGAATCTCCACCAGCCGGCCAAGATCGGGCGCGCCTTTGAGAAAGCCCACGCTCTGCGCCTCGGCCACGGACGCCGCCAGATTCTCGCGCTTGATCTCCGCGGTGAAAGCCAGCCGCGGCCACGCTTTCTCCATCAATTCGGCGGGCATCTCGCGTTTGGTGATTTGCTTGAGCGCGGCGTTGGCCAGCCTCTTGGCTTCGGCGGGATTTTTGTTGATCCACTCCGTCAGCTCGGCATGCGCGGCGGCGAACCTTTTCACGAGTTCGCGCTTTTCCGCGAGCAGCTTCACACTCGAGACCAGCACCGTGGTGATGGTGTCCTTTTGCTCGAGAAAAACTTTCCCTTTCGCCTCCAGCTCCAGCCGCGAAACCCACGGCTCGACCGTCCACACGCCGTCGAGTTTTCCGGCGGCGAAAAGCGCGAGTTGGTCCGGGTTCGCCGTCGGCAGCACCTTCACGTCGCCGCCGAGCTGGGTGATGCGGTAGCCTTGTTTCTTCAGCCACGCCCGGCAGGCCACGTCCTGGGTATTGCCGAGCTGCGGGGTGCCGATGGCCTTGCCGCGAAAATCCTCCGGCTTGCTCAGCCGTCCGTCCGCCTGCACCACGAGCGCCGCGCCGCCATTGGCCGCGCCGGCGATGATCCGCACCTCCTCACCCTGGGATCGCGAGTAGAGATTCAGCGCCGGATTCGGGCCGACATACGTCATGTCGATCGAGTTCGCCGCGAGGGCCTCCATCGCCGACGGCCCGGCATTATAGACGAACCATTCGATCTTCACCTCGCCCCCGAGCCGCGACTCAAACCAGCCTTTGCCCTCGCGGGTAAGCTGCGAGGCGATGAGCCCTTGCGCGTGGGTGATGTTGGGAAAATGACCGACCCGGAGCACGGTCTGCTGGGCGAATCCGGAGGCAAGCGTGGCGAGCAAGCTGAACGATGCGGCAAGGCGGCGGAGGAGTTTCATCATGGGATGGAGGTTTTTACCCTATTGTTTTAGTAGGGTTATCTTTTAGCGCGGATTGGCCAAAGCGCAAAGCATCTTTCCGGTGAAAAATTCGCGCGCCGCCCCGCGCCAGGCGCCGCGATGCAGCGCGCCCTGGCCACGCTCAAGAACCGGCGGGCGGCGTGGGAATGGAGCCTAGGGGGTTCGAACCCCTGACCTCCGCAATGCCATTGCGGCGCTCTACCAACTGAGCTAAGACCCCGTTTGCGAGGGCGGAAAGTGCGCGGGGCACCGGGGGATTGCAAGCGCTTTTTGCGCGTGCATTGCCGGCGGCGCGCGGCCTTCAATGCGGGCCATGAATGGCGTCGCTTTGATCACCGGTTCCTCGCGCGGCATTGGCCGCGGCATCGCCCTCGCGCTGGCCCGCGCGGGGCGGCACGATGTCGTCATCAACTACGCCGGCAATGAAGCCGCGGCTCGTGAATGCGCCGGGATGTGCCGCGAGGCGGGCGGGGGAAAAGTGCGCGCGGAGATCGTGCAGGGCGACGTCTCGGTGGCGGCGGACCGGGCGCGGATGCTGGAGTTTGTGCGGGAGAAATTCGGGCGGCTCGACCTGCTCGTGAACAACGCGGGCGTGGCGCCGCTCGTCCGCGCGGACATCCTCGACGCAGGCGAGGAATCGTTCGACCGGCTCATCGCGATCAATCTCAAAGGCCCGTACTTTCTCACGCAGGCGGCGGCGAAGCTGATGCGCGACTCCGCGCCGCTCGCCGGGCTGCCGCGGGCGGTGGTGAATGTGACGAGCATCTCGGCGTTCACGGCGTCCGTGAACCGCGGGGACTACTGCATCGCGAAAGCCGGGCTGGCGATGATGACGAAGCTCTACGCGGTGCGGCTGGCGGAATTCGGGATCGGCGTTTTCGAGGTGCAGCCGGGCGTCATCGAGACGGACATGACCGGGCCGGTGAAGGCGAAATACGACGCCCTCTTCGCCGCCGGGCTCGCGCCGCTGAACCGCTGGGGCACGCCGGAGGACATCGGCCAGTGCGTGGCCGCAGTGGCGCTCGGCCATTTCCCCTACTCCACCGGGCAGGTTTTCAATGTCGATGGCGGGTTTCACTTGCGGACGATTTGACCGCGTGTTTTTTGCGCCGTTTCTTGACCCACGATGATCCGCATCCAATCCACTCTCCGCCCCGAAGATTTGCAGCCCAAGATCGAGCGCCTCTGGGAAGTCTCCGCGCCGAAGATCCTCGCCATCGACGCCGCGGAAGTCCCCGGCGCGGCCACGCCCGTCTTCACCATCGGCGGCAAGTACACCGCGCGCGGGTGGACGGAGTGGACGCAGGGCTTTGTCTATGGCTCGGCGATTTTGCAGTTCGACGCGTATTGGGATGAGCAGTTCCTCGCCCTCGGGCGCGACCGCACCTTCGCGCGCATGGCCCATCACATCACGCACACCGGCGTGCATGACCACGGCTTTAACAACGTCTCGACCTACGGCAATCTCCGCCGGCTCATGCTCGAAGGTCGCCTCCCCGCCGACGGGCGCGAGCTGCAATTCTACGAGCTCGCGCTGAAGTGCTCCGGCGCGGTGCAGGCCGCGCGCTGGACCCATGCGGCGAATGGCGAGGGCTTCATCCATTCTTTCAACGGGCCGCACTCGCTCTTCGCCGACACCATCCGCTCGCTGCGCGCGCTCGCGCTTTCCCACCAGCTCGGGCATGTGCTCATGGGCGAAAAGGACGAGCGCATCTCGCTCCTCACGCGGCTCGTGCAGCACGCGCGCACCACGGCGAAATGGGCCGTCTATTACGGCCAGGGGCGCGATGCCTTCGACGTGCGCGGGCGCGTGGCCCACGAGAGCATTTTCAATATCAACGATGGCTCCTACCGCTGCCCGAATTCCCAGCAGGGCTGGTCGCCCTTCACCACCTGGACGCGCGGGCTGGCGTGGATTCTTTGCGGCTACGCGGAACTGCTCGAGTGGCTCGCCGAGCGGCCAAATCAAGAGCTGGAGCGGCTCGGCGGGCGGGAGGCCATCGAGTCCGTGATGCTCAACGCCGCCCGCGCCACCGCCGATTTTTACATCGAGCAGACGCCCACCGACGGCATCCCCTACTGGGACACCGGCGCGCCCGGCCTCCGCGGGATGGGCGACTACCTCGCGCGCCCCGCCGACCCTTTCAACGACTTCGAGCCCGTCGATAGCTCCGCCGCCGCCATCGCCGCGCAGGGCCTGCTCCGCCTCGGCAGTTACCTGCAAAAAAGTGCGCCTAGCCCCGACGCCGACCGCTACTGGCAGGCCGGCCTCACCGTCTGCGACACCCTTTTCGCCGAGCCCTACCTCTCCACCGACCCCGAGCACCAGGGGCTCATCCTCCACAGCATTTACCACCGCCCGAATGGCTGGGATCACATCGCCCCCGGCCAGCGTGTGCCCAATGGCGAGAGCAGCATGTGGGGCGACTACCACGCCCGCGAGCTCGCCCTCTACGTCCAGCGCGTCATCGAGCAAAAGCCGTATCTGACTTTCTTCGGCGCGTAGCGTTCCTCAGAGGGTGTAGCGAAACTCAAAAGCGTGTCATCCTGCGCGAAGTTTTGCCGTGGAAAGGCGGGGGCGAAACGCAGTCGAAGGATCTCGGCGGCTCGGTCGCCATTCGGTTTTCGCCGTCCCCGCATTGCCACCATGCCATGCGCCCGATAGCGTCTGCGCGAAAATCTCCCACCCATGAAAATCCCCCGCCTGCTCCTCGCGCTCCCGCTCTTCACCCTCACCGCGCTCGCCGCGCCCGGCGACTGGCCGCAATGGCGCGGGCCGAATCGCGACGGCGTCTCGGCGGAGACCGGCCTGCTGAGAGAATGGCCGGCGGGCGGGCCGCCGCTCGCGTGGAAAATCTCCGGCCTCGGCGCAGGCTTTTCGAGCGTGGCGATCGTGGGCGGAAAAATCTTCACGATGGCCGGGCGCAAGGACGGCCAGTACGTGGTGGCGCTCGATCTCGCGACGCAGAAGGAATTGTGGGCGGCGAAGGTGGGAGACAAGAACGACGAGCCGCGCTGCACGCCGACGGTCGCGGACGGGCTGGTCTATGCGATCAGCACGGACGGCGATCTCGCGTGCGTGGAGGCGGAGGGCGGGCGCGAGGTTTGGCGGAAAAGCTTCGAGCGCGATTTCGGCGGGAAAATGATGTCGGGCTGGCACTACAGCGAGTCGCCGCTGGTCGATGGTGAAAAGGTCATCGTCACGCCCGGCGGAAAGGACGCGGCGCTGGTGGCGCTGAACAAAAAGACCGGCGCGGTGATTTGGAAAACAGAGCTGCCGGACCTCGGCGGCAAGGGCGGCGACGGCGCGGGCTACACCGGCGCGGTCGTGAGCAATGCCGCGGGTGTGCGGCAGTACGTGCAGCTCCTCGGGCGCGGAATCGTGAGCGTGGCGGCGGGCGACGGGAAGTTGCTTTGGTTCTACAACCGCGTCGCGAACGGCACCGCGAACATCCCGACGCCGCTCGCGTGGGACGACTACGTTTTCTGCTCCACCGGCTACGGTGCGGGCGCGGCGCTGCTCAAGATCACGAAAACCAGCACCGGCCCGCAGGCCGCACCGGCGCAGGATGAGGCGAAGATCGCTGAGCTGACGAAGAAGCTCGCTGCGCTCAACGCCGACCTCGCGCAGCGCCGCGAGGTGCGCAAAAAACTGGAACCCGGCACGCCCGAATACGATCAGGCCAACGTCGCCGTGCAGTCGCTCAAGCCCGAACTCGCCAGCGCGGAAACAGCGCTGACCGCCGCGCGCGGCGGAGCCGCCGCGCCGCTCGGTCGCGTGGCCGGTTCGCCCGTCGAGGCGCAAGAGCAGTACTTTCTCAACGCCTCCACTTTTCAAAACCACCACGGCGGCATGATCCGCCTCGGCGACTACATCTACGCCGGCACCGGCCACAACAACGGCTTCCCCATCTGCCTCGAGTGGAAGACCGGGAAGGTAGTCTGGAACAAGGATCGCGGGCCGGGCACCGAATCGGCAGCGGTCGTTGCCGCGGATGGGAACCTGTATTTCCGCTACCAAAATGCGGTCATGGCGCTCATTGAGGCGACGCCCGACGGCTACCATGAAAAAGGCGCGTTCCCGCTCGCCAGCCACAACGGCAACAGTTGGTCGCATCCCGTGATCCACGGCGGACGGCTTTACCTCCGCGATCAAGACGTCCTCCTCTGCTATGACCTCCGCAAAAAGTAACCTCGCCGCCGCGCTCGCCGCGCTGTGTTTCACGCTCCCGATTATGGCCGATGATTCCGCGCCGATTGGCAAACCCGAAGCCGCCATCGACGCCACGCTCGTCACCGGCACGAAGCGTTTTCCCGATCCCGACAAGATCCCCGCTCACGCGGCGCTGCCCGATCCGCTCACCACTTTCCTCGGCCAGCCGGTGAAGACGCGCGAGGACTGGGAGAAGCTGCGCGCGCCGGAGCTGCGCGCGCTTTTCGAGCACTACATGTACGGGCGGCGCCCACTGCATGTGCATGCCATCGCGGCGTATATGATCCGCGAGGACCAGGGTGCGCTCGGCGGAAAAGCCACGCTCCGGGAAGTGCTCATAGAGTGCGGACTTGATCGTAAGGTGCATCTGCTCGTCGTGATTCCGAACGACCGCCCAAAGCCCGTCGCGTGTTTCCTCGGTATGAATTTCAACGGCAACTATGCGCTGCTCGATGACCCGCTGATCCAGCCGCCCGCGTGGGTGCCGCAGAGCTTTCCCGGCGTGCCGCCGCACACCGCAGCCGATGCCGGACGCGGCAAGGAAAAGGAGATGTGGGCGCTCGACCAGGCGATTGATCGCGGCTACGCCGTGGCCACATTTTTCAGCGGCGATGTGATGCCGGACGACAAGGAAATCGCGCTCCGAATTTTACTGGGTGGCGACCATCCCGCGGTCGGTGACAGCGCAGCCACGCTTATGGCCTGGGCCTGGGGCTTTTCCCGCATGCTCGACTACGTGCAGACCGTGCCGGAGATCGACGGAAAGCGCGTCGCCGCCGTGGGCCACTCGCGGAATGGCAAGACCGCGCTGCTCGCCGCGGCTTTCGATGAACGCTTCGCCATGGTCATCCCGACGCAGGCCGGCTGCGGCGGCACCGCGCCGTCGCGCCTGCCCGCGGAGTTGCTGAATCCGCCGGACGGCAAGCTCATTCACGAAACCGTGAAACGCATCAACACGGCGTTCCCGCATTGGTTCTGCGGAAACTTCAAGGCCTTCAACGACGCGCCGGACAAGCTGCCTTTTGACCAGCACTGCCTCATCGCGCTCTGCGCGCCGCGGCCCGTGCTGCTCTCGTGCGCGACGGAGGATCAGTGGGCGAATCCGCGCGGGCAGTTCGAGATGCTGCGCGCCGCCGATCCTGTGTACAGGCTCATCGCGGGCGATGGTCTCGGCGCGACCGGGATGCCGGAGACGGGCAAACTGCTCGACTCGCGGCTCGGCTACTACATCCGCCCCGGCAAGCACTCCATGACCCGCGAGGACTGGAAAGTGTGGCTCGACTACGCGGACAAGTGGCTGCGCTGAGCGCGCGGCGCAGCCGCGGGTAGGGATGGCACTCCGTGCCGTCCGCCGGGCGAGCGGAGCGAGGCGGTGGGCTTCATTACCCTCGCACAGCCCACCCGCCACCTCGCTGCGCTCGCCCCGGACGGCACGGAGTGCCATCCCTACCGCGCCCCGTTACGGCTTCTTGCCGACGTTCTTTTCCGCCTTGTCGCCGTCGGTCACATGCCCCTTCACGATCGCGAGGTAGTTCACGGCAAAGTTTTTGATGTCGGGATCGCCCGTCGTGTTTTTCGACGCGGAGAGAAAATCCCGCTCCAGGCTTTTCGCTTCCTTCAAAAACTCGCGGAAGAAGAGCTTGTCGAACTGGTCGCCCTTGGTTTTTTTCAAACGCTCGGCGCTCCCCTTGTCGCTCCCGGTGAGTTCCGCCGGCAGGGTTTCGCCTTTGTCTTTCGCGATCACCCCGAGCGCGTCCCAAGCCTTGTGCATTTCCGTGTTCACCAGCTCGCCGAATTTTTTCGTGCTGTCCACGGTCGCTCCGGTCTTCGCCAAATCGACGAGCTGCAATTCAAAGTAAATGGATTTGCCGGAGTCCTTGATGAATTTCTTGTCGGCCGGGGAAAGCGGCTTGGGCTTCTCCGCCGCCCCGGTGCCGCCGGGCGCGGTCGTGGTCGCCGGCGCGACGGGAGCCTGCGCGAAAGCGGCGGAACTCGTGAGCGCGAGCAGCGCGGCAGCGAGAGAATGGCGGAGGTGGGCGGAAGCGAGGATGGGTTTCATGGGATTGGAGAAATGTGGAACACAATCCCGCGGCGTCGGCAAGCGGCGATTCTCCCGCCGCCCGCAGTCTGCCCCGCAGCGCGGAGTTGCTTCCGTGCGGCGTCCGCGAGATGAGTTCGCGCTAACGTGAAAAAGTCCCTCTCCCTCCTCACCTGGCTCGCGGTCGCCCTGCTCGGCGCGTGCGCGTATTTCACCATCGCCACGCAGCGCGGCGAGCCGCTGAACTCCGCCTACATCGTCATCGCGGCGCTCTGCACCTACGCCATCGGCTATCGCTTTTACTCGAAATGGATTGCGGCAAAAGTGCTCGCGCTGGACGAGCGCCGCGCCACGCCGTGCGAAGTCCACGAGGACGGCAAGGACTACGTGAAGACGAACAAGTGGATCGTCTTCGGGCATCACTTCGCGGCGATCAGCGGGCCGGGGCCGCTCGTCGGGCCGGTGCTCGCGGCGCAGTTTGGCTATCTGCCGGGCACGCTTTGGATCCTGATCGGCGTGGTGCTCGGCGGGGCGGTGCAGGATTTCATCATCCTCTTCGCCTCGATCCGGCGTGACGGAAAATCGCTCGCACAAATGGTGCGCGAGGAGCTGAACCCGACGGCGGGCTTCATCGGCACGGTCGCGATTCTTTCGATCATGATCATCCTCCTCGCGGTGCTCGCGCTCGTGGTGGTGAACGTGCTCGCCGAAAGTCCGTGGGGCGTTTTCACCGTCGCCGCGACCATTCCCATCGCCTGCCTGATGGGCGGCTACCTGCGCTTTGTGCGCGTGGGGAAAGTGCTGGAGGCCTCCGTCGCCGGCGTCGCGCTGATGCTGCTCGCGGTCTGGGGCGGGCAGTGGGTTTCGGAGCACGAAACGCTGCGCGCGATTTTCAAAAAGGACGCCGCATTTCTCGCGTGGGCGATCATCGCCTACGGCTTCGCCGCGAGCGTGCTGCCGGTCTGGCTGCTCCTCGCGCCGCGCGATTACCTGAGCACTTTCATGAAGCTCGGCACGATCTTCGCGCTCGCGCTCGGCACGCTGCTCGTGCTGCCCGTTTTGAAAATGCCCGCGCTCACGCCGTTCATCGACGGCTCCGGGCCGGTGGTGCCGGGCACGGTGTTCCCGTTCTGCTTCATCACCATCGCCTGCGGGGCGATCAGCGGTTTTCACACGCTCATCGCCAGCGGCGTCACGCCGAAGATCATCACCCGCGAAAGCACCGCGCGGCCCGTGGGCTACGGGGCGATGTGCCTCGAATCGCTCGTCGCCATCATGGCCCTGATCGCCGCCTGCACGCTCGATCCCGGCGTCTATCTCAGCATCAACATCAAGGGCGAGCCCGCCGCCGTGGTGGCGAAAGTGAACGCGCTCGGCTTCGCGGTCAGCGGCGAGCAGATGACCGCGCTCGCCGCGCAGGTGCATGAGGAGACCTTGATCGGGCGCACCGGCGGCGGGGCCACGCTCGCGGTGGGCATGGCCGCGCTTTTTTCGCGGCTCCTCGGCGGGAGCTGGATGGGCGTGTGGTACCACTTCGCGGTGATGTTCGAGGCGCTCTTCATCCTCACCACGCTCGACGCCGGCACCCGCGTCGGCCGCTACCTCCTGCAAGACGCGCTCGGCCACATCTGGAAGCCGCTCGGCGACACCCGCAACCTCGCCGCCGCCATCGCCGCGAGCGCGGTGATCGCCGGGCTGTGGGGCTACTTTCTCATCGCCGCCGTGGATGATCCCGACGGCGGCATCAAGGCGCTCTGGCCGATCTTCGGCATCGCCAACCAGCTCCTCGCCAGCATCGCGCTCTGCCTCGCCACGACCATCCTTTTGAAAACGCAGCTCCGCGACCGGCGCCACCCGGCGCTGGTGCTCGTCACGCTCCTCCCGCTCGTCTGGCTGCTCGCCGTCACCGGCACGGCGGGCCTGCAAAAAATCTATCATCCCAGCCCGGCGATCGGCTTCCTCGCCAAGGCCGAGCAGCTAAAAAAAGAGGCGATGCCCGCCGCGGAAAAAAACGCCGACGCCGCCAGCCTCGCCGGTCTCGAAGCGGTTCGCGCGGAGAATGAACTCATCAAATCCGGCGCGGCCACCACCACGCTCGCCGCCGCGAAAGAAGCCTCCGCGCTCGCCCAGAAAAAGAGCGACGCCGGAGTGAAAGTCGCCGTCGCCACGGGCAAACAGATTCAAAATCAATACCTCGACGCGATGGTCACAGCCGCCTTCCTCGCACTCGTCATCGCCATTGTCGGCATCAGCGTGTGGGAATGGAGCCGGCTGATCCTCGGCGCGAAATCCCCCACGCTCCACGAAACCGAACCCGTCTGGCTCCCCGCCGAAGCGCTCACGCCCGAGCGCCCGCTGCCCGTCATGGGTGCCATCGCGCTCGGCTTCACCCTGCTCAAGGAGCTCTCCGGCGAAGCCGCCATCGACCGCGAACGCGCGCTCGCCCAAGCCTGCGAGTGCGCCGCCCAATCGCCGGACACGAAGCCGAGCCCGCGCAAAAACGTCTTCCTCACCGCCACCGAGCACCGCTTCAAAGGCCTCAACCGCTGCTGCTAGAACCCGACCTTTGGGTAGCGCACGCGCCCTCGCGTGCTGGAGTCGGAGCCCTCGCCGATTTTTCCGCGAGGCGGCATGCTCACCGGCTGGCGCGTTCCGTTTGCCACCGGGTGTCCGGCGAGGGCGCCGGACACAGCACGCGAGGGCGCGTGCGCTACCCGGTCACAGCTAGACCGCTCCGGGGAGTTTCATTGACAGCCCTGACACGCGCTCTATTTTCGCGCCCTGAACGATTTGGGCAGGTGACTTGCTCCGTTCCCAACCGCATCTTTTCAGCGCCAACAGCCCATCGGTATGTCCCAAAAAATTCTCGTCATCGACGACAGCCTCGCCGCCTCCAAACTGACCGAGGCCGTGATCGCGCAGAATTTTCGCAACATCGACGTCCTCGTCGCCCAGCGCGGGGCCGACGCCTTCGAGCGCTTCCACCTCGCCCAGCCCGAGCTCATCCTGCTCGACGAAACCATGCCCGACATGGACGCCGAAGCCATCTGCTACCGGCTGCTCAATGACCCCGCGACCGCCAAGGTGCCCGTCGTCCTCATGGCCACGAACGGCCACGGCGACAGCATCGTGGACCGCTACTCGAACGTGGTGAAAGTGCTCGCGAAGCCCGTCACGCCGGAGGCTCTGATCGAGCTCGTCGGCGCGACCCTCGCGAAAGCCCGCCCCGGCGCGAACCCCGCGCGGCAGCTCCTTTTCCACGATCCCTCGCGCACGGTCTTCAGCGGCCACACCGCGTTTTTCTCGCTGCGCAGCGCGCTGCAAATGGCCTACGGCGACCAACTCACCGGCGTGCTCCGCTTTTTCCTCAACCGCAACCCGATCGAGCTTTTCATCAACAAAGGCCGCTTCCTTTTCGCCACTACGCGCAACGTGCAGCTCTACTGCAAAGAGTCGCCCGCGATCCTCTCCTCCACGAGTCTCGGCCTCATCATGGAAGCCCAGGTCAGCCAGGCCGCGACCGGCTGCCCGCTCTTCCTCCACCTCTCCTCACGCAACAGTTTCCCGCACGACGACGTGGTGCAAATCGTCCGCGACCACGGCATGCGCGTCTTCTCAAACCTTTGGACCGCCGGGCGCGTGACCTTCGAGTTTGAAGAGCTCACGCAGTTTCCCGAGTATGCGAAAAACTTCCCGCCCGGCGCGGAAGACCCAGACAACTGGGTGCTCGGCAGCCTGCGCCACGTCCGCTACGAAAGCCTCATGGGCTCGCAGCGCCCCGACCCCAACGGCAGCCCGGCCTACACGCGCAAAGGCTACGAGCTGGTGCAAAAGCTCAAGGTCAACGACGTGGAGGCGCGCTTCGCCACGGCCATCAACGGCGCGGAATCCCTGCAATCCATCGCCAAGCGCATCGGCATCCCGCTCAATGACGCGCTCCTCATCGTCTTCCGTTTCGCCGCGCTGGACATCATCGACTACTGGTCGTCGAACGTCCTCGCCCTGCCCTCCGGCGGATCCGCGGCGTAGTGGGAAAACTGGCGCGCGCATCCCGCGCGCATCCCGCGCGCAACTGTAGGGGAAGCTGTCGGCTTCCCCTACAGTTGCGCCGCGCGGAGCCGGTTGAGGAAGACCTTCGACGCGCTCTTCATCCGCGTGAGGATGTAATAGACCGTCTGCGAGCGGATGCGCACGAGCTGCCCGCCGACGATCTTCGGCACAAAATCCGCGGGCAGCTCCATGATTTCATCAAGCGTCGAGCCTTCGAGCCCCTTGCATAAAATCGCGGTCATCGCCTTCGTCAGCGTCTGCACCTGCGGGCCGAGCGTGATGCGAAAGCGCGCCCGCTTTTCCGCATCCACGCGCAGGAAAACGCCGACGGTGTCCGTGCATTCCTCGTCCTTGCGCACGTCCTCGAGATCGAAAGTTTCGCCGGGCTTGGGCTCGTGCTTTTTCGACTGCTCGGAATACGCGATCAGGTTCTCGCGTTTCTCCTCTTCGGGCAGCGACTCGAAAAGGGCGATGATGGCTGTGAGCTTCGGCGGATACGGGTGCATGAATGACGAATTCCTAATGACGAATGACGAGGGAATGACGAAGCCGGAATTCACAAAGTTCCGCGCACCTTGATCTGCCTTCGGGCATTCCGATTTCCCTCGTCATTCGTCATCCGTCATTCGGCATTTTTCACCCTCAACTCCGCTCAATCGGAGCCTGCACCCGGTTCCCCCACTCCGTCCACGAGCCGTCGTAGTTCCTCACCTTTTCGTACCCGAGCAGATACGTGAGCACGAACCACGTATGACTCGAACGCTCGCCGATGCGGCAGTAGGCGATGATGTCTTTGTCCGATTTCAGCCCACAGCCCACGGCGTAGATTTCATACAGCTCGGTCGGCGATTTGAAGGTCGCGTCGTCTTTCACCGCCGTCTTCCACGGCACGCTGTGCGCGCCGGGGATGTGCCCGCCGCGGAGCACGCCTTCCTGCGGATACTCCGGCATGTGCGTGACCTCGCCCTTGAATTCGCCGGGCGAACGCACGTCGATGAGCGGCAGCCCCTCCTGGCTCTGCGCCAGCGCGTCGTCGTAAAAAGCGCGGATGTCCGCGTCGAAGCGCTTCGCCGGCACGGGATACTCGGCCCGTGCGGGCTGCGGTTTTTCCTTCGTCACCGCGCGCCCTTCCTTCACCCATTTGTCGCGCCCGCCATCGAGGATTTTCACCTGCGTGTGGCCGAAAAGCCGGAACGCCCAGAGCGCGTAGCACGCCCACCAGTTCGACTTGTCGCCGTAGAAAATGACCGTCGTCTCCGGTCCGATGCCGTGCCTCGCGCAGAGCGCGGCGAAGGCCTCCGGCTGGATGTAGTCGCGCACGAGCGCGTCCTGGAGGTCTTCGCGCCAGTCGATATGCACCGCGCCGGGAATGTGGCCGGTGGAGTAAAGCAGCACGTCTTCATTGCTCTCGACGATGCGGGTGTCCGGCTCATCGAGGTGCGCGGCGAGCCACTCGGTGCTCACGAGCGCTTCGGGATGGGCGTAGGCGTAGGTCGTTTCACTCATAAGGACGCGGAGCCTAGCGCGGGCGGCGCGCGGCGCTCAAGCGATGTTTGCGCCGGCTCACGCGGCCGTCGGCGGCGCGGGCTTCCGGCTTTCGCGCAGCGAGGCGACGATGAAGCACCCCGTCGCGATGAAGATGCAGCTATCTGCGACATTGAACGCCGGCCACGGGTTCGCGAAACGGACGTGCAGATCAAAAAGCAGAAAATCCACGACGTGCTGAAAGCGCAGCCGGTCGGTGAGATTGCCGAGGATGCCCGCGACGAGCAGCGCCACGCCGATGCGTGACAGCAAATCGCGAAACGCCCCGCGGAAGTAAAAAGCCAGCAGGCCCGCGAGCGTCACGGCGGAGAGGGCGACGAAGAACCAGTTCTTCCCGGTGCCGATGCTGAAGGCCGCGCCGGTATTCTGCCAATGGCAGAGGTAGAAGAAGTTTTCGACGACCGGGCGCGGATCGTCGTAGGGCGTGAAGTTTTTCACGATCCACCATTTCGTCAGTTGATCGAAGGCGAAAAATGGGAGCGCGATGGCGAGGAGGAGTTTCATTGGGCGCGATGCAGCGAACTCCGGGGAGCGCACGCTCACGAGATGGACGCCACCACCTCCGCGCACCGCTCGCACAAATCGGCATGCGCCGCGTTCCCGCCGACGCTCGCGCGGTGCCGCCAGCAGCGTGCGCACTTCTTGTGCGCCGTCGGGATGATTGAAGCCTTGGTCTCCACGCCCGCAGTGAGCGTGAGGTCGCTGAGGATGAAGAACTCCTCCAAGTCCGCTTCACTCCCGCGCAGCGACGCGAGCAGCGCCTCGTCCGCGAGCGCGAGCGTGACGGCCCCTTCGAGCGCGTTGCCGATTTGCTTCGCCTGCCGTGCGGGCTCGACGGCCTGCGCGATGACGCCGCGCAGCGCGAGCAGCTTTTCCAAGCGCTCCTCCAGCGACTTGTCGATGAGCGCGGCATCGGCTTCGGGAAAGGTTTCGAGATGCACCGAGGTCGCCTTGCCGGAGAACTCCCACGCTTCATCCGCGGTAAAGACGAGCACCGGCGCGAGAAGTCGCGCGAGCGCATCGAAGACGCGCGCCATGACCGCCTGCGTCGCGCGGCGGCGCGGGGAATTGGCGGCGTCGCAGTACAAGCGGTCCTTGGTGATGTCCACGTAGAGCGCACTGATCTCCACGGTCACGAACTGGTTCAGCGTCTGGAAGACCCTGCGGAAATCGTATTCCGCATACGCCGCCCGGCACGTCGCGATGACCTCCTGCAACCGGGACAACACCCAGCGGTCGATGAGCGTCGCACCATCGAGCGATGCCCGGCTCGCATCGGAGTCCGACAGATTCGCCAGCAGGATGCGCAGGATATTGCGGAAGCTCCGGTACGATTCCGCGAGCCCCTTGAAGCTCTCTTCCGAAAACGGCACCTCGTTCTGATAGTCCACGCTCGCCGCCCACAGCCGCACGATGTCCGCGCCGTATTTGCCCACGAAATGCTCCGCGTTCATCGGCTTCGCGTAAGTCCCCTGCTCCGACTTCGAGACCTTTTTCCGCGTGTCTTTGTCCACGACAAAGCCGTGCGTGATGACCGTCCGGTAAGGCGCGCGGCCATACATCGCAATGCTCGTCATCAGCGACGACTGGAACCACCCGCGATGCTGATCCGTCGCCTCGAGATACACGTCGGCCACGCCCGTGCCGCCGAGTTCCGGGCGCTTCGCCACGACCGCGGTGTGGGAAACGCCGGAGTCGATCCACACATCGAGCGTGTCATTGCGCCGTGTCGTCCCCGCCGGGAGACCAAGCATGGAAGCCCATTCCGCGTCATTCTTCTCAAACCACAGATTCGTCCCGTGCTCCTCCACGAGGTCGGCGACCTTGCGCGCGTTCGCGGGATCGAGCAGCGCCTTGCCGTCGGCATCGTAGAAAACCGGCAGCGGCACACCCCACGTCCGCTGCCGCGAAATGCACCAGTCCGGCCGCGACTCGACGGTGCCGTAAATGCGATTGCGCGCCCACTGCGGCAGCCACGTCACCCCATCAATCGCCGCCAGCGCCTCCGCCCGGAAAGCGTCGATCTTGATGAAAAACTGCTCCACCGAACGGAAGACGATGGGCGTCTTCGAGCGCCAGCAGTGCGGATACGAGTGCAGGTGTTTCTGTTCGCCGAGCAGCGTCTTGTTGTCGCGCAGATGGGTCACGATATCGGCGTTCGCATCGAAGACGTACTTGCCCGTCCACGCCGGCATGCCCGCGTCTTCGGTCAGCTTTCCGTGGTCATCGACCGGCGAAAGAATCGGCAGACCGTGCTGCCGGCCGGCGAGGTAATCGTCCGCGCCGTGGCCGGGTGCGATGTGGACCTGGCCGGTGCCGGTGTCCATGGTCACAAACTCCGCCGTGATGACGCGCGACTTGCGGTCGAGGAAGGGATGCTGCGCTTCCATGCCCGCGAGCGCCTCGCCTTTCAGCGAAGCGACCTCGCCGAAAACCTGGAGTTCGGTCTCGCGCGTGAACGCTTCCAGCAGCGCCCTCGCGACGACGAAATCCTCCGCCCATCCATCGCGTCCGAGAGTCGCGATCACGTACTCCTGCCGCGGCGACACCGCGATTGCCACGTTCGCCGGGAGCGTCCACGGCGTCGTCGTCCAGATGACCATGTTCGCCTTGCCGGCCAGTTCGCCGCTGACGATGGGGAACTTCACGTAGATCGCCGGATCGGTGCGATCCGCGTACTCCACCTCCGCCTCCGCGAGCGCCGTCTGCGCGCCGGTGCTCCAATACACGGGCTTCTTCGACTGATAGACGAGGCCCTTTTCCACGAAGGTCGCGAAGGCCCGGATGATCTCGGCCTCATATCCCGGATCGAGCGTGAGGTACGGGTTTTCCCAATCGCCAAACACGCCGAGCCGCTTGAACTGCCCGCGCTGGATGCCGATGAACTTGCGCGCGTATTCCTCGCTCTTGCGCCGGACTTCGACGGGCGAAAGGCCGCGCGATTCCTTCACCACCTTGAACTCGATGGGCAGCCCGTGGCAGTCCCAGCCCGGCACGAACGGCGCGCGGAAACCCGCCATCGTTTTCGATTTCACGATGAGATCCTTGAGCACCTTGTTCAGCGCCGTGCCCATGTGGACATCGCCATTCGCAAACGGCGGGCCGTCGTGCAGCACGAAAAGCGGCGCGTCTTTCCGCGCCTCCTGGATGCGCTCGTAAAGGCCCGCGCCCTCCCACTGCGCCAGCCGTGCGGGCTCGCGGGTGATGAGGTCCGCCTTCATCGGGAATTCCGTCTTGGGCAGGAGCAGGGTGTCTTTGTAATTCATCGCGCGGTCAGGGTTTTTGGAAAAGGGCGGCGAGCCTACGCGCGCGCGCGGGCGGGGTCAAACATGGCGGCACACGCGAAGCGCGCCCCTCCCCCAACGCCGTCATTCTGAACGGAATTCCCGGCGGGCGAAGGTGGGCGGGAATGGAGTGAAGAATCGCTGACAGAAACGGGCGGAGGCGGCGGGGACGAGAGTGCGCGTGTTCCCACCAGACCGCCTCCGCCCGCGTTTCTGTCAGCGATTCTTCACTCCGCGCCGCCCCGCCTGCGCCCGCGCGGCGCTCCGTTCAGAATGACGGCGTGGGGATTTTCATGCCGCGACGCGCGGCCAGTATCCGCCGGCTCAATAATCCTTCGCCCCCGGCTCCTCCACCGTTTCGAGCAGCTTTTTTACGATCTTGTCCGTGTCCATGCCTTCGCTGTCGGCGGTGAAATTCGTGAACATCCGGTGGCGCAAAACCGGGCGCGCGACGGAGCGCACATCGTCGCACGTCACCAGCAGCCGCCCCGCGATGACGGCGCGCGCTTTCGCGCCGACGAGGAGATTCTGCGCGGCGCGCGGGCCAGCACCGACGTGGATCCATTTTTTGATAAAATCGGGCGCGCGCGCATCGCCGGGGCGCGTGGCGCGGACGAGCCGGACGGCGTATTTCACGACGTGATCCGAGATCGGCAGATCGCGCACGGCCTTTTGCAGCTCGATGATGGATTGCGCGTTGAGGACTTTGTTGAGCGTGTACTTCTGCGCGGTGGTGGTGACTTTCGCGATGATCTCCTCCTCGGCCTCGCTCGGGTAATCCACATAGACGCTGAACATGAAGCGGTCGAGCTGCGCCTCGGGGAGAGGGTAGGTGCCTTCCTGTTCGAGCGGGTTCTGCGTGGCGAGCACGAAAAACGGCGGGGCCAGCGTGTGCGTTTCGCCGGCGGCGGTGACGCGGTATTCCTGCATCGCTTCGAGGAGCGCGGCCTGGGTCTTGGGCGGGGTGCGGTTGATTTCGTCCGCGAGGAGCATCTGGGTGAAAAGCGGGCCTTTGATGAAGCGGTATTCCTTTTTCCCGGTGTCCTCATCGACCTCGAGAATGTCCGTGCCGGTGATGTCCGACGGCATGAGGTCGGGCGTGAACTGGATGCGCTTGAACTGCAAATCGAGCACTTCGGAAATCGTGCGGACGAGCATGGTCTTCGCGAGGCCGGGCATGCCGATGAGCAGCACATGCCCGCGTGCGATGATCGCACAGAGCACGTCGCCGACGATGTCCTTCTGGCCGATGATGGCTTTGCCGATTTCCGCCATGATGACATCGGTGCGGGCGCGCATCTGCGTGACGATGGCCTGGATGGCGGGATTTTCCCGCACCGCCTCGGGAACCCGCACGGGCACAGCCACCGACACGGGCACCGGTGCGACGGGCTCGGATTCCATCACTTCTTCTTCGGCGTAGGCCTCCTCGGCGTAGGCTTCCACGCCGTCGTCTTCAAAAAGAAACGCGGCATCGCCAATGACGATACGATCGCCGACGGCGATGGGGCCGTCGGAAATCCGCTCGTCGTTGAGCAGCGTGCCATTGGTGCTGCCGAGATCCTGAATGCGCCAGCCGTCCGTGTCGGGATAAAGCGCGGCGTGCTGGCGCGAGGCCGGCGAGTCGCTGGCCAGCGGGATGTCGCTCGCGGGATCGCGACCGATGACCATCTTGCTGTCGGTGACGGGATAAACGTGGCCCTGCTGGAAACCGGAGAGAACGCGAATTTGAGGCATGGGAAAATCGGGGAGGGTTACTTGGGAAGGCTGATGCTGCCGAGGTCTTTGAAGCTGTCAATCACGCGGACGTTGCTGAACTCCGGCACCAGCTTGTGCGTGAAGAACGGCATGTTCTCCACCATCGGCGCTTCCTCGCGGTAGATGTGGCGCGTGTTCAGCATCTGCCAGTCGTCCTTGGCCTTGATGAGTTCCACGACCTCGATCCGCCGCAGGTTGGATTTCAACTGGTTGCCATCCTGCCGGAAGATGTACGTGTCCCGCAGCCGCTCCACAAAGAGCATCATTTTCTCCCCGCCCTCGATCAGCCCGAGCCGGTGGATTTTCACCTTCGGGAAAAAAGTGTCCGCCTTCGCGATGCGCGCCTCCGCATGTTTCACCGAATCCGGCGGCAGCTTCGAGCCGTCCTCGCCCAGCTCCACGCCCTCGAAAATCTGTCCGCTTTTGCTCACGCAGATGACGTCATACTTGCCCGTCGGCAGACCGGAAATGCGGAACGATTTTCCACCGTCGGAAAGGTCGCCGCGGAAGCATTGCGTGTTGTCGCGATTGAGCGCGATGGCGTGGGTGAGTTCGGTGTCCACCTTGCCGCTGATGCCCCCGTTCGCGCCGGCGGCGGGCTTGGTGTAAAGCACGGTCGTCTGCGCGGAAGCGGCCAGCGCGAGGGCCAGGGCGCAGAATGCGCGGAGGAGGAATCGGTGGATCATGGGAGGAGTCGGTTGGGGTTTTGGAAAGCAGGCGGCGGGCTACTTCCTCGCCCACATCGCCGCGTCGCCGGCGAGTTCGTGCTTGGGATATTTCTTCGCGAGATCCTGCCAGATTTTTTTGGCGTCGTCCTTTTTTCCGAGCTCGAACATGGCGCGGGCGCGGTAAAAATCGGCGGGGATTTGATACGGGCTGTCGGGGTTCATCTGGCGGAAGGATTCGATCTCCTGGAGCGCTTCGTTCCAGCGGCCAAACTCCATCAGCACGCGACCGCGGAGCAGCAGGAAGTCGCTCTCGTATTTGGCCATCGGGTGCGCCAGCTCCCACGCGGTCAGTTTCTCCTCCGCCTCGTGCCGGTAGCCCTGCGCGATGAGGTCGGTGATGGTGATGGAGTTCGCGCGATCCTCCGCGGCGTTTTTCCGCCCCGCGGTTTCGTCGGCCACGGACTTTTGCACGCTCTGGTATTGCGCCACCGCTTCCTTCGTTTTGCCGAGCAGGCGGTAAAGATCGCCGATGCGAATCTTGGCGAGCCGCCCGAGGTCGGCGCTGGCGTTTTGAAAACCGATGGACTGCGCGACCTGCGCGCCCGCGGGGTCTTTGAGGTAAAAGACGAGCAGTTCGATCTCGGCCATGCCCAGCTCGTTCGCGAATTTTTTCCGCGTGCCGGAGTCAAACTTCCGCACCTCGGCGAGCGCCAGCTTCGGGTCGCTCTGCGCGAGCGAACGCAGCCGCGCGACCTGCCCGCGAATCCAGAGCGGGTCGGCCTGGTTCGGGTTCTTCGCGAGCCAGGCGGTGGCGAATTTTCCAATCGCCTGATCGCTGCCGAACTCATTGAGGAACTGGAAGCCGCCCTTCAGCGTCTCCGCGGAAAGCAGCGCGGGCGTTTCCTTTTCAAGATAGCCGACGTAGCGGTTGACCACGGATTGATCGGCGGTCTCGACGTGCGCCGGATTGCCGTTGAAGGCGATGTACTGCACCGCCGCCATCTGGTCGTTGCCGCGTTTCAGCCGCACCGTGACGCGGAGCGCGTCGTTGCCAAACAGCACCCGCTCGGCCTGCGCGCCCTCCATTTTCGAGCCGTCGCTGAACTCCCATGAGGCCGTCCAACCTGCCGGCACGCCGCCTTTCACATGGCACCGCGTCTCATACATCCAGAGCCCGCCCCAGCCGATGTAGGTGCGCAGTTCCACGTTGATCGCCGGCACCGGCCAGCCTTGCACATGCTCGAGCTTGACGA
>JAYWEP010000002.1:0-22227 GCA_043779205.1 Chthoniobacter sp. | reverse complement strand
GAGGTCGTTCGTGAGGCTCCAGCGGTCGGGCAGCGGCTCGCCGGTGTGCTCGGGATTGCCGCCTTTCAGCGTCATGCAGCCGGTGTTGTCGCCGATGCGGCGCAGCTCCTCCATTTCGTCGGCGCTCAGCCTCAGCTCAGGCATCGCGGCCAGTTCGTCGATCTTCGTTTCGATGGGTTTTGCATCCGTGCCGACCTCCTGGATCATCGTCGGAATCACGCTGCGCACGGGCGCGTGGCTGAGATTCCACAAGCACGAGAGCTGGAGCAAAGTCAGCCCGTGGCGCTCGGCGATTTCCCTCATCGGTTCGAGCCTTTTGTTCCCCGCCTCGACCCAGCCGGCGGGTCGGAAAGTGCGGTGATCGCGCTCGCCAAACTGGTGACCCGGCTTCACGTCGTCGTGAAAAAGACCGCCGTAATCCACGACGCGCGTGATGAGTTTTACGTCGTATGTTTCCGCCGCCGGCAGGCACAGCGAACCGGGCCATGGCTCGAGCGGATTCAAAATAATCATCGCCCAATCGAGCAGCGCGCCGAAGCGCTCGAAGCTCAAAATCAGATCGAGCGAAAAGCCGTTGGCCGGCCCCGGCGCGATGCCGAGGCGGTCGGTCAGCCCGGCCTCGCGGAGCTTGTCCATCGCGTTCCAGACAGCGTCGCTCGTGTAGCCCGTGTGGTCGGGATTGTGGAGCATCAGGCAGTCGAATTTATCCACGCCGCACCGGGCCAGCGATTTCTCCGTCGCCATCCGCAGATAGCTCGCGTAATCGCCGGGCGCGCGGAGCTGCGGATGCGTGAAGCGCGGGTAGCCCTTCGAGCCCTCGCGCGGGCCATTGTAAAAATCGTGCCCGACCGCGCCGACGAGCGCGTAGCTCGCGCGCGGCACCCCGGCGAGCGCGCGGGCGAGCATCTCATCGGCGGCCCCGTTTCCATAAACGTCGGCGGTCATAAACGTGCGGATGCCACGGTCGTAGGCGTGGCGGATGACGGCGAGAAAACGGTCGTCGCCGAGCGGTTCGCCGAAGTGCATGAAGCGGCCACCAGACCAGGTTCCGTAAGCGGTGCGGGAAATATCCATAGGGTTTTGTGTGCGCCTAACTAACCCGCGGACGCGAAATCTTGAAACACGGATTTTGGGAAAAGCCGCGCGCGGTTTGCCGTTCACAAACCCCGCACCTCATCCGCGAACGACGTTTTTTTTGACCACGGATTTCACGGATGACACGGATTTTCAGAAATCTCAATCCGTCAAATCCGTGAAATCCGCGGTTTCTCCCTCGACTTATTTCGCCGTCGCTCAGCGGGGGAGAAACTGCGCGGCTTCCGCCATGCGCCCGTGCTGCGCGAGCAGCGCCACGAGATTGCGGCGCGCGTGCTCGTCCTTCGGATCGAGCGTCACGGCGTTGCGCAGTTGCGCGATGGCGGCGTCTGTCTCGCCGGTGTGCGTGAGCGCCTCGCCGAGCAGGCAGCGCACCTCGGCATTGCGCGGCATGAGGCGTGCAGCCTCGCGGTAGTGCGCGATGGCCTCGGGAAATTCGCCGCGTTTTTTATGGCCCATGCCGGCAATCGCGCGGGCGATGCCGTTGTCCCGCGTCACGCTGACGGTGTGGTCGAAAAGCGTCGCGGTATCCGTCCAGAACCCGACCTGCCGGACGGTGCAAACCGCGAGCGCCAGCGCCACCGCCGTCGCCGCCAGCGGCGTCCAGCGCAGCGCCGGACGCGGCAGCGCACGCACGCTCCAGACCACTGCCCAGAAAATCCCGAGCTGCGGAATGTAGGCGAAACGATCCGCCATCGCCTGCGAGCCGACTTGGAAAATACTCGTCACCGGCACGAGCACACCGAGGAACCACAGCCAGCCCGCGAGCAAGTGCGGAAGCCGCTTCCGCAGCATCCACGGGGCGACCGTGAGCCCGCCGAGCAGCACCGCCGAGCACACCACCTCGACCGCGGAAATGCGCGCCTCGATGGGATACAAGACCGCCAGTTTCGCCGGCCAAAAAAGATTCGCGAGATAGCGCGGATAGACCGTCACCGCGTTCGCCAGCCGCTCGGCGAGACTCAGCGAGCCCGCGCTCGTCAGCGCCCCGGAAAATTTCGCCGCCGCCAGCGTCGAGGCGCTGGACGCGAACGAGAGGAAAAACAGCGGGGCTTTTTCCCACACGAGCTGCCGCCACGAAACCGTCTCGTGGCGGCGCAGCGGCCACCCGTCGAGCAGCAGCAGCGCGCAGGGCAGCGTCACGAGCATCGGCTTCGCCATGAGGCCGAGCGCCATGCACCCCGCGACCGTCCACATCCAGCGCGCGCGCGGATGCTCCACATGCCGCGCGTAGGCGCACAGGCCGAGCAGCCAAAACGTGGTGCTGAGCACATTCTTCCTCTCCGCAATCCACGCCACGGATTCGACATTCACGGGATGCACCGCGAAGAGCGCGGCCACCGCCACGCTCGGCCAAAACTCGTGCGTCATCCGCCGCAGCGCCGCAAAAACGAGGCAGGCATTCAGCCCGTGCAGCGCGAGATTTTCCAAATGAGGCCAGCCCGGATCGAGCCCGAAGAGGCTGACATCGGCCATGTGCGAAAGCCACGTCAGCGGAATCCACTGGCTCGCGATGAAATGGGTGAACGCCCACGCGATGGCCCGCGGCCTGAATCCGTCGAGCACGCACGGGTTGCCGAAGACGTGGGTGTTGTCGTCGAAGTCAATGAACTCGCAGTGGAAAACGTGCGAGTAAATGGCGACCACGGCGGCGACGAGCGCGGCGCAGACGTACGCGAATTTCCGGCGCTCGGTCATGGGCGGCAGGGCGAGGGCGAACGGAGGCATCGCCCATCGAGAAAGCGAAGATCGTGCCCACCGATCCGGGCGCTGGGCAACTATCGGCGCGAACGCGCCGGGTAGGGACGGCACTCCGTGCCGTCCGCCGGGCGAGCGGAGCGAGGCGGGCCGTTGTGTCATCCCGCGCGGGCCGCCTCGCGGCGCTCGCCCCGGACGGCACGGAGTGCCATCCCTACCTGCCGGCTATTTCAGCTCCAGTGCCACGAGGTCGCCGTCGTTGTTGCGGCAAAAGACACGGCCATTGGCGTAGGTGGGCTGCACCCAGCAGCGCTTGCCGAGCACCTGCGAGCGGGCCAGAGGCTTGAAGCCGCCGGGCGAGGCCTCGCCGATCACCAGCTCACCCTTTTCCGTGAGACAAATCAGTTTTCCATCCGCGAGGACGAGCGAACCACCGGCCACGGTTTTCTCCTGCCACTTCACCGCGCCGCTCGCGAAGTCGATGCACGTCAGCGGCGAACCCGATCCGGCCTGGCCGTCGAAACCGTAGATGTGGCCTTGGAAAACGGCGGGCGAATTGATGTGCGACTTGATGTTCTTATTCCGCCAGCGCTCCGACGCGCCGCCGCCCGTGACCTCGAAAAGCCCGCAGCCCGAGCCGTAGCCGGACGAGACAAAAACCTTGTCGCCCACGACCAGCGGCGTCGCCGCATTCACGTCGTAACTCGTCTTCCATTCGCCGCGCCACAGCTCCTTTCCGTCCTTGAGATCGAGCCCCGTGAGTTGCGATGCCTTGAGCATCACCACGGTCTTTTTACCCGCGATCGTCGCCACGATGGGCGATGCGTAGCCCGCCTTGTCGTCGCCGCTTTTCCACACCGTCGCCCCGGTCGCTTTGTCGAGCGCGACCGTCGAAGCCCCCTTCCCGCCGACATCGAGCAGCACCAGATTTCCCTCGACCGTCGGCGAGCCGGCAAAGCCCCACTGCGGTCGCTGCCCGCCGAAATCTTTTTGGTAATGCTTGTACCAGACAGGCTTTCCGGTCGCCGCATCGAGGCAGAAAAGATCGCCCTGGTGGCTGACCGTATAGACGCGGTTGCCATCGACCGTCGGCGTCGCCGCCGTGCCGCCTTCAAACATCCGCTTGTCGAGATCGAGCGGGTATTCGTGTTTCCACACCACGCTGCCGGTCTTCGCGTCGAGGCACCACACGACATCCTTGGCCCCGGTATTGCCCATCGTGAAAACGCGCTCGCCGCTCACCGTCACCGACGACGTGCCCGTGCCGACGGACGCTTTCCAAATCTGCTTCGGCCCGTCCTTCGGAATCGCGGCGGGCAGCTTCTCGGCGGAGACGCCATTCGAGGTCGGGCCGCGGTAGTGCGTCCAGTCGGCGTGGGCGGTGGAAACGAGGTGGCAGAATCCGGCGGCGAGCGCCGCGACGAGGAGCGGATTCCGACGCGCGGAGAGGAGTGGGCGGGTCATGGGCGTAACAGCTACGGGGCGCGGCGCGGCGAGTCAAACCCGCGCCGCTGCAAGCGAAGCTCCCAAAAAAACTGTCATTCTGAACGGCGTTTCGCCGCGGGCGCAGGCGGGGGCGAAACGCCGTTCAGAATGACGGCGTTTTTTTACGCTCCGCGACCAGCGGCGCTCCTACTTCTCCACCCCGTCGATATTCAGATACGTCGGCGTACGATCCGCGGACTGGCCGGCACCCACCCACTCGATGCGCATTTCCTTCAAAATCCACAGCCCCTCTTCGGTCTTCTGGCCGGAGATGACTTTGAAGCGGCGGACGAATTTTCCCGCGTCGTTGTAAGCCTCGGCCTGCATCAGCGCGCCGCTGTTCTTCGCGATCCAAAGTTTCACGCTG
Source organism: Chthoniobacter sp. (assembly GCA_043779205.1). GTDB lineage: Bacteria > Verrucomicrobiota > Verrucomicrobiia > Chthoniobacterales > Chthoniobacteraceae > Chthoniobacter. The sequence goes on along the minus strand of JAYWEP010000002.1, from coordinate 17,582 downwards.
CCGTATTGCGAATCCTTCGGCGACGCGGGTTCGACGCGGATGATCCAGCACTTTTGCAGGATCATGGTCTGCTCGCCTTCGACTGCGGCTTTCGGCCAGTAGAGGAAGCGCAGCGAGAGGTCTTCGTAGCTGATGTCGGTGCCGAGCACGCGGGTGTCGAAGCGCGCGGGTGTGATCTTTTCCGTGCCGCCTTTGGTGATTTCCTCGAGACGCGAATCGCGCTCGCCGAGACGGAGCTGGAGGGTGAGCGGCGGCGTGGTGAATTCGTAGCGCACCACACCCGCGGACATGGTGAGGTGAAAGGGCACGGTCTTGCCGGCGTTGCGGAGTTCGCCGCGGAGCGCGCGGTTTTGCGCGGTCTGGGCGATGCGCACGGTTTTCAAAATCGCGTGCGCGTCCGGCAGGTCGTCGGCGGCTGCGAAGCCGCGCAGGCACAGGATTCCCAGCGCGAGCAATCGTGACTTTACTTGAAAGGTCGTGCCCATACGCTCGCGACCCTCAGCGAATTCCAGATGGATCAAAAGCTCCTTTTTCTCATCAACCGCGAGTGGACCAGCCCCGCGCTCGACCGCTTCATGGCGCTCATGTCGAGCCTGCCGGCATGGATGCCGCTGCTCATCATCGCCGGCGTCCTGGCGCTGTGGCGCGGCGGGTTTCGCGCGCGCGCTTTCGTGCTCACGGCGGGGCTGATCGTGGGGATCAATGACGGCGTGATCGCGCGGAATATGAAGCGCGCGGTGGATCGTCCGCGACCGCATCAGGTGCTCGACGGCGTGCGCGTGGTCGATCTCGCCAAAGCCACGCCGCGGCTGCTCGCGCTGGCGCAACCGGCGAAGGTGAAACTCTCGGAAGCGGCGGATGATTTGGAGAAAATCGAGGGCCGCTCGTTCCCCTCGTCGCACACCATGAACATGATTTCCGCCGCGCTCGTAGCCGCGTGTTTTTACCGGCGGCGCGGCTGGCTGGCGTTCGTGCCGGCGCTGCTCGTGAGCTATTCGCGGGTCTATGTCGGGTCGCACTGGCCGAGCGATGTGGTCACTTCCATCTTCCTCGGCCTCGGCGCGACGCTGCTCCTGCTCGCCATTTGCGAAATGCTCTGGCGTAGCCAGGCGGCGCGCTTTTTCCCGCAGCTCCACGCCGCGCATCCGAGCCTCTTCGCGGCATGAGTTCGCGCCGGTTTCTCTACGTCTTTCTCGGCGCGCTCACGGTGCTCCGGCTGTTCTACTGCGCGCAGATCGAGCTGTCCCCGGACGAGGCGTACTACTTCCAATGGAGCGAGCATCTCGCGCCGAGCTATTTCAGCAAAGGCCCCGGCATCGCGCTGGCGATGTGGCTGAGCACGCACATTTTTGGCGCGACGGAATTCGGCGTGCGCGCACTCAGCCCCCTGCTCTCGCTCGGCACGAGCCTGCTCCTCGCCGCGCTGGCGCGGCGGCTTTACGGCGAATCGGTCGCCGTCTGGACGGTGCTGCTCATGAACTGCACGCCGATCTTCAACGCCGGCTCGCTCGTAATGACCATCGACCCGCTCTCGATTTTTTTCTGGGCGGCGGCGCTCTGCACCTTCTGGCTGGCGCTCGAGAAAAGCCCCGCGTTCTCCGCGTGGTGGCCGCTCACCGGCGCGCTCATCGGCGGCGGCTTCCTCGCGAAATACACCAACGCGATGCAGCTCCTCTCGATCCTCCTGCTCCTCGCCACGACGCCGAAATACCGCGGCGAGCTGCGCCGCCCCGGCTTCCCCGCGCTGCTCGCGGTCTTCGCACTTTTCACCATCCCCGTGCTCGTCTGGAACGCCCAGCACGACTGGATCACCCTCCGCCATCTCGGCGAACGCGGCGGCCTGAGCGACGGCCCGCGCTTTCATCCCACCGAGTTTTTCGTCTATCTCGGCCTGCACTTCGGCGTCTATTCGCCGCTCATTTTCGGCGCGATGCTCTGGGCCTTTCCGTGGTCGTGGAAAAAGGCGCGCGTGCATTTCAAGCCGCGCTTTCTCCTCGCCTTCACGCTCCCGCTTTTCGCGCTGTATTTCACCCTCGCCCTCAAGCACGCCGGCCAGCCCAACTGGACCGCGCCCGCCGTCATCAGCCTCGCGATCCTCACCGTCGCCTGCTGGCAGGAGCTGGCCGCGGAGCGGAAATGGGCGCGCACTTTCGCCGTCGCCGCGCTGGCCTTCGGCGGGGTGATGAGCGTCATCACCGTCGATTCCGAAATGCTCCGCCGCGCGGGCCTCCCGCTCTCCTATGATCGCGACCCGAGCACCCGCCTGCGCGGCTGGCACACGGCAGCGGAAAGCATCGAGACGCTGCGGAAAAAATTCGAGAGCGAGCACGGCCAGCCCGTTTTTCTCATCGCCAATAGTTACGGCACCGCCGCCAGCCTCGCGTTTTATTTCCAGGACAAGCGCCGCGAAGCCCCCGGCCATCCGCCCGTCTATTGCCCGATGTCCGCCGTGCCCGAGAACCAGTTCTATTTCTGGCCCCGCTACGATGGCAACGTCGCCCTCACCGACACCGCCCGCGCCATTCTCCCCACCCTCAGCGGTCCACTCCGAGATGAACTCGCCGGCACCCTCCCAGACATCGTCGTGCCGCCCGGCGATGCCAGCCCCGACGAGCTGGCTGAAATGCGCCGCCACTTTTTCCGCGCCCTCAAAGCCGCCGCCCCGCAGCTCCCGATCGACGAATCCTTCACTGAGTCGATGAGCTACAACCCCTTCCTCGGCCGCACCGCCCTCTACATCACCGACCGCGACGACGACCGGCCCGCGTCCAGCATCCGCCGCGAATTCGCCCGCACCGAAATGATCGCCACCATCGACATCACCCGCCGCGGCCTGCCGCTCCGCCAGCTCCGCGTCTTCGCCTGCTCCGACTACCGCCAGCCGGAGCTTTAGCCCGCGCTTTCCGTCTTCCGCCCTCCGCCTTCCGCCTTCATCCTTTCCTCCCATGCCCGCCGTCTCCGTCGTCATCCCGCTTTTCAACGAGGAGGGAAACATCGCCCAGCTCCAGCACGAACTCACCGCCGCGCTCACCGGCCTCGATTACGAACTGGTGCTCGTGGATGACTGCTCCAGCGACCAGACCCTCGCGCGCATCGAGCGCGGGCCGGGCGTGCGGGTCATCGAGTTTGCGAAAAACACGGGGCAGAGCGCGGCGATGTACGCGGGCATCCACGCGGCGCAGGGCGGCGTCATCGTGCTGCTCGACGGCGACCGGCAGAACGATCCCGCCGACATCCCGCGCCTCCTCGCGGAGATCGAAAAAGGCGCGGACCTCGTCTGCGGCTATCGCGCGAAGCGGCAGGATTCGTTTTCCAAAAAGCTGACCTCGCGCGTGGCGAATGCCGTCCGCTCGCGCTTCACCGGCGACGGTGTGCGCGACACCGGCTGCACGCTCAAGGCCATGCGCCGGGAATGCCGCGAGGCGCTCGTCCCTTTCTACGGCATGCACCGCTTCATCCCGGCGCTCGTGAAAGGGCTCGGGTACAAGCTCGTCGAGCTGCCCGTGAACCACCGCCCGCGCACCGCGGGCGTGAGCAAATACGGCTTTGGCAACCGCGCGTGGAAGGCGACGTGCGACATGTTCGCCGTGAAATGGATGCTCTCCCGGCAGATCCAAATCCGCGTGCGGGGCGAGACGGGCGGCGCGGAAAAATGAGCGGCTACGGCAGCGCCAGCGCGCGCTCCTTGTCGCCGGGTTTGTTGTAGTTCCAGTAGTCGATCTTGAGGCTGCGGCGGAGGGTGAGTTTGCCGCCGTCATTCATGCGCCACTCGCGCAGCCGATACGGCGTTTCGCCATCGAGGAGAAACTCATCGGTCTGTTTTCCAGCGGTCACTTTCACCACCAGATCGCGGCCCGTGCGGCTCCAGGAAACGGACGCGGGCGCGAACTTCACGTCGTCCTTTTTCGAGCGCACGACGGTCGGCGCGAGCTGGATTGCAAAGGGGTTGCGCGCCTTCTCGAAATCAATCGTCCGCACCCGCATCGGGAGCTCGTCGTAGAAGACGGCGTCCTTCGGCGCACGGATGTTTTCCTCCCCGGCGCTCGCGCCTTCCCAATACGTGCGCCACTCGTAGCGCCAGCCGCCGCCGAGCCACGACGCCGGGCCGGCGAGCGCGCGGAATTCCTTGCAGGTATTGCCGCACGAATCGTTGCTCGTGAGCGTGGCTTTGACGAGCGCGCCGGAGTCCGTGCGCCAGAATGCGGAGTGCATCTGCTGATAAACGTAGAGGCCCGTGGGCACATGCAGGATTTGGTTCAGCTTGAGCACGGGATAGGTGCCGGCTTTCGTGCCAGGCTCCGCCTTCACCAGCTCGCGCTGGGAAAAGGGCTCGCGCACATAGATGTGGATGACCTCGCTCGCGCGGGCCTGGCCGTAGCGCACCTCCTGCGCGTCGTAGAGATCGAATTCCGCTTTGCCATCGCCCCAATACTTTTCATCCTGCAACCACTGCGTGCCAAACTGCGCGTGCGCCGACAACCCGATTCCCACGATGAAAACGATGAGCCACAGACGAATGTTCATGCCGGAAATATGGCCCGCAAAACACGCCAAACACACGAAAGGATTTTGCCATCGCGCCACCGTTTCTCTTTTCGCGACTTTCGCGTGTTTCGCGGGCTCATCCCGCGCCGCCGACATGTTCCCGTTCGTCCTGCCGTGGGATGACGCCACGCCGTCGGCGACGAATGTGAGCGGATGGCTGGAGGCTCCGGCGGGCCGGGACGGCTTCGTCTCGGTGCAAGACGGGCATCTTTTTGCGAACAGAAAACGGCTGCGGATTTTCGGCGTGAACCTCGCGTTCGGCGCGAATTTCCCGACGCACGACGATGCCGAAAAGGTCGCCGCGCGGATGGCGAAGTTTGGGATCAATTGCGTGCGCTTTCACCACATGGACATGCAGAGCGCGCCGGGCGGCATCTGGTCGAAGGACATGCAAACGCTCGACGCGGGGCAGCTCGACCGGCTGGATTACTTCATCGCGCAGCTCAAGGCGCACGGCATTTACACCGACCTGAATCTCCACGTCTCGCGCACTTACCCCGACCGCCCGGCGGAGGAAAAGCTGGGCAATCCGAACTACGACGCGGGCGTGGACAATTTCTCGCCGCGGATGATCGCGCTGCAAAAGGACTACGCCCGCGCGCTGCTCACGCACGTCAATCCGTTCACGAAAAACGCCTACGCGGAAGAGCCCGCCGTCGCGCTCATCGAGATCAACAACGAGAACTCGCTGCTCACGCTCTGGCACTACGGCAGTCTCGACAAAGCCGCCGCGCCCTACCGCGCCGAACTCGCGGCGATGTGGACGGAGTGGCTGCGCAAAAAATACGGCGACGACCAAAGGCTCACCGCCGCGTGGGCCGCGGAGGCGAAGCCCGCAGGCGCGGAGCTTTTGAAAAACGGGAGCTTCGCGAACGGCCAAGACGGCTGGTTTTTCGAGCAGCACGAGGGCGCGGTCGCCGAGACCGTGGCGAAGGATGGCGTGCTGCGCGTGGACGTGCGCCAGGCCGGCGCGCAGGGCTGGCATGTGCAGGGTTTTCAAAGCGGCCTCCAGCTCACCGGCGGCGAACCGCTCGCGCTCACCTTCCGCGCCCGCGCCGATGCGAAGCACACCCTGACCGTCGCGACGATGCAGGCGCACGAGCCGTGGAAAAGCCTCGCCAGCGAGAGCATCGAGGTTGGCCCCGAGTGGCAGAACTTCCGCGTGCTCTTCACCCCGAGCGCCGATGAGGCCAACGCCCGCGCCGGCTTCGGCAATCTCGGCGCGGTCGCGGGCTGGTTCGAGTTTGCCGACATCTCGCTGCGCTCCTCGGGCCTCGACGGCACGGTGCCGCGCGACCTCGCGGGCGGCGTGGCCCTTTTCACCAAGACGGACATCGCCGGCCGCACCGAGCTGGCGCGCGACGACTGGCAGCGGTTTCTGTGGACGATTGAGGAGCGCTACTGGCCGGGCATGCAGCGCTTCATCCGCGAGGATTTGCGCGCCCACAGCCTTATCGTCGGCACGCAGCTCGGCTGGTCGCCGTTCCTCATCCAGCAGCACATGGACGTCATCGACTCGCACTCCTACTGGCAGCATCCGCACTTCCCGCGGCGGCCGTGGGACATGAACGACTGGACCGTGAAAAACATCGCCATGACCGGCGCAGCCGACGGCGGCACGCTGCCCGGACTCGCGCTCCAGCGCGTGGCGGGCCGGCCCTACATCTGCACGGAATACAACCACTCCGCACCGAACCAATTCGCCGCCGAAACCTTCCCGCTCATCTGCGCCTACGCCGCGCTCCAGGACTGGGACGGCATCTTTGCCTTCGCCTACTCGCACCGCGCGAATGACTGGGGCAAAGGCTACTTCCCGAGCTTCTTCGACATCGATCAGCATCCGGTGAAAATGGCCACGCTCCCCGCGTCGCTCGCGCTTTTCATGCGCGGCGATGTGAGCGCGGCGAAGACCGCCGCCATCGCCAGCATCCCGCACGACCTCGCCGTGGCCACCGCGCGCGAGCAGGGGCCGCGGCTGGGCGCGGAGCAGTTCGGCGTGAAGCGGATGGAGGCGCTTTTGCATCGCGTCGGCGTGCGCCAGGGCGATGGGGAAAACTTCGCCGCCACGCCCGCGACCGCCGGGCCGAAGTTCACCAGCGACACCGGCGAGCTGACGTGGGACACGCTCGACAAAGCCGTGACCATCGACACCCCGCGCTCGAAAGGCGTGCTCGGTTTCGTCGAGCGCCGCAGCTACGACCTCGGCGGTGTGCGCGTCGAGTTTGCGGGCACCCGCACGGGCTTCGCGTGCGTGCAGCTCACCGTGCTCGACGGCGCGGATTTCCAGACCGCGAAACGCATCCTCATCACCGCCACCGGCACCGCCGAAAACACGGGGATGGAGTGGACGGGCGACAAAAAGGAAAGCGTGGGCGCAAAGTGGGGCCGCGCGCCGAGCGTGGTCGAGGGCGTCGCCGCGAAGATCACGCTCCCGCTTTCCACGAAGCTCAAAGCCTGGGCGCTCGACGAGCGCGGCCAGCGCCGCGCGGAGGTGCCGGTGACCGAAGGTGTGCTCGAGATTTCACCCGAGTACCGGACGCTCTGGTACGAAGTGGCCGCGGACTAGAGTTTTCTAAAAAGAGGGGTTCATTTTGCACCCTGCTTCTTCCTCTTCCTCTTCCTCTTCCTCTTCCTCTTCCTCTTCCTCTTAATCTTCCTCCAACGCCGAGAAGGAAGATTAAGCGGAAGAGGAAGAGGAAGAGATCACATCGCCGCCACCGCCCGCGGCGCGAGCGTGAACTGCTCGCCTTCCCGCGCCGCGTCGATGCGGATGCTGCTCCCCGCCGCCGTGGCCATGTCCCGCGCGTGCATGAGCATGCCGGAGATCATGCGGTCGTCATGCTCCGGGTCGTGATGGAAAAGAAAGAGCCGCTTCACCCCGCCCGCGATGGCGAAGCGCACCACGTCGTCCACGCACCCGTGGCCCCAGCCCACATGCTCCTTGTATTCCTCGGCGGTGTACTGCGCGTCGGTGATGAGCACGTCCGCGTCCTGCACAAAAGCCGCGAGCTTTTCCTCGATCGTCCGCGGCAGCGCGCCGCCGTGGGCCGACGCGGTGTGCTCGTTGCAGGACTCATTGTCCGGCAGATAGACGACCGAGCCGCTGTCCGTGAAAACGCGGTAGCCCACGCAGATTCCGGGGTGATTGGAAAAGCACGCCTCCACCCGCACCGGGCCGACATGGAAGGTCATTTCCCGCTGCTCCTCGATGACGATATTGCCCGGCATCTGCTTCAGCGCGATGGGGAAATACGGGCTCTCCATCTGCCCCGCGAGCGTCGCGGCCAACCCATCGCGCGCGCCCTCGTAGCCGAGGATGCGCACGCGGTTGCGCGCATGATAGGCTGGGAGAAAAAACGGGAACCCCTGGATGTGATCCCAGTGCGTGTGGGTGACGAGCAGCGTGATATTCATCGGCCGCAAGCCGAACTCCTCCGCGAGCGCCTGCCCGAGCGGGCGGATGCCCGAGCCCGCATCGAGAATGATCAGCTCGCCAGCCACGCGCAGCTCCACGCAGGAGGTATTGCCGCCGAAGAAAACCGTGGACGGCCCCGGCGTCGGGATCGAGCCGCGCACGCCCCAGAATTTCACTTTCGTCCCCTGCTCCACCAGCTCCAGGACCGCGGGCTCCGCAGCCACCTCCACGCCCCCGGTCAGCGTCTCCGGCGGTTCCGCCACCGCCACGCTCTCCGGGCCGCCGGTGGCCTTGGGCTCCAGCCGTTTCAGCACCGCGCGCAACTCGTCAAACGAGATCGGCTTCACCAGATAATCGTCCGCGCCGGCATCCGCCGCGCTCTGCCGGTCAGCCGCGTAGTCCCGCCCCGTCACCACCACCACCTTCGTATGCCGCAGCTCCAGGTGCTCCCGCACCGTCCGGCAGACATGGAAACCATTGCCCCTCGGCATCAGCAGGTCGCACAGGATCACGTCCGGGCGATGCTCGATCGCCACCTCAATGCCCCGGTCGCCATCCTCGGCCTCCAGCACCGTCCAGCCGTCCCGGCGCAGCAGTTCCGCCGCCGGCGCGCGGCAAATTTCGTCATCGTCGATGATCAGGATCGTCTTCATTCAAGCGCCGGGAATCGTTTCAGAAATGGGAGAAAAACAGGGCACACCTTGGTCTGGAATCCGCGCATCTGAGACAAACGGCCCGGCCTCGTCCAGCGCGGAGTTTGGGCGGAAGCCTGACCGCGCAGTCTTCTCCTTCTCCTTCTTCATCTCCTTCCCAAATTTCCGAACAGCAAAAGAAGATGAAGAAGGAGAAGAAGAAAAAGACGTGGTTCTCGGGATCGACAAGTTTTCCCGCCGGCTGCTACCCTCGCCGCCATGAACATCCCGAATCTCCGCAGCCCCCACGCCCCCGTCCGCGGGCTGAAATACTTTGGCCGCATGCTCGACAAAATCCGCCTCCACCAGGCCGGCACCCTCCCCGCCGACTACCTGGCGAACCTCGGCGGCGGCTTCGACGAGCGCTGCGTCCACTTCCTTTGGATCGAATACCCCGCCCTCGTCGGGCGCGTGCGGCAGGGCGGCACCGACGAGGAAATCCTCGACTGGTGCGTGGCCCAGGGCCGGCAGCCGAGCGAGGAGGACCTCGAAATCTGGAATGAATTCATGCGCAAACGCGGCTGGAACGACGAAGCCACCGAGCGCCTCACCCAGCGCAAAAACGAAAGCGGCATCCCCGGCCGCGACGACATCCAGACGCTCTTCGACTACATCGACTTCGACGAAGACCGCGACCCCGCGCTGCGGTAGCGCGGGACTCCGCTCTATTTGCCCGCGGCGGCTACCCACTCCATCACCTGGCCGTCATGCAAAAGCTGCGCGCGCAGCTTCGCGTCATCCACTTTCTGCGCGGGCACGCGGTCGTCGATGGCCATGCTCGCGGCGGTGGCGGCGCTTTGGCCGAGGATCATGACCCCGAGCGGAGCTTCGGCTGGGCGAAGCGCCGTCGTAAAGCCGAGCGGAACTCCGCGCGGAATGACCCGCTGGGGGGACGCCTCCACCCCACTGCGGCGGGCTGTCGCGGTGCGGGAAAAAGACGTTGCCAGTCCGCGATTCGTCCCTATTTTGGGCGGCTCAAAAAAATCCAAAAAATCCAAACTGACCTATGGCTGACTTCGCAAACAAATATCCTGAAAATGTGGCTGGTGCGTTCTATGTGGACGACCAGTGCATCGACTGCGACCTCTGCCGCGAAACCGCGCCCGCCAATTTCACGCGCAATGACGACGGCGGCCACAGCTACCTTTACAAACAGCCCGAAAACGACGCCGAGACCGCGCTTTGCAAGGAAGCGATGGAAGGCTGCCCGGTCGAAGCCATCGGCAGCGACGGCCCGGCGTAGCCGCGAAAGCGAAAGCGAATTTCGGAAAGCCCCCGCTCGTGAAGAGCGGGGGTTCTCTTTGTCCACGAAAGGCACGAAAGGACACGAAATTGAACCGTCCTTTTTCGTGTCTTTTCGTGCCTTTCGTGGACACTCCCTGCCGATGAAACCCGACCAGCTCCGCGCCCGCGTCCTCGCCGAATGGCGCGGACTGCCGGAGCCCGCGGTGCGACCGGACCGCGCGGCACAGGTCGGCGATGCGGTGCGGAAGCTGATGGCCGGGCTCGGTTTGAAAGACCGCCTGCGCGCGGACGAAGTGCTGCGGGCGTGGCATGAGGTCGTCGGCGAATTCGTGGCGAAACACTCGTCGCCGCAGCAGCTCAAGGACGGCATCCTGACGGTGCGCGTGCTCCAGCCAACGGTGCATTTCGAGCTCGACCGTTTTTGGAAGCGCGAGATTTTGGCGAAGCTCAAAGAGCGCTTCGGCAAAGGCGCGGTGCGCGAGATCAAATTCCGCGTCGGCTGAATTCTCTTCCTCTTCCGCTTCCGCTTCCTCTTAATCCCTCCGCCTCCACCGCCCTGCGAGGAAGATGAAGCGGAAGCGGAAGAGGAAGAGATGAACCCCGACCGCATCCTCATCGACAACCTGGAGCTGACCGCCTTCCTCGGCGTGCCCGACGACGAACGCGCCGCCGCGCAGCGACTGACCGTGAGCCTTGTGCTGGAGCCGATCCGCGGTTTCACCGAACTCGGCGACGCCATCGAAAACGCGGTCGATTATTTCCGCGTCTGCGAGGTGGTAAAGGCCCTCAGCCTCGCCCGCCCGCGCCGCCTCATCGAGACACTCGCCGGAGACATCGCCGCCCTGCTGCTCGCCCGCTTCGCGCTCGGCGCGGTCGAGGTCGAGCTGCGCAAATACATTCTCCCCGACACCGCCTTCGTCGCTGTTGAGATACGCCGCGAGGCTGCCGCGCCACCGTAGGGGAAGCTGTCAGCTTCCCCTGCGGCGGCGCGGCGGCGCGGCGGCGCTATTTGCCCCGCATTTTGAAAACGCCGGTCCACTCCGCGTCCGGCGGCTGGCGGCGCAGCTCGGCGCAGCGGGCGAGGAAAATTTCCGCGAGCGCATCGCCGGGCTGGGCGGCGAGGACTTCGCGCCAGGCGCTCTCGGCGGCGGCGAAATCTCCGGCGCGGTAGGCGCGCACCGCCGCCTCATGCCGCGCGAGCCAGGCGGGCTCGGGCGTGCCGGGCGTGCGCTCGCCGAGGACGGTGAAGACCTCGACAGGCGTCGTCTTTCCTTTCACCACAACGAGATCGACCGCGCGCAGGAGGAAAGCCTCGCGCACGAGCGGCGCGACGGTTTCGCCGAGGCAGAGGTCGATGCCGTATTCTTTCGTCAGCCCCTCGATGCGCGAGCCGAGATTCACGGCGTCGCCGAGCACGGAGACTTCCATTTTCGCGGCGCAGCCGAGGTTGCCGACGATGGCGTCGCCGTGGTTCACACCGAAGCCGACGGCCAGCTCCGGCAGGCCGCGCGTTTTCCAATCCGCGTTGAGCCGCGCGAGCGCGATGCGCATCTCCAGCGCGGTGGTCACGGCGCGGCGCGCGTCCGTCTCCACGCCGGCGGTGGCGATGCTGCCCCAGTGCGCCATGACGGCGTCGCCGATGAATTTGTCGAGCGTGCCGTCGTGCGCGAAGACGATGCCGACCATGTCGTTGAAGTATTCATTGAGCTGCGCCACGAGCGCGTGCGGCTCGGCGCTCTCGGTCATCGTGGTGAAACTGCGGATGTCGGAAAAAAGCACGGTGATGCTCCGGCGCTCGCCGCCGAGCGCATTGAGGAAGCTCGCCTCGTTGTCGAGGATCTCGCGCACGGCATCGCGGGAGACATAACGCTCGAGCATGCCGCGCATGCGCTGCCGCTCGCGCAGGTCGAGCGCCTGCTCGAAGACCGTCCAGGTGATCCCGCTGCCGCTGAGCGTGAGCAGCGGGCCGAGCAGGATGGGAAGGAGGCCGGTCGAGTTGTAGAGCGTCTGCGCCGCGCCGTAGAAACCCGCGAGCAGCAGCGCGAGCAGCAGGAGCCGCAGCGGCCGACGGGCGATGCGCGCGCCGAGCAGCCACGCGAACAGGCCGCCGACGGCGACGAGCGCGAGGTTTTGCCACGTCTCGGTCTCGCGGATGAAGTCGTCGTTCAGCGCGGCGTTGATCGCGCTCAGGTGGATCGCCGAACCGAGCACGATGCCGAAAGGCGTGCGGAGGCGGTCCTCGGCTTCGTTGCCCGCCGCGCCGATGAGCACGATTTTGCCGCGGAAAAACGCGCCGCTGTTGTAGGGCGGGGCGGTCCAGTGCGACTCGACGAAAATCTCGTGCAGCGAGCGCGGGACGATGTTTTCGCAAAAGCGGATTTGCGCGGGCGCGTGGCCCGCAGGGATGAGCGCCGCGAGGCCGGCTTTTTCCAAGGCGCGCGCGGGGAGCGAGAGCAGCTCTTCGCTGCCGGGTGGAGCCGGCCTTTTATGAAACTCCGGCACGGTGGTGCGGTAATAGACGCGGCGGACGAGCTGATCCTCATCGAGCCGCACATCGACAAAGCCCAGCCAGGAATCCGGCCCCGGCGGGCGCAGCAGCGGCGTGGGCAGGACATGCACCATCTTGGTGCTGAGCGTGGTCTGCTCGGCATCCACGTCCTCGTGAATGTCTTTGAAATTGGTGCCAATGACGACGCGGTCGTGATAGCGCGCGAGCGCTTCGGCAAAGGCTTTGTCGCCGAGACGCGGCGCGGGAAAGACCACGTCGAAGACGATGGCTTTGGCCCCGGCCTGGGCGAGCCGCTCGACGATGAGCGCATAAACTTCGCGGTTCCACGGAAAGCTTTGTTTCATCATGCGGAGTGCGCGCGACTGCTCGATTTCGTCCTGAAAAAGTGTGTCGAGATCGCGCGAAGCGTCGTCAATGCCGAGGAAGACGATTTGCGGATTCGGTGTGGCGCGGCGGGCGGCGGCATTGGTCGTGAGCCAGTCGCAAGCCGCCTGCTCGGCATTGAGGTAGTGCTGCTCGGTGAGATGGAGCAGGACGACGGCGAGCGTCCAGACCACGCAGATCACCGTGAGGGTGCGGCGGTGTTTGAGGAGCCCGGGCGACATGCGGGCCAATTAGATAGCGCGCGCGCTTTGGCGGACAACGCCGGAGTTTCGCGCGGGAATGCTGATTGGCGCTTGACGCAGCGGCACCCGGTGGAAACTCTCCCGCCCATGTCGCACCGAAAATCCCCGGCGTTCCTCGCGGCGTCGCTCCTCTCCCTCACGCTGGCGGGCGTCGCGCCGGCGGCCACGCCCTACACGCAGGCCACCGTCACGCGCACGGAAAACAAAGTCAGCTACGGCACCGTGAAAGGCGACCGCAGCGAGACCCGCCCGGCGGAGGCGCAGGACGTGGTGAAAGCGATGAACTTTCTCCTCAGCGACAGCGACTCGCGCGCGGAGTTGAAGTATGACGACGGCACGATCGTCCGCATCGGGCAGAATACGATCTTCACCTTTGAGGCGAACAGCCGGACGCTGAATCTGAAAAAGGGGACGTTCGTTTTCTTCATTCCGAAAGGCGGCGGTGGCGGGACGATCAAGACGCCGAGCCTGACGGCGGCGATCACCGGCACGGTCGGGAAAGTTTCGGAAAACATCATCGCGATTCTGGAAGGCGAGGTCGTGCTGAAGCCCTCCGGCGAGCATGTGAAGGCGGGGCAGTTTGCGCGGCGCAATCCGGACGGGACGATCACCATCGGGACGTTTGACCCGATGAAAATGTTCGACGGCAAGCTGATGACTTTCAACGGCCCGCTGCCCGGTCTGCCGGAGACGATGCTCGGCCTGCCGCTGCTCGACATGCGCGACCTCGGGGCCATCGACTCCGCCGAGCGGGTGCTGAATTCGCCGTCGGGCATCGGCCACTTTTTTCCCGAAGTGCCGAAGCCTAAAACCACGCCAATCCCCGCCACGCCCGTGCCTGCGACCCCGGTGCCGGCCACGCCGCGACCGAGCACGCCGCCACCGCCTCCTCCTCCGATCTGCTAAAATTTTGCCGCCCATGACCCGCAGCCCCATGACTATGAAAACGCGGACTTTTTTCCTCGCGGCCTTGCTCTCCACCGGCACGCTCCGGGCGGAGGACGGCAAGACTTTCAGCACCCACACCGGCGCGGCGGGCGTGGTGCAGCAGAGCCGGCAGGAGGTCGAGGACATCGGCGAAATCAACGAGAGCGAGGGCGTCTCGAAGTGGCGCGTGAACGTCTCCACGCGCGGCCAGTACACCAGCAACGCCATCCTCAGCGGCAACCACGGGAACGGCGATTTCCTTTTCCTCCCGACGGTCGAAGTCGGCTACCACACGCCGCTCGGAAAGCATTTCAGCTTTGACCTCGCGGGGAAAATCGAGGCGGCGATTCTCGCGGATCATCAGGATCGCAGCTTCATGGGTTACAGCGCCGTGGCCACGCTCGACTACACCTACAAGCCCGGCGTGCCGCGCGCCTACGTGAGCCTGGAGCCGTACCGCTACGATGGTTTTGACAGCGGCGAACTCGCGACCGAGGCGGTCGGTTTCACCGGCGGCCTCGACTGGGGCCACGGCTTCAATGCCGGGCGCTCCGTGGTCTTCGTCGGCACGAGCTATTCGTATTACCTCGCCGACCCGAGCATCGACAGCCGCACCACGCTGCGCGGCGTTATCGGCCTCGCGCACCAGCTTCGCTCAAACCTCACCGCGCAGGCCTACTACGCCTACCAGTACAGCGACTACACGGACTTTGGCCGGCAGGACAGCCGCCACGTCCTCGCCGCCAATCTTCTCTACCAATTCCGCGAACACTTTTTCGGCTCCATCAATGTCTCGTGGGTGAACAACGAATCGTCCCAGGATCACGCCAGCTACCAGGGCGTCAGCGCCGGGCTGGGGCTGACTTTGCAGTATTAAAAGGCCCGCCGGGCCGCGTTCGCCCGCCCCATGACGACCGCGAACAAAATCACCATCGCGCGGATCATGATGATCCCCGTTTTCGTGATGATGGCCATCTACTACGGCCGCTCCGTGCAGCGCGGCGAGCCGCTGGAGTGGCAGCGCTGGACGGCCATCGCCATCTTCATCGCCGCCGCTGCGAGCGACGGCATCGACGGCTACATCGCGCGCCGCTTCAACCAAAAGAGCCAGCTCGGCATGGTGCTCGATCCTTTGGCGGACAAAGGGCTGCTCCTCTCGGGCATCGTCACGCTCAGCGTCTCGAACTGGGCCTACGAATTTCCCGTGTGGTTTCCCGTGCTCGTGGTCGCGCGCGATGTGGTCATCCTCGCGGGCACGCTCACGCTGCATTTTCTCAATGGCAGCGTGCGGGTGAAACCGAGCTGGACCGGCAAGACCGCGACCGCGCTGCAAATGGTCGCCATCGCGCTCTGCATGCTCCAGTGGAATTGGTTTGAAAAGTCGCTGGCTATCGGCGGCTGGACGATGAAAGTGGGCACCCTCGATTTGTCGGTCTGGCTCGCGGGCTTTTTCACGCTCGTCTCCGGCTTCGGCTATGTCGTCGTTGGCATCGCGCAGCTTCATGCAAAAGGCCACGGCGATCCTAAATCCTGGAACGAACTTTGAAACTGCACTCACATCCCGACCAGCCGAGGAGGTTCACGAAAAACACGAAAGGACACGAAAGTGGAGTTTTCTTTTCGTGGCCTTTCGTGGCTTTCGTGGACCCAAAACAATCGGCTCACCGTCTCTAATCTCATGCCTCGCACCGTCGCCATCGTCGGACGCCCCAATGTGGGCAAGTCCGCGCTCTTCAACCGCCTCGCTGGGCGGAAAATCTCCATCGTCCACGACCAGCCCGGCGTGACCCGCGACCGCATCACCGCGAAGTGCAAGCTGGGCAAATCGCCCTTCGAGATCATCGACACCGGCGGCATCGGCGGCGATGTGGATGCAAGCTTCACCGACCAGGTGCATGCCGAAGTCGAGATCGCCCTCGGCGCGAGCGACCTGCTGCTTTTCGTCGTCGATGGGCAGGACGGCATCACGCCCGTGGATCTCGAACTGGCGAAGCGTCTGCGCCGCATCGACAAACCGCTCATCCTCGTCATCAACAAGATCGACCACGACAAGCACAGCAACGCCCCGGCGGAGTTTTCGCGCCTCGGCTTTGCCACGCAAATCCCCACGAGCGCCGAGCACAACCGCGGGATCGGTGAACTCCTCGCCGCCATCGAGCGCGGCCTCCCGCCCGAGCACGAATCCTTTTTCCCGCCCGCCGAGAACGCCAACCAGACTCCGATCAAGATCGCCATCGTCGGCCGTCCGAACGTCGGCAAATCCTCGCTCACCAACGCCATCCTCCACGACGACCGCACCCTCGTTTCGCCGATCAGCGGCACCACGCGCGACGCCGTGGACATCCCCTACGAGCGCCACGGCAACCGCTACATCCTCATCGACACCGCCGGCATTCGTCCGCGCGGCAAGGTGGATAACGTGGTCGAGGTCTTCAGCGTCATGCGCGCCGAGTCGAGCATCCGCCGCTCCGACCTGTGCCTGCTCGTCATCGACGCCACGATGGGCGTCACCGCGCAGGACAAAAAAATCGCCGGCATCATCCAGGAGGCGAAAAAACCGTGCGTCGTCGCGATCAACAAATGGGATTTGATCAAGGACCGCACCGAGGACAAGGAGGCGCTCAAAGCCGTGCTCGACGGGATGCAGGCCGAGCTTTTCTTCGTCAACTACGCACCCACCATGCTTGTCTCCGCCAAGACCGGCGCGGAGCTGACGCGCCTTTTCAAAACCATCGAGCGCGTGAAAACCGACGCCCACCAGCGCATCGGCACCGGCGTCCTCAACCGGCTATTCACCACCGCCATCGCCGCCCATCCGCCCGCCATGCGCGGCGGCAAACGCTTCAAAATCCTCTTCGCCACCCAGCCCGAGCACGACCGTCCCTGGCCGATCCCGATCCCCGAGTTCGTCCTTTTCGTGAACGACGAAAAGCTGCTCGACGAGAGCTACCGCCGCTTCATCGAAAGCCACATCCGCGAAAAAGCTCCCTACACCGGCCTCCCGATCCTCTTCCATTTCCGCCCACGCGAAGCCCGAGACAAAGAGAACCAGACCCGCGGCCAGAAATTCGGACGCAACCCCGAGACCGGCGGCAAACCCGGCCCCCGCGGCCCCCGCGGCAAGCGCACCACCAGCAAAGCCGACAAATCCCCCAACCGCCTCGGCGGCTGACGGCGCGGCGTGACGATTTACCGCGCGGCTGTGCGTGGCCCGGCGGTCGGAGATCGAAAAAAACTGCCGTCATTCTGAACGGAGTTTCGCCGCGGGCGAAGGCGGTGGGCGAAACGCAGTGAAGAATCCTGGATTATGCACTTTACGAATTAAAGTTGGCATGTAGATTCCTCGCTATGCAAGCATTCAAGCCAACTCCAAAGGATTTGAGCCTCATTGAAATCATGGCTCATTTCTCCACCGATGCGAAGGCGCGGAAGCATCTGGAATCAATCTACTGGACGAAAGGCCCGGTCTGTCCGCGCTGCAAACAGACGGAGATTGATCGTATTCGCAAGGTACGCGCGAACAAGGACAAGGGCATCCGCGATGGGCTGTACCGCTGCAACGATTGCCGCCGAAATTTCACGGTGACGGTGGGGACGATTTTCGAGGATACGCACATCCCGTT
>JAYWEP010000001.1:0-7094 GCA_043779205.1 Chthoniobacter sp. | reverse complement strand
CCTCCTGCTGCTCTACGGCAGCTCCGAGCTGGTGAAGGAAATCCCCAACAAGGCGAGCGAGTTTTTCTACGAATACCCGACCGGCTTCCGCGTCTTCGCCGTGGGCAAACCGGGCACCACCGCGCTCGCCGTTTTGCAAAAGCTCGCCGCCATCGGCCCCGGTCTGCGCGGGCGCAAAGTGGCGATCTCGGTCTCGCCGAGCTCCTACTTCGCGGACACCGTCGATCCCGGATATTACGCCGGCAATTTCTCCGACCTGCAGGCCACGGAAATCGCCTTCTCCTACGCCCTCAGCCACGGGCTCAAACGCGACGCCGCGCGCCGCATGCTCGCCTATCCGAAAACGCTCGATGACGACTGGCTCCTGCACTTCGCCCTCGCCCGGCTCGCGCACGACTCGCTGCTCGACCACGCTCTCTACACCGCGATCCTCCCGCTCGGAAAATTCCAGTGCTGGATCGGCCGCGCGCAGGATCATTTTGAAGCCGCCTCGCACATCGTCGATTCGCAGATTCGTGAAGACGCGGCGGAGCATCCCGGGGTCAAAAAGCTGAACTGGGACGAGACTTTCAAACGCGCCGAGGTCATCGCGAAAGCGATGCGCGCGAAGGCCAAAAAGTCCCCCGCACCCGCGCTCGTCAAACGCCCGCACGGTTCGCGCGACAAAGCCTTTCTCCAGACCCTCGCGCACGCCGACGAATGGACCGACTGCGAACTCCTCCTCCGCGCGCTCCGCGAGCTGCACGCCAAGCCGCTGCTTCTGAGCATGCCCGTCCACGGCCCCGATCTCGAAGCCACCGGCGTCTCCGCCGAGGCCCGCCACGCCTACCTCGCGCGGCTGCAGGAACTCGCCGCCAAGTACCGCGCCCCGCTCGTCTATTACGGCCAGCACGAGGAGGACCCGAATTTTTTCTATGACAACCTCGATCACCTTGGCGCGAAAGGCTGGGTGTATTACAACCAGACGCTCGACGATTTCTACCACGAGCGCCTGCCCATTCCTTGAACCGATGCCGAACGACAGCTTTTGAACCACGGATTTCGCGGATTTCACGGATTTGATTTTTCCTGACAATCCGTGAAATCCGCGAAATCCGTGGTCAAAAAATTCCACCGCCCGAGTTTCGCATTCATTCCTGACCACCCATGACCGCCGCCGAATCCACCGAAAAAATCCTCACCGTCCTCACCGAAATCGCCGAAACCGATGAAGTCCGCACGAACCCCGACCTCGCGCTCTACGACCTGCAAGTCCTCGACTCGATGAAAACCGTGCAGCTCATCGTTGCGCTCGGGCAGGAAATCGGGGTCGAGGTTTCGCCCGCGGAATTCGAGCGCGAGGCTTGGGCCACGCCGCGCAAACTTGTGGAGGACGTGCTCCGCCGCCTCGCCGCGTGAAGACCCTGCAAGCCTGGCTGGAGGCTCATCCGCGGACCCGCACCGCGCTCCTCACACTCTACTATTTCGCGATCATCGCCGGTCTCATCGCCATCTACGGGCGCGGCGATTTCTCGACACCGCCCTTCATTTATCAGGAGTTCTAAGGCGTGCATCTGACCGAGCAAATCGACCGCTGGGGCCACCTCACCCCGGACAAACCGGCCCACCTCAGCGAGGGCCGCGTGCTCACCTACGGCGAGCTGCTCGTCCGCTCCGACACCGTGGCCGCATGGCTCGACGCGGAGCTGGGCGAAAGTCGCGCGCCCGTCGCCGTCCATGGGCACAAGGAACCGGAGATGCTCGTCGCCTTTCTCGGCACGGTGAAAAGCGGACGGCCCTACGTGCCGATCGACATTTCGATTCCCGCACAGCGCGTCGAGCGCATCGTCGCCAATGCCGGCGCGGCCCTCACGCTCACGCCCGCGCGCGTCGCGAACCTCCCCCCAATCCAATCGCCCAATCGCCCAATCGCCCAATTCCCCCTTCTACATCCTCTTCACCAGCGGCAGCACCGGTGAGCCCAAGGGCGTCGTCATCACCCACGCAAACCTCAGCCACTTCGTCTCGTGGATGCTCGCCGAGCAGCACTTCCTCACCGGCGGCGAAACCTTTCTCAACCAGGCCCCGTTCTCCTTCGACCTCTCGGTCATGGATCTCTACGCGAGCCTCGCCACCGGCGGCACGCTCTTCAGCATCACCAAAGATCACGTCGCCAATTTGAAGTCGCTCTACGCCGCCTTCCATGTCTCCGGCGTCACGACCTGGGTCTCCACGCCGTCCTTCGCGCAGATGTGCATGATCGAGCGCAGCTTCACCGAGACGATGCTCCCGAACCTGCGCCGGTTCCTCTTCTGCGGCGAAACGCTCGCGCCGGAAACCGCGTCGCAACTGCTCGAACGCTTCCCGCAGGCCGAGGTCTGGAACACCTACGGCCCGACCGAAGCAACCGTCGCGACGACCTCCGTTCGCATCACGCGCGAGGTGGTGAAAAAGTGGTCGCCCCTGCCCGTCGGCGCGGCGATGCCCGGCACGCGCGTCATCATTCTCGGCGAAAATGGCGAGCGCGTGAGTGACGGCGAGCGCGGGGAAATCGTCATCGCCGGCCCGAACGTCAGCCCCGGCTACCTCGGGCGCGACGACCTCACGGCGAAAGCGTTCTTCACCCTCGATGGCGCACCCGCCTACCGCACCGGCGACTGGGGCCGCGAGCGCGAGACGCAGATTTTTTTCGAGGGCCGCATGGACAGCCAGGTGAAGGTCAACGGCTACCGCATCGAACTCGGCGACCTCGAAGCCAACCTCCGCGCGCTCCCCGAGATCGCCGACGCCGTCGTGCTCCCCGTGGAGAAGCAGGGCCGCATCGACGCGCTCGCCGCCATCGTCGTCCTCGCCGTGGAAAAAACCGGCGGCGATTTCGCCTTCACCGCGCAGCTCAAAGCCCGCCTCGGCGAGCGCCTCCCCGCCTACATGATCCCGCGGAAATTCCTCTACGTGGACGCCTTCCCCATGACCGCCAACGGCAAAGCCGACCGCCGCAAGCTCGCGGAACTTTTGGGATGATCCCCTTCGGCGATTTTCCCTTCTTCGGCCTGCTGCTCTACGCCGTCATCCCGACGATCCTGCTCGGCCTCCTCGGACGCGCCGGGCGCTGGTGGACGCTCCTCGTCACGCTCGGCGTCCTCGGCCTGCAATTCAGCAACGACCTCCTCGTCCGCCCTGGCTTCGAGCTGCGCGAGATTTGGATCGTCCTCGCCTACGCCGCGTTCGAGGGCACGGTCGCCCTCGCCTTTCTCCGCTGGAAAACGCGCGCCACCTTCTACGCCGCGCTCGCGCTCACGCTGCTCCCGCTCGTCGCCGCCAAGGTGCTCCCCTTCCTCACCGCCGAAACCGCGTTCGGTTTTCTCGGCATTTCCTACGTCACCTTCCGCGCGCTCGATGGCGTCTTCAGCATCCACGACGGTGTGGTGAAAACGCTCCCGCCCACGCAGTATTTCGCGTTCCTCTTTTTCTTTCCCGCCGTCTCCTCCGGCCCCATCGACCGCTACCGGCGCTTCGGCCAGGACTGGCTGAAGACCCGCACCCGCACAGAGTTTCTCGACGATTGTGACTTCGCGGTCTCCCGCATTTTCCGCGGCTTCCTCTACAAATTCGTCCTCGCCGCGCTCATCCACGCGCACTGGGTCGGCCCCGCTGCGAAAATCTCCGGCCCGCTCGCCAAGCTGAGCCTGATGTATGCGGAGACGTTTTATTTGTTCTTCGATTTCGCCGGCTACAGCGCCTTTGCCATCGGCTTCAGCCGGCTCTTCGGCATCCGCACGCCGGAGAATTTCAACCTGCCCTTTCTCTCGCAAAACATCCGCGAATTCTGGACGCGCTGGCACATCAGCCTCTCCGCGTGGTTCCGCGATCACGTCCACATGCGCTTCATGCTCGCGGCGGTGAAAGGCAAATGGTTCGCCGGCAAACACACCGCGAACTACGCCGGCCTCTGCCTCACCTTCGGACTCATGGGCCTGTGGCACGGACTCGAGCTGCGCTACATCCTTTACGGTGCCTACCACGCCGCGCTGCTCTGCGGTTACGACTGGTTTTCCCGCTGGAACAAAACCGCCCGCGTGTGGCGCACCGGCCCCGCGTGGCGCGCGGCGAATATCGTCCTCACCTTCCACGCCTTTGCTTTCGGCATCATGCTTTTCAACGGCCACCTCACCCCGCGCGTCGCCCCGCGCCGCGAGGAGACCGTGGAGACGTGCGACTGCCACACCATCACCGGCGTCGCCTGGGACCGCGCGAAACCCGGCGAAGCGCTCCAGGTGGACATCTACATCGACTACGCCTGGGTCGCCCGCGTGAAGGCCGACCAGTTCCGCGAAGACCTGCAGGAGCGCGGCATGGGCGACGGCCGCCACGCCTTCACCTACGCCTTCGAGAGCTACGTCCGCAACGGCCGCTCCCACACCATCGAAGCCCGCCTCTACGGGCCGGGCCGCTACCTCCGCGGCGCCCCCGCGATGATCACCTGCGCGCACGAGGAGGCGGAAAAGTAGCGTGCCCTATCCGGGTAGCGCACGCGCCCTCGCGTGTCGTGTCCGCCGCCCCGCCGGACACCCGGCGGCGGATCGCGCGCACCATCCGGGATGAGAAGAGAATCGGCGAGGCGCCGATTCCAGCACGCGGGGCGCGTGCGCTACCCAGGGGCGCTCCGCTTTCGCCGCAGCCGCAGCCAGTTGTTCAAAGTCTTCCGCAGCTTGTCGCGCCGGCTGAGGTAGCGCTCGTTCCGCTCCGTGCCTTTCGCGATCTGCCCGAGGATTCCGCGCACGGAAAAATCCTCCGTGTGCAAAATCGTGTAGGCTGTCCCGATCGCCGCCTCATGGTGCGCGTCGCTGCCCGCGGTCATCGGCAGCTTCCTCATCGTGGCGTATTCAAAAGCCTGCCGGTTGTAGCGCTTCAGCGTCGTCGCCGCGTTGAAAACCTCCAGCCCGTCGATTTCCAAAGTCTCCAGCACCGCCTCGCGGATACCCGCGCGAAAAAGATCGTACGGATGCGGCGGAATCGCCAGCCCGCCCAACCCATGCACCATCCGGCAAATCTCCGCCGCCGGCGTGCCTTTCAGACCATTCGGCAGCACCACCCCGAGGCAGAGCAGATGCCCCTCCGCCGTCGTCACCTCCACGCCGGGGATGATCAGAAACCCATCCACCGGCTGCCCATCCTCGCGCGCCAGCCCCGCATCGAGCAGGTGCCGGTAGCCGTCGCACGTATTGTGATCCGTCAGCGCAAACCCATGCAGCCCCTTCGCCCGCGCGCTTGCGATCAGCGCCTCCGGCGCGCTCACCCCATCGCCGGAAAACCACGAGTGGCAGTGCAGGTCGATGTGGTAGGGCATGGGGAAAAGGATGCAGGCGGAAGGCGGAAGGCGGAAGGCTTTTTCCCGCGCGGCAAAGACGCCGCCTTCCCGCAACCTCGTGCCCAAGCTCCAGCTTGGGCACGCACTTGTCCCCGAAGCTCCGCTTCGCAGGCGTCTTACCGAGAGGGAGCGTGCGCTGCTCGCACACGGACGAAGCGAAGCTTCGAAGACAGTGGCATTCCCAAGCTGGAGCTTGGGAACGAGGGGTTCGGAGCGTCGGATTCGCCCTGAAATTCGGCAGCGGCCTTTGGCGTGCGCTGGCAGAGCGCAGCGCCGACAGCGCTTTTGGAGTGCGGCGATTCATCGCCGCTTTCGGTGGGGCGCGGAGCGCCGGGGCGGGCTGGGGGGCGCGGCTCCGGTGCGCCCGCCACGTCGCTCCGCTCCAGCCACAGCGGCGATGAATCGCCGCGCTCCATATCACTTGTGCGCGTCGTAGCGCGCCCAGAATTCGGCGGGAGACGTGAGTTGGCCATATGCGTAGCCGATGCGTTTGAGATTCGGCAGGTGGCGTAAGGCATCGATATTGATCGCATCGGGCGGGATCGTGAGTGCCTCGAGCGCGGTGAGTTCCGCGACCATGGCCACGTCTCGCACCTTGGTGCCGATGAGTGCGAGTTCGCGCAGCGGCATTCCTCTGAGGATGGCGATGTCGGCGACTTTAGTTGCCTCAAAATTCAGTTTTTCCAACGGCATTCCTTTCAGCGGGCGAAGATCGGAAACCTCTACGCACCCCGCAAGATGCAACTCCTTTAGTGGCATACCGGCGAGCTGCGATAGATCGGTGATCTTGGTATTATAGGCCATGAGCCGTTTCAATTTCATCCCTCGCAGCGGCGAAAGGTCAGACACTTTTGTCTTCCCAATCTCAAGGTCATCTAACGGCATGCCTTTCAAAGGGCTTAGATCCGAAACATTGTCGCACAGATTAAGATGAAGAGATCGGATGGGAAGTCCTTGGAGCGGCGATAAATCGCTGATGGGCAAGCTGCTCAGATCGAGGGCAAATAAGCCGCTGTCTTCGATGCGGAGCCTTTTCCGAAACTGATCGCTCTCCGAGGCGGGAATCTTGAACAGCGCCATGAGCTTGGTGAGCATGGCCTCGTAGCGGAATTTCTCCGCGAGGCCGGCAGCGGGTGCGAGCGCCAGTGCCTCGGCCATCCGCCCCTGGCGCGAGAGCGCTTCGGTCAGCTCGGCCAGGCTTTTGGGCAGCAGCTCGGATTGGCCGAGGTTTTCCCGATGGATTTTTTCGCACAGGTCGATGTTGGCGCGGGCGTCGGCCACTTCCGCCGGGTCGCGGGCGAGGCTCAGGGCGGTCTGGAAGCTGGCGAGAGCCTCGGGAAAGCGGAGCAGGGTCTGGAGGGCGTGGGCGCGCAGCAGGTGGGCGCGGGCGAGGCGCGGGGCGAGCTCGATGGCGAAGGCGAGCTTGTCGAGGGCGTCGTCGAATTTCCCGTCGCCGATGAGCGTGCCGGCCTGCGCGACGAAGGTGGGTGCGGTGCTGAGGAGTCGCTCGATCGTGAGGCGCTGGCGGCGTTCGCTGAGGAAGACATTGGCGAGCGCGGCGCTGATCACGACGAGCAGGATGGCGGTGGCGATGCTGACGGCTTTGTGGCGCTTGACGAAAAGCGCGGCCTGCTTCCACGCGCCGGCGTTTTCCGCGCCGGTGGCGAAGCCGGTCTGGTAGGCGAGGAGGTCGGCCTGGAGGGCTTCGACGCTGCGGTAGCGCGCGGCGGGGTCGAGGGCGAGGGCT